>JBDRPF010000070.1:0-61502 GCA_043827325.1 Pseudomonadota bacterium | reverse complement strand
GTAGGAAAGGAGAGATTCCTGGGTTCTTACGTTGTGAGTTCCATCTGGAGACAGAAAGCCAGCAAAGTCCTCGACAGTAAAAACAGGATGTATGCGGAAAAAAGATCTTAGCTTCATTATCAATCGCTTTTGACATTCATTCGAATAACACGCAATTATTTTACGTATAAAAAAATATATTGTCAAGTCGATTTTTGAAGCCAGCTAAACTTAGACTTGATTAATATTGGCATAACCCGCAATTTTTTTTACGTGTTATGGCAAGAATCGTCAAGTAATTTCCGCTTTGCTTTTTGCTACCCTATTGATACCCATCCCGCAAAAATTGATTAATGAAATATCAAACATAGGGCTTGATTTTTCAAGGTAGATCATATGGGCTGCGACCGTGAACCTTATAGACAGAAAAACGGATCGGGCCACATTAACCAAGTTCATGTCCGTATTTCCCGTCACGGCGATTCTTGGCCCCCGGCAGTGCGGAAAAACGACACTGGCTCGAACGCTCGCCGCCGATTCTATTTCGATTCGGACGAGGAAAGCCTGCTCTGGCGGAACCAATACGTGACGACCTTTCTGGAACGGGACATCCCCCAGCTGGGGATCACAATCCCCGCCCGGACGCTTCTGAAGATCTTAAATTGGAACGGCTGTGGGTCGTTTATCCCGGGAAAGCGGCCTATCGCCTCACCGAAAAGATCCAGGTGATCTCCCTTGCAGACGTCCGCGACACCTGGAACTACGGATAACTGGGAACAGGGTTTATGGCACTATTTAATGATTAAATACCATCCGGTTCTGCTTTGCCGGGGTCTCATGATTATCTATATCATATATGAAAATCAGCTTGAAAAACTTTTGAAATTCTGCAAAGAATGCGTTCTTGTCTTTATTTAACAAAGCCGTTAAAAATTTCCGTTTCGTGGAGACTGTCATGCCGTATCTGAAATATCGACCCGTAAGCATCTTTTCAACACTCATTATATTCAGTGCATTGATCTTTTTTATCATCCCCTCTCCGGCTGCGGAAACCGTTCAACCGGTCGGTGACAGCGGCGCGACCCGGGTGAACCAGGAAGCCGTCGAAAAACTCAAAAAGATGAGCCCCGAAGAAATTCGGAACCTGGATGAGTTCATGGCCAGGGCCCTGACGCTTTATTACGACCGTAAATTCGCCCAGGCCCTGCCGATTTTCAAGGAAATTGCCGGCAAGGTCGAAACCATGGACATCATGTTCTGGCTGGGCACCAGCGCGGCAAAAGCCGGCGAGGCTGACCTGGCCGTCGCCGAGTTTGAAAAAATGCTCCTGATCGACCCGGGTCTGAACCGCGTCCGGCTGGAACTGGCTTCGGTCTATTTTGCAACGGGACGCAATGAGGAGGCCCGCCGGGAATTGCAAACCGTTCTGGCAACGGATCCGCCGCCCGAAGTCAAGGCCAACATCAACAGCATGCTGACCGCCATTGAAGAACGGACCCGCAAATGGTCCTGGAACCTGCGGCTGGGACTCGGCTACATGTACGATGACAACATCACTGCCGTTCCCGATCCCGGCGTGTATTCTCTGCCGGGCGGTTCCAGCTTTCGGCCGGCACCGACCTCGGCCAAGCTTTCGGACAACGCCCTGGTCGCCAGTTTCGCCGGAAACGCCCTTTATGACTTCGGTGAAAAAAGAGGTCTGATGTGGAACACCGGCACATCGGCGTATTTCAAAGGCTACGACACATACGGCCAGTTCGATTACTCGGCCGTGGACATCAATACCGGACCCTGGTGGGTCCAACGCAGGAGTGTTTTAAAAATCCCCCTGGGATACACCTATACCGAATACGGCAGCGACCGTTTATCCGAAATTATGCATATAGATCCCAGTTATGAATATTTTTTCAATGACAAGTTCAGCCTCAAAGGAACCTATATCTACAAAGACGAACGCTTTTTTGATGATTTCCGCACGGCTTTCGACAACGTTGCCCATCTGATCGAACTGGCGCCGACCGTGTATCTGGGCAACCGCCGGCATATGATAACCGGCTCCGTCGCCTATGACGATCATGACGCTCAGAGTGATTTTTACACCTACCGCGCGCCTATCCTGGGGATCAACTACTTTACCCGCTTTCCTACCAAAACAGAGCTTTATCTGGGCTGCCAGTGGACCCGGCGGGACTATCCCAACGCCCAGCCGTTCCGTATGCCGGACAGCTGCGCGAGGATACCCGCCAGTACTACACGGCGGTGTTAAGCCAGGTGCTGTCAAAATATTTTAACGTGTCCTATGCCTTTGCTTATACGGACAACAAATCCAATCTCGCCCTGAACACGTGGGACAAAACCACCCATACGTTCAGCGTCGAATGTCAGTTTTAAACGTATAAAAGGGAGAACGCCATGACTAAGGGATTTTCGGCAAATTTTTTAAAAACACTCTTGCCGGTTCTCGTCGTTATTCTTGCATTCGTATCCGTCGGAAACGCGGCCGCAGAGAATCCTTCTCTGCCGGATGATTTGAAGGGCATCCCGGTTCAGAACAGCTTTGTGCCGCTGGACGCCGACGTCATCGGCACGGTCCAATCGGTTGTCGGCAAACTGATCGTGCGCCACGGCCGGGAACAAAGCGCCTATTACGCCTCACCCGGGGACCGTCTGTACGTGCACGACACCCTCTATGCCCTGGATCAGAGCCGGTGCCGCGTTCAGTTCACCACTGCCGACATCGTCACCCTGGGCGAGCAGTGTCGCATCAGCGTCGATCAATATGCGGACGACCGCGCGTCACAAAAGAAACGATCGTTCTTCAACCTCGTCAAGGGCAAGGCCATGTTCTATGCCATGCGTTTGCTGAGCTACCGGTCGGCAGATATCCAGGTCCGCACCCCTACCGCCGTTGCGGGTGTTCGGGGCACCAAGTTCGGTGTCATGGTAGAGGAAATCGACAATAAAAGCGCGTCCGCCGGTCCGGTCTATCTGGCGGACGTATCCGGGAATCTGCCGGCGGGATTGCTCGCACAGAACGAGGGCAACACCCAGACCACGGTCTTCGGTTTTGACGGCTCAATAACGGTCACCTCCACGATAGACGGCTCGACCCAGACGGTGGGTGCCGGACAGGATGTAATTGTCGGACCCACCGGCATCGGTCCGGTGAACGAGACACCGCCCGCCCTAGGTCAGGATTTCATCCAGGCAACCGATGCACCCGCCGGCGAAGACAGCGGCGACAGCCCGTCCGGTTCAGGCGATACGACCGATAACGGCACAGATGCTGCCCCTGACACCGCCACGGACACCACCATGACCACCAATGAAAACGCCGCCACGGATATCACCTCGGAACTTACCTTTAGGGAAAATATAGTCGAAGCCGCCGCCGGTGTACAGGGGCCCCAGGTGGGGTATTTCACCGCATTGCTGACACGGTATAACCCGTACCCGAGTCCGTTCTTCCTGGCCGATGTCTATGTGCCGTCCTCCCGCGTCAATTTTCAAAATACGCAGGTCAGCGCCAATTCCATCGTGGATCCTTTGGGGTCCATAACCGTCACCAATACCAGCAACCAAACCGACGATACCACCTATGTCCAGAAAATCGTCTCAAAGGCCTCGATCCCCCAGGTCGATACCGGTGATCTGGGCACCGGCGCCCCCATGGATGTTCTGGGCGAAGATATCATCGGGACCAACAGTTACATGGAATGGGGATTCTGGAAAATGTCCCAACTGGTTCGGGACCAAAACGATATCACCGAAACCGGTCCCACCTACGCCGTCACCAATAAGGCATTCTTTATCGAAGGGTCCGTCACCCCGGATGCCGCCGTAAACGGCATCTCCGGCACCTACATGGGTGACGCCTGGGGCACCTATTTCAACGGCGGCGGTGGCACAGAGATGAACGGTTCCTTCTCCTGCGACGTTAACGGCGCTGCCAGAACCGTTTCCAATTTCATTCTTAATGCCTACGGGACAGGAGGTGCGACAGCACATATTTCCGGTACCGGTGTGTTTAACGCCGCCAGCGGCGAGTTTAAAATCAACACCGGGACGTTCCAGCTGAACGGCACGAATGCCGCCAACCAGTCCGTTGTCGGTTCGCTGTACGGACCCAACGGCGAGCACATCGGCGGCGCCTGGGCCATGGATCAAGGAAGCGGCAATAATGCCGCCGTGGGTATTTTTGCCGGCAACAAGGAAGCCATGTGATGCCTTAAACCCTTCTAAACATATTCCGGTATTCTTAAAGAAAAAGCCGGCCGGAAATGATTTCCGCCCGGCTTTCTTATGGATGAGTGGAAGCTGTTATAAAACCTTCCGGTAAATTTACCTGTTTCTCCCATAAGTGTCATGGCTGGACACCCACTCTTCTCCGGAAATTGCAGCTGCCGCCAGTGATATTTCTCCGCTTATCACCGTTGCCGCGACGATCTCGGCAAGTTTTTTAGCCTTACCCGCCCCATTGCAGTCAAGGATATTGAGGGATTCCTGCTGCGTGGCAAGTCCGGTACCGCCACCATGGGTAGCAACAATGAGAGACGGGATAACAATCATGTAATAATAGTCCCCATTTTCAGTAACTTCCGCGTAGTTTATTGCTGCTGAAGATTCGGCGACATTCGCCACATCCTGCCCGGTCGCTATGAAAAGTGCGGTAATGCCATTTGCTGAATGAAGGCCGTTATTGTTCGCACCGGCAATAAAGCTGCCGATGGTACTTACCAGACGCATATTCACTGCTTTTTCAGGGGTTACTCTCAGCGTTTCTATAAAAAGGCTTCTTGGAATCACTGCTTCAGCCGTGACCCGTTTTCCTCTCGAACTCAACGTGTTCAGAGCGGAGTGCTTCTTATCGGTATCAATATTTCCGGAAAGAAGAAACCGTTCAATGGTGTTATTGTTTTGGACAATCCATTTGCAGGCAAAAAAGGTTGCTTTTCCAACCATGTTTTGTCCTGCAGCATCTCCTGTCGAGAAGTGAAAACGAAGATACATTATTTTTCCGACGTGGAATTGTTCAATTTTCAGAAGTTTGCCGATTTTTGTCGTGCTTTCAGCCTGTTTGCGGATCTCTTCAAAATTTTCATCGATCCATTTCCCGAAATCACGGGAATATCGTGCATCTTTAAACATGAATACCGGTGCTCTCTGCATGGCATCATCGCTCACTGTAGTCGTAATTCCGCCGCTCTCGTGCATGATTCTCATGCCTCTGTTATAGCTGGCAACCAGGGTGCCTTCAGATGTTGCCAGAGGAACAAAAAATTCACCCCTGGCATATTCACCATGAACGAGCAGGGGACCGGCAAGTCCCATCGGGACCTGAGCAGCGCCGATGAGGTTTTCAATATTGCCAGGTACCATCGATGGTTCAAATGAAAATGACGTGATATGATTCAATTCAACACCCGTCTTTTCTTTTATGAATTTTGAGCGTTCACCGACCATTTTTCTGGTATAATCGTTTTCCTTGTTTCGGGGTATTTTATCCGTCATAATATTTCTCCATTAATAAAATATTTATAAGATACTTAATAAAGTGTAACGTATCTTAACTGTTAATAAAGCACTTTTTTAAAAAAAACACTGTTTTTAATATTTTTTTGACACATCACATTGTGGCATTACTTTGATTCTGTATAGTTGAATAAAATTTCTTCAATTGTACTCCTCCTATCCCAGCCCCTGGAACTTAACCTGTTCCAGGGGCTTTTTGTTGCGGCAGAATCCACTTCAGCCCGGCCGTTTCACGCCGCTGCTGAAAATCCGATGGGCAACGGCCCTTCATGGATAGCACCGATTTCCCCCCGATTTTCCGATTCTCACGGTTGACTTTAGTCACGATACTGATAAATAATAGTCCTGTTCTCCAGGGCCCGCATTTCATCATGCGATACGGACAGCGTCACAGGCCTCGTTTTCCAACAGATTTCACTTGAAAAACAAATAGTTATTAATTGTCCGAACAAAACGTTCAAAAGGAGGATAAAATGAGACTCATCACGCGTTCTGACTTTGACGGGCTCGTCTGCGCCGCCATTCTCGAGGAACTGGGGATAATTGACGATATCCTGTACGTTCATCCCAAAGATCTCCAGGACAACAAAGTCGAAGTCACACAGAATGATGTGCTGGCCAATGTCCCCCTGGTTGAGGGATGCGGGCTCTGGTTCGATCATCACTCAAGCGAACAGGAACGCCTGCAGCTGGAAGGAAAATTCAAGGGCGCATGCGAACAAGCGCCCAGCGCAGCGCATGTTATTCACAAATATTACATGGCAGATGAAAAATATGCCAAAAGATTAGAGAAGTTCCAAGAATTGATAACAATCGTCGACATTGCCGATTCGGCACAATATTCAAAAGAAGATATCCTCGATCCCCGGGGATGGATGCTGCTGGCCTTTATTGCGGATCCCAGGACCGGTCTGGGCTATCACCGCCACTTCAGAATCAGCAATTTTGACCTCATGAAAACGCTTCCCGGGCTGCTCCGCGCCAGAGGTGTTGAAGAGATCCTGGCCATGCCCGACTTCAAAGAACGGGCCGATTTTTATCGAGAAGAATCGGAAAAATTCAAAACTTTTGTTCGCGAAAAAGCTGAAATTCAAGGTGACGCAATTGTTCTCGATTTTCGCGGAATAAAAGATATCCCCAGCGGAAATCGCTTTCTCGAGTACACGCTGTACCCTGACCAGAATATTTCTATCCGGATGGTAGACGGAAGGAATCAGAAATTTGTCATGATATCCATCGGACACAGCATCATCAACAGAACGTCCGGCGTCGATGTGGGTTCTCTGGCGCTCAAATACGGCGGCGGGGGCCACAAAAAAGTCGGCACCTGCCAGGTTCCCTATGAAGCCGCCGACAGGGTTTTGAAAGAGATACTGGAAGCCATTAATTCTTAATGTTTCGGGAAAGATTCGGATTACACCTGTATGCCTTGCCGAGCTTGACGGCCTGGAGGACATTTCAATGACACAAAAACCAACGTACGAAGAATTGGAACAGAAGATCAGGGCGCTGGAAGCGGCGCTGGTCGAAAAACAAACGGACACGGAAACAGAATCTATAAGTGCGGTCGGAAGGCGGATTACTCACGATTTTAACAACATGCTTATGGGGATTCAAGGACGGGCGTCCATGATTTTGCTTGATGTCGACCCCACGCACCCTCATTATGAACATCTGAAAGGGATTGAGGAATATGTCAGAAACGCCGCGGTGCTAACCAATCGATTGCTTACCTTTCTCAAAACGGGTAAATTGGTGTAGCCGGTGTCGCGTCAAGCAATGTGGTTGTTCAATGAATTGTTTTTTAGACTGTGAGGAAGCCTAAACATGCTCAAATTACGATCCGTCGATCTCAAAAAAGTCACCGTGGAAACGCTGGCCATCCCGGTGTGTGAAGATTCCAATATTCATGAAAATAAAACGATAATTTCCGTCATAGAAAAAGCCCTGAGTCTCAAGGAATTCAAAGGGGAAAACACCGATGAAATGGTCCTTTATGATCCTCCGGGTCTCAAAGCCGGACGCGTCATTCTTCTGGGTCTCGGAAAACTCGAAAAGCTCGACCTCGAGACCCTGCGCGCGATGGCCGGCAAAACCGTTAAAAAATGTATCCGGAAAAGCCTCTCTCAGGTTTTGATCGCTGTTCCATCCGCTGCAAAAATCAAGCTGGAACACACCTCGATTCTCACGGCTATGCTGGAAGGCGCAGGACTGGGAAATCATCTTTTTGAAAGGTACAAAAAGAAAAAGAAGCTCAAGCCGTTGAAGAAGATCGACCTGCTCGTGGAACCTGATTCGGTAAAGAAATATCGAAGATTACCCCTGCGTGTTGAAACGATTTGCCAGGGGACCGTCCTCGCGAGAGACTGGGTGAGTATGCCGCCGAATGACAAAACCCCCCGGCGATTTTCAAGGCTTATTGAAGCCTCCGCCGCAAAGGAAAACCTCAAAATAACCGTGTTCAGTGAAAGAGAACTGAAACAAAAAAAATTCGGTGCCATACTGGCCGTTGCCGCGGGCAGCCACAATCCGCCCGGAATGGTGGCCCTGGAATACAGACCCAAAGGCGCGGGAAAATCGGTGGTCCTTGTGGGAAAGGGTGTTACCTTTGACTCTGGAGGCATTAATTTAAAACCCTCCGCCGGTCTCGAAAACATGAAAAGCGACATGTCCGGTGCCGCTGCCGTTGCCGCAACCCTTATAACCGCCGCAAAACTCAAACTCAAAACAAACGTTGTCGGCATTGTTCCCATTGTTGAGAATATGCCCTCGGGAACCGCTTCCCGACCCGGTGATATTATCAGGTGCTATAACGGCAAAACCGTGGAAATCGGAAATACCGATGCCGAAGGAAGGCTTATACTGGCCGATGCCATCTCTTATGCGGTCAAAAAATATAAGCCCGAAATCCTAATCGACATGGCAACGCTGACAGGAGCCTGTGTCGTCGCCCTCGGCGAAAAGATCGCCGGTGTCTTTTCCCTGGACAACGCGCTGGCCGAGACCATTCTAATGTCCGGGGAAAAAACGCAGGAACGGTGCTGGCGAATGCCGTTGCCGGAGGACTACAAAGAACTGATTAAAAGCGATTTCGCCGACATTAAAAACGTGGGCAGCACGAACTACGGCGGGGCCATCACCGCAGCCCTGTTTCTTTCGGAATTTGTGGGGGACACCCGGTGGGCTCACATCGACATTGCGGGGCCGTCCTACATCAAAAAAGAAACCGCGTACTGCAATGCCGGGGGTACCGGATTTGGCGTGCGGCTGCTGTGCGACCTGCTGGAGAATTTGTAGAAGCTATCTCAAAAATGCATCTACGGAATTATCCGGCCGTCAGAAAACGAAACCCTATTTGGGCAGCTGCGACAATCTGATCTTTACGGAATTTGCATGGGCGCCCAGCCCTTCAATTTCAGCCAGGCGGATGACGTCAGGCGCCTCTCGTTTAAACGCCGATCTGGAATATCGGATAATGTTGGTTTTCTTGATAAAGTTATCCACCGAAAGCGCCGAGGAAAACCGCGCCGTACCTCCGGTGGGGAGCACATGATTTGGACCGGCAACGTAATCCCCCATGGGCTCCGGTGTGTAATCCCCGATAAAAACAGCCCCTGCATTCCGGACCTTTCCGATGTGATCAAAAGGTTCGGCGACGTGAAGCTCCAGGTGCTCGGGCGCAATCCGGTTGGCGAGTTCCAGCGCCGTATCCATATCGGGAACGACCATTATGGCGCCGTATTTGGCAAGTGACGCCCGCGCAATATCCTTCCGTACGAGACCCTCGAGTTGAACCTTCAGGGCAGCGGTAACCGCCTCTGCCGTATCGCGGGAATCCGTGGCCAGTATGGCCGAAGCCATGGCGTCATGCTCGGCCTGTGAAAGCAGGTCTGCCGCGATGAATTCCGGATTTGAGGTATTGTCCGCGACAATCAGAATTTCGCTGGGTCCGGCGACCATGTCGATTCCCACATCGCCGGCCACGATCTTCTTTGCAATGGTGACATAGATATTTCCCGGCCCGACGATCACATCGACCCTTGGGACGGTCTCCGTCCCATATGCCAGGGCGGCAATGGCCCAGGCGCTCCCGGCTTTGTACACCGCATCAACGCCTGCCCTCTTTGCCGCGACCAGAAGATGCGGGTTGACCGTGCCGTCCGCCATGGGCGGTGTTGCCATAACAACCTGTTTTACACCGGCAATCTTTGCGGGAATGGCGCCCATCAGAACAGAAGAAACCAGGGGGGTTTTGCCGCCGGTCCCGCCGGGCACGTAAATTCCCGCCGCGTCAACCGGATTCACCATCTGGCCGACAAGAGCCCCGGGTCTCAATGCACTCATCCATGACGCGCTGCGCTGCGCGCTGTGGAACGCCTCGATCTGTTTTGCCGCGCGATTCAACGCGCGGACAAAAGATCGATCCGCCTGCTTTGCCGCCGCGTTCATCTCCTCGCGGGTAACCGTGAGCGACGCGATTTTCATTTCCGGAGAATCAAAACGGTTCACGTAGCGCATAAGGGCCTTGTCGCCGTTTTTCCGGACATCCGTCACAATGCGCGTGACATCCCTTACATCTTTTTTCCTGAAATCGAGCCCGCGGTTTACGATGGCAACAACCTTTTTCTCGGCCGATTTTGAAGGATAACTGTAAATTTTCATTCGAACACTTTCCTTTTTTCGTCTTTCCCGGCGTCCGTCTGTTCAGCGTGTATCTATCTTTATGGTTAAAACGTTATGTTTGTCAATACGGGACGAGGATATCACCCGTTTACACCTAACATTTTATAGCGGTTTCCATAACTATGTTCCGATCCAACAAACTTGTCCGGTCAAGAGAAACAAAACGTCATTTTGATAACCGCTATAAAATACAGATTGACATATTTTCCCCGATCTGCGCAGATATTTTTTTTTAAAAACCGCTTGATCAACAGAACGTCTCACGTAACCTGGAGGAGTCTCATGAAGGAAAACAGAATCTACAACTTCAACGCCGGGCCCGCCGCGCTTCCCCTTGAAGTCCTTGAGGAAATCAGGGACTCATTTTTAAACTTCGCCGGCTCCGGCATGTCGATCACGGAAATCAGCCATCGATCCAAATGGTTTGACAACGTCATAAACGACGCCGTTGCCAGGGTGAAGCGGCTCATGAATCTGGACGAGAAATTTCATGTTTTGTTCATCCAGGGGGGCGCCAGCATGCAGTTCTGCATGATTCCCATGAACCTGTTGCGCATCGGCGAATCGGCTGACTATGTCAACACCGGTACCTGGTCCACCAAGGCTATACAAGAGGCGGAGATTCAGGGAAAGGCCGTCAACGTGGTGGCCTCTTCGGAAGACGGTAATTTTTCATATATCCCGAAAAATATTTCCTTCAACGCCGATGCCGCTTACGCCCACATCACGTCCAACAACACCATAAAGGGAACCCAGTGGGCCGCCTTCCCGGAAACAAAGGGCGTTCCGATCATCGCGGACATGTCATCCGACATTATGAGCCGGCCCTTTGATCCGGCGCCGTTCGGCCTCATATACGCAGGTGCGCAAAAAAACATCGGGCCCGCCGGGGTCTGCATGGTCATTATCCGTGAGGATATGTTGAAAAAAGTACCGGACACACTGCCCGCCATGCTCAAGTACACGACCTATGCGTCCAAGAACTCCATGTACAACACGCCCCCGTGCTTCGTCATTTATACGATCCAGCTCGTCATGAAATGGCTGGAGGAAACCATCGGCGGCCTTGAAAAAATGGCGGAAATAAATGAAATAAAGGCCCGGCGGCTTTACAGCGTCATTGATTCCGGTGATTACTATGAAGGCACGGCCGATCCCGGAAGCCGTTCACTGATGAACGTCACCTTCCGTCTTCCGGACGAGGCGAGTGAAAAGCGGTTTGTCGATCAGGCGCTGGAGAGCGGTTTTGCCGGCCTCAAAGGCCATCGTTCCGTGGGCGGGTGCAGAGCATCTATCTACAACGCGACAACCGTGGCGACCGTTGAAGCACTTGCCGACTTTATGGAAACATTTGAAAAGCGAAACGGGTAGCCCGTATTTTATTTGCCCTTAAAAACCTGGTCCTTTGGGCCCGGATTCTTTACTGAATTTCCCGGGCTAGAGATCAAATTCTGCGACGATAAACGTGTGGTCCGATGGTTTCTGCATCTGCCTGGGCTCGGTATCGATCCACGCGGTTTTCGATTGGTCCGCCAGGCACCGTGAGGCGCATATGTGATCTATTCGCCACCCGAGGCCCCTCTTGACCGCGTTAGGGATGCGATAATCCCAGAACGTGTATGCGCTGTCTTCAGGTTTGTGCCGTCTGTAAATATCGACAAGCCCCCACGCCATTACATTGGCAAGTGCCCGGTGTTCCTCCGGGTGGTATCCGATGCTCCCCAGTAATTTCTCCGGGTCGTACACATCTATGGGCAGAGGCGCCACATTGAAATCCCCTGTCCAGACAACCCGGGTTTCGGAATTAAAATGAACATCAAAATATCTTCTCAACCGGCCGAACCAGTCGATCTTATACCTGAACATCTCCGAAGCGGGTTCCCTGCCCTGGGGTACGTAGGTGTTGACGATCTCTACGCCGCCAATGCAAGCCCGTATGAGTCTCGGCTCCTCTTTTTCATCCCCGTCGCCGAAGCCGGTTTCCACGACCTCCGGCGCTGTTTTACTCAAAACGGCAACTCCGTTATAGCTCTTCTGGCCCTTGAAGCTGCAATGATACCCCATATCTTCAAACAGCTCTCGCGGAAAGTCGCCATCCTGAACTTTGGTTTCCTGAACGCACAGAACGTCGGGAGACTCCTTTTCCAGCCATTTAAGTACAATCGGCAGGCGGGCCCGGATACCGTTTGCGTTGAAACTTGCTATTTTCATCCTGTCCAATTCATAAAATCATCGGATTAGTCGCACAGTTCAAACAGCGCGGCAGCGCCCATTCCACCGCCGATGCACATGGATTCCACGCCGTATTTCACACCGCGCGCCTTCATATTGGCAATAAGCGTTGCACAGAGTTTAGCCCCGGTGCAGCCAAGGGGATGCCCGAGGGCAATGGCGCCGCCGTGGATGTTGACCTTCTCCATATCCAGCCCCAGTTCCTGAATGCAATACAACGCCTGAGAAGCAAAGGCTTCGTTTATCTCAAAAAGCCCCACATCGTTAATATCCATTCCCGCAAGGTCCATCAGTTTCGGAATGGCATACCGCGGTCCCACACCCATCTCATCGGCCTTGCAGCCGACAGCGGTATAACACTTCAGTTTTGCCGCCGGCTTCAGGCCCAGTTCCTTGACCTTCTCCTGACTCATGATGACGGCGGCGGCGGCGCCGTCCGTTGTCTGCGATGAATTCCCGGCCGTAACGGTCCCGCCCGCGGCAAATACCGGATGCAACCCGGCCAGTCCTTTCCGGGTGGTCGTATCCCTGATGCCGTCATCAACGCTCTGCAGGAACGTCTCTTTTTTGTACTTGCCGTCCGCCTGCCGGACAAACCGGGTGGCCGGAGTCGGGACGATCTCGGTAAACAGATTCTTTGCTCTGGCTTCCGCCGCCTTCATCTGGGAATTGTACGCAAACTCATCCTGGGCTTCACGCGATACATTGTACCGCCGGGCGACGTTCTCCGCCGTTATGCCCATGGAGACATAAAGATCGGCGTGATTTTTTGTGAATTCCGGATGCGGTCTGGGAATATTCCCCCCCATGGGCACATAGGTCATCGACTCCAATCCGCCGGCAATGGCGATATCCACCCATCCCGCCATCACCCGCATCGCGGTAATGGCAATGGCTTCGAGCCCGGACGCGCAGAACCGGTTCACGGTGGCGCCGGCAACAGAGTCGGGGAATCCGGCGATCTGGCCGGCGATCCGCCCGATATTCAAGCCCTGCTCCGCTTCGGGAAAGGCGCACCCGATCATGATGTCGCTGACATCACCTTTCTCGAGGTTCGGGGTATTATCGACCGCTGCATTCAAAATGAAAGCGAGTAGATCTTCCGGCCGTGTATCTTTGAAGGCCCCTTTGCTCTTCTTGCAGCCCGGGGTTCTGATTGATGTGACGATATATGCTTCTTTCATAGTTCGGTCCTCCTCACGTCAGCATATTCTGCTTCCACGTATTCGTATTTAATTCCGAAGCGGTTTGCCGGTCTTTAACATATGTTCAATCCTGGCAACGGTTTTTTCCTCTTTCAGGAAATCGATAAACGCCTCTTTTTCAAGATCGAGGATAATCTCTTCGTCAATCTCGCTGCTTTCTCTCACATCCCCCCCGCTGATCACACAGGCAATCCTTTTTGCCAGGAACGTGTCATGTTCGGTAATAAATTTTCCCTGGGCCATATTGAAAAGTTCGGTGTTGATCATGCCCTGGGCGGCCTGCCCGAGCACCTTGACCTTTCGTTTCACCGGCGGTGTATACCCCGCATCCCGCATATTCAGAACCTCCTTCTTGGCTTCGCCGATCAGGTAGTCTCTGTTAAATACGATTCGGTCCGTCGGCCCCAGAAAACCGTTTGCCCTGGCCTCTGCCGCCGACATGGAAACCTTTGCCATGGCGATGTTCATGAAAACGGGAACGAACAATTTGCCGAGATCGATATCGGTAACGGCTTCGGGAATCGCGTCCAAAAATTTCTTCCACAGATTCAGGCAGCCGCCGCCCGCAGGGATAAGCCCCACACCGATTTCAACGAGCCCCATGTAAAGGTCGGTATGGGCGACAATTTTATCGGCGCTCAGACATATTTCACACCCGCCGCCAAGTGTCATGCCGTACGGCGCCGCCACTACAGGGAAGCTTGAATACCGCGCCTTCTGGAGTGCACCGTGAAGATGATCGATCATCGCTTCAACCTCCGAATACCGTTTTTCCTTTATCGCGACGGTCATCTCGGTCAGGTCGGCACCGGCGGAAAAAGCCCCGGGCATGCCGCCGGCCTGGTTTCCGATCACAAGGCCCGCGCCGTTGGCGTCAACATAGTCGAGCACGTCGTGTGCGAACTCGACGACTTCCCTGTTCAGTATGTTCATTTTGGTGTTGAATTCAAAACAAAACACGCCGTCACCCAGATCAATGAGGGATGCGGAGTCGCATTTTTTAGCAATTTTGCCGACGGCTCTGAGTGAATCCAAAGATATGATTTTTTCACTGCCCCGACGTTCCCTGTAGCTTTCCGTCGCAAAGTCATAAAAGAAGACTTTTCCTTTTTCGGTTTTGTAAAAAGATGTGTGCCCGGATTCGATCATCCGTTTAACTTTTTCAGGTACATCAAGCCCCTCCTTTTCCATTTTTTCAACCGACGCCTTCACCCCGATGGCGTCCCAGGTTTCAAAGGGCCCCATCTCGAGGTTGAATCCCCACGACATCGCCCTGTCGATTTCCACGATGGTGTCGGCAATCTCGGGAACCCTGTTGGCCGAATAGATCAGATTGTTTGCGACAACTTTCCATGCGAACCTGGCCCCTCTGTCCTCACCGTATATTACGGCCTTGATTTTTTCAGGGAGTGTCTTTGCCGCTTTGGCTTCGGCAAGGCACGGAAAGTCGGGTGGTCCGTACTCCGCATACTCCAGTGTTTCCGGGTCGATGACCTTGCGAATACGCTTCCACTCCGGCGTCAAATCCGTTTTATAAAAACCGGCACCGGTTTTCTTTCCCAGAAGGTTCTTCTCAATCATTTTTTCGATAAATTCAGGAAGCACGAAACTCTCTCTCGCCTCATCATCGACGATGAGTTCGTAGGTGTTCCTCGCAACATGCCCCAGGGTGTCGAGCCCTACGATATCGGAAGTCTTGAACATTGCGGTTTTCGGTCTTCCCATTGCAGGGCCGAACAGCGCATCCACTTCAGGGATGGTCAGACCGTCTTCAAGCATCAGCTGCATCGACTTTACCATCCCCTGAACACCGATCCTGTTTCCGACGAAATTCGGGGTATCCTTTGCCCAGACAATCCCTTTGCCCAGGACACGCTCTCCAAATTCGGATATGAACTCAAACACCTCGGGCAGCGTTTCTTCTCCCCGAATGACCTCGAGAAGTTTCATGTAGCGAACCGGGTTGAAGAAATGCGTGCCCAGAAAATGCTGCCTGAACTCCAGGCTCAATCCTTCAGACATCGCCTTCAAGGGGAGACCCGAGGTGTTGGAAGAGACGATCGCTCCTTTTTTTCGCTTCTTCTCGATCCGCTTGAAGAGGTCCTGCTTGATTTTGAGATTTTCCACCACAACTTCAATAATCCAGTCGCAATCTGAAATCGTATCAAAATCGTCTTCCAGATTGCCGACGGTAATACGATCGGCATCTTTCCGCTGCATGAGCAGTGCCGGGCTCGACCTGAGCACGGTATCGAATCCGGCCTTAACCAATCTGTTTCTCGCCGCCGGATTTTTCTTTTCCTCGTCCTTCAAATCAAACGGGACGATGTCCAGCAACACCGTCGTTATACCGGCACTGGCCAGATGGGCTGCTATCCCGCCACCCATGACGCCGGAGCCGATTACCGCCACTTTTTTGATCTTTCTCATCATAACACCCTCCTGATTCCCTATATTCATATTTATGAATGACTATTCATTTATCTATCAGAGTTAATATTTGAGTGTCAAGAAAAAACTCATTTTTATCAGAATTATCCGATATATTATATTTATATTAATTACAGTGCATTAAAGCCATTGCATCAAGGAGTCCTTATTAAATCATCTCTTTGACGAGAGATATCCCTCCTTTTGTGCCGACTGAATAATTATTCATTTTTTTGATCGCGCGCGATATGCCCCCCACTCAACAGGCTGTTTTGCTTTGTGTTTGACATTCAGGGCTTCACAATATAGTAAAGAACCCGTACCCAAGGGCCGCGGGGCGAAAACGAAAAAATGGAGAGAATTTAGCATGGTTGATGCCTTCGCCGGGGAAGAAGAAGCGATACTCAACGATATTCATTCCCGTATTAAGGGTTTTGGAAAAGAAACGGGAAATCTTATCCCCATCTTGCAGATGATACAGAAAACACATGCCTATCTCCCTCCGGGCGCCATAAAAATCGTTGCCCGCCACCTGAAGATTCCCGCAGCCGAAGTATATGGCGTTGCCACATTTTACAACCAGTTTCGTTTTCAACCACCGGGCCGAAATCCCATCAAAGTGTGCCTTGGAACCGCCTGCCACGTCAGGGCCGGGGATATCATCCTCGAGAACTTCGAACGAAAACTGAAAATTTCAGAAGGTGAAACCACATCCGACAGGGAATTCAGCATTGAACGGGTGGCCTGTGTCGGATGCTGCGCGCTTGCACCGGTGGCCGTCATTGGTGAAACCGTGCACGGGCATATGGCTCCCAGCAAGGTGGAAGGGTTGATCATGCGCATCCACATCGAGAAGGAAATCGAGGAGAGAAAAAAACAGCAAGATGAATCCGACCGGCAGAGAAATATCTGATCAGCTGTTCGCCGTCATCCGGAAAGAGGCTGAAAAGCGTCGAAGTTCCTTCAGGGACGCGCCAGGCCCGAAGATACACATCGGCATGGCGACCTGCGGCATTGCCTCCGGTGCTTTGGAGACAAAAAGGGCCTTCGAAGAAGCGCTGGCCGAACGGAATATGAATGCCTTGATCCATTCCATCGGTTGCATCGGACACTGCTACGCCGAGCCGGTGGTGATCATCGATCATCCCGATTCCGGGTTTCCGCCGATCTTCTATCCGGAGGTCACCCCGGGCAAGGCACAGATGCTGGTAAAACTTTTTCTCGGAGAAGGAGACCCCCGCTTCGAACATATTCTCGGCGCAATGGAGGAAAACGATCTGATCCCGTCGGTTATGGATTTTTCTCGATTCAACCGGGAAAAGCGGGTTGTCATGGAAAAATGCGGGCGCATTGATCCGGAAGACATCTATGACTACGTTGCCGAGGGCGGTTACGAAACCCTGTTAAACGCGCTCCACCGTGATCCCGGTGAAATCATCGATCAAATAAAACGCTCCGGCCTGAGAGGACGGGGGGGCGCCGGCTTTCACGCCGGAATCAAGTGGGAGCTGGCAAGGCGCTCAGCGGATCGTGACAAAATCGTAATCTGCAATGCGGACGAGGGCGACCCGGGTGCATACATGGATCGCATGATCATCGAAAGCAATCCTCATCAGGTGCTCGAAGGAATGGCCATTTGTGCGTATGCCGTGGGGGCGAACAAAGCCCTGGTTTATGTCAGGGCGGAATATCCCCTTGCTGTAAAAATAATCAAAAACGCCATCCGGCAGGCAAACGAGCTGGGTTTGCTGGGCAAAAACATCCTCGATAGTCCGTTTGATCTGGAAATCGATGTATTTCAGGGTTCCGGTGCTTTTGTCTGCGGAGAGGAAACCGCGCTTATCCGGTCCGTTGAAGGAAAGCGGGGCATGCCCCGGCATCGTCCCCCGTATCCTGTGGAAAAGGGTCTCGGGGGTCACCCGACAGTCATCAACAATGTCAAGACGCTGGCCACCGTACCCCCTATTCTGGAATACGGCGCCGAGTGGTACAGGGAAATCGGCACGGAACAGAGCCCCGGAACCGCTATCTTCTCGGTGGTGGGAAATGTCATTCATCCCGGTCTGGTGGAAATTCCAATGGGTGTGTCACTGAGAACGCTTATATTTGATATCTGCGGCGGCATCCTGAATAAAAAGAAATTTAAAGCCGTACAAATCGGCGGCCCTTCGGGTGGCTGCCTGCCCGAGGACTTTCTGGACACCCCCATAGATTTTGATTCCCTGACCGGTGCCGGCGCGATGATGGGGTCCGGCGGCATGGTGGTAATGGATGAAGACGCCTGTATGGTGGACGTGGCACGGTATTTTCTCGATTTCACTCAAAACGAATCGTGCGGCAAGTGCACTTTCTGCAGAATCGGGACCCGCCATTTGCTTAACATTCTCGACAGGATCACCAAAGGGGAAGGCCGGGAGGAGGACCTGGCGTTGCTCGAAAACCTGAGTGAAGACATTAAAAACGGCTCGCTGTGCGGCCTGGGAAAAACCGCGCCCAACCCCGTGCTGACCTCCCTGAAGTATTTCAGAGATGAATACGAAGCCCATGTCAGGGAAAAGCGATGCCCGTCCGGGACGTGCCGGGCACTGACCGCCTTTTATATCGACCTCAACGACTGTCTCGTTGGTTGCGAAGCCTGTGTTGCCTGCTGCCCGGTTGACGCCATCTTCACGACCAGCAACCGCAAGAAAGGGATTGATCAGACGCTCTGTGTGAAATGCGGAGAATGCGTGGTGGCCTGTCCGCCGGAGTATGACGCTGTTCGCAAGGTGTCGCCACCCCACCTTGCGCCGGTTATCGAACGCCCGGCCGAGAAAAAATAAATTCCCCTGATTTAAACGTCGGGGCATTCCGGAAGGATTATGCAAAAAATACCGGGATGGAATACCGGAGTGTTGGGATGAAAATGGTTAAACTTGAAGTGGACGGAAAAACAATTGAAGCATCCCGGGGAGCCACTCTTCTTCAGGCTTGCCTTGACAACGGCATCTACATCCCCAACCTCTGTTTTTTGGCGGATTTGGAAAATCCGCCTGCGTCCTGCAGGTTGTGCTTTGTCGAGATCGAGGGAGAAAAAAGACCGGTCACTTCATGCACCATAACGGTTGCGGACGCCATGGTTGTCAGGACCGACACGCAGCCGGTGAGGCGATTGCAGCGCGCGGCCTTCCGGCTCCTGTTGTCGGTTCACCATATAGACTGTAAGCACTGTCCGGCCAACAGGCGATGTGAGTTGCAGCACCTGGGGAAATTCTTAAACGTCGGGTTGAAAACAGGGCGCCTCGAGCGGATACTAAAGGAAACCGAAATCGACCGGGAACACCCTCACATGGATTATTATCCCAATCGATGCGTCCTGTGCGGGAAATGTATCCACATCTGCCGGAAAACACACGGCCACGCTTCCCTGACCTTTGCCAAACGGGGATTCAACACCGTAATCAGCGCCTACGGTCAGGAGGATGCAACAGCGCTTCCCTGTGATCAGTGTGAAGCCTGTGTCGAAATCTGTCCGGTCGCTGCCCTTACTCTGAAAGCGCACGCCGGATCGTCGAAGCAGCGTCAAAAGGAGATTTAAATGCGGGAATATACCATTCATCCGCTGGTTGTCGGCGTAAACGAAACAGACCAGGGCGTCATGACATATCTGCGTGACTATGGAAAACGGATCTGGCTGCCCATTTATGTCTTCTACATAAACGGCGGCGACAAAAATATTCTGGTCGATACGGGGCTCGAGGAATTTGTCGTACCGGACGAGGTGGGAAAAACATACGGTTTCGAAGTGCTCGAGTTCGAAGATGCGCTCGCGACCTTTGATTTAACACCCGGGGATATTGACATCATCATCCACACCCACCTTCACAACGACCACTGCGAAAATGATTATAAATGCGCCAATGCCGATGTGTATGTTCAGAAGGCCGAATACGAATTCTTGAAAGATCCCCACCCGGTTGATCACCGGTATTATCCCGATATTCTGGACGATGTTACGGTCATCGAAGTGGAAGGGGACGCAAATATCCTCGACGGAATCGATGTGATTTATACCCCCGGACACACCGTGGGAGGCCAGTCTGTCGCAATAAACACATCACAGGGAAAGGCAATTATTACCGGATTCTGCTGCAATGATAAAAATTTTCCGGCAACCGGCCCCGCCATTACGCCCGGCGTTCATATCAATGTCATGGACGCCTACGATTCCGTTCAGAAAATAAAGGAGATGGCGGACATTCTTATTCCCCTGCACGATCTTTCCATCGGGGGCCGGAAGCGTATTCCCGCTGAGTGATTCTTCTCCCGCATAACAAGAGGCGGAGGGTTTATGGCAAAACCAAGTGCCGAAAGGACCCGAACACATGGCCAAGGAAAACGACGTTGTTCTGATCTACATGGAGGGCGAACCCGTTTCATTCGCCCGAATAGAAAAAATCTCACCGGACATCAAAGCCGACTGGTATCATGTAAAGCTGCTTCTGCTGCAACTTCCCCTTCAGACAATGACCTGGATCTTGAGAGATATCTATATTGACGGCGCGGCGTTTACAATGGGCGGAAAAAATGTGCGGCTTGAGCCGGTTGTGTGCCCAGAAGATCCGTCGGAATCCGATCCCTTTACCGAAACAACGAAAGAAAAAGATCGAAGCCCGAAAAATAAAGGTAAGGCCACTGTGATATCTCTGTCTGACCTTAAAAGCAAAAAATAAAAACAATGCAACACACCACTCGAATCGTCATCTCAGCCTCCAGGAGGACGGATATTCCCGCCTTTTACATGGATTGGTTCATGGAACGGATCAAACAGGGAGCCTTTGAGACGGTCAATCCCTATAACCGGCAGGAAAAGGCGGTGCCGGCCCGCCCGGAAAACGTTCACACCATCGTGTTCTGGTCCAAGGATTTCGGCCCCTTTATCCGGGGGGGCTTCGGGAAAACACTGAGCGAAATGGGGTACAATCTGTTTTTCAACTTCACGGTCAATTCAAGCTCTCCCCTTCTGGAACCGCGAGTCCCTCCATTAAAAAATCGTCTGGATCAGATGGAAGACCTCTGCGTACAGTTTGGCGCGGGATGTGTAAACTGGCGGTTTGACCCCGTCTGCTTTTTTACCTTTAACGAAGCGGTGCACATTCAGGACAATCTTTATGACTTTTCCCGCATTGCGGAAAAGGCCTCACAAAGCGGGATTCGAAGGTGCACCACCAGTTTTATGGATCATTACCCGAAGATCCGGAAACGAATCGAAACCGTTCCGGGCTTCTCCTTTATTGATCCGCCCCTTGAACAAAAAAGAGACCTGCTTCTCTCAATGGAAAAAGAGCTGGCCGAGAAAAATATTCGTCTCTATACCTGTTGTGAAAAACCGGTTATGGAGGCCCTTCCCGCAGCATCGGGTATTTTGAAAAGTTCGTGCATCCCCAGCGATCTTCTGGTAGAAATGTACGGCGGTCATCTCAGTTTAAAAAAAGATTCGGGACAGCGGATAACGGACGGGTGCGGGTGCAGGGTCTCTGTCGACATCGGATCATATCACCGGCATCCGTGTCTCCACGATTGTCTCTTCTGCTACGCAAATCCGTCATCAGATAAAATCGCTCGCAACCTGACCCTTGCATGAAAATTAATGGGAAGTATGGAAGCATCCGACTCGTGCGACATTCAGGTAAAACGATTTTATATAACGGTGAAATACCCATGAAAATCGGATCGATTGTTCTCGACAATATTACCGTTTTAGCCCCGCTTGCCGGAATTACGAATTTACCTTTCCGACGGCTTGCGAAAAAAGCCGGATGCGCGCTGGTATGCTCGGAGATGATCAGCGCAAACGGGCTCGTCAGAAAATCCGGTAGGACATACCGGCTGCTGGAAAGTCGGCCGGATGAAAAGCCGCTCTCCGTTCAAATATTTGGAACGGATCCTTCCATCATGTCGGACGCCGCTGTCATGGTTCAAAATTCAGGTGCGGACATTATCGACATCAACCTCGGGTGTCCGGTGAAAAAGGTGATCAAAACCGGGGCCGGGGCGGCGCTGATGAAAACACCCGAAAAGGTTGAAGCGATTCTAAGGTCGGTTCGCCGGGCCGTAAACATCCCGATGACAATAAAGATACGAACCGGATGGGACAGCTCCGGATCACAGGCCCTGAAAATCGCCGACATCGCGCAAGACTGCGGCGTGAATGCAATTACGCTGCACCCGCGTACCGCCGGCCAGGGGTTCGGGGGAAACGCGTATTGGCCCCTGATCGCAGAGGTCAAAAAACGCGTTTCCATAGTCGTCATCGGGAACGGCGATGTCGTTTCTCCGGAAGATGCTTTGAAAATGCAACATGAAACCGGCTGCGACGCCGTCATGATCGGCAGGGCGGCCATGGGCAACCCGTGGATATTTTCACAGGTGCTGGCACTCGTCCGCGGTGAAGACGCGTTGTCTCCGAGCCTGGCGGAGCGCTTTGATGTTATGATAAAATACGTTAGAGATTTTGTGAACCATTTTGGAGAGCAGCGGGGGTGTCAAATTCTTCGGGGCCATCTGGGCTGGTTTGTCAGGGGCCTGCCTTGCAGCAGCAAATTTCGAAACGCCATAAAACATATCCCCTCTGAAGAAGATGCCGTAAAACACATCGAGGAATACAGGGACTTTTTGCAGAACGTTATTTAAGAATCATTATCTGCCACTGGACGAAGATGACTTGACAACGGTCTAAATTGATATTTACTTGACTTGACAATAGCAAGATATGATATCTGCATGTTGATTTTTGTTTCATATGGTGGCGCTATTGGCAAGATGTTCCAAAAAATGGACAGGGCATAATTGTTGTGATACGATATTACCGTATCTCAATTGCGAGTGAACCCAGGTAGTTGCAAGCCATAAAAGGTGGGCAGCCACTATAACCACTGTAAATTAACACCAAGTGGCCATGTTTATATGAAGGAAGATATACCATCATTAACCCATGCTATGACTCTTTTTCACTTCTATAAATATTGCGGCCATAGTTCCTTTATGTTACCTAATACTAAATGGAGTACTATCTCAAATCATTGTAAAATATAGCCAAATACAAGGAAACCTTACATAGGCAACCAATTTTGAAAAGGTTCATTCGGGGATCGTATCATTCGAGATGAACAAGGGGTTTTATGATCTGTGTTGTGGGTGAAATTTTATTCGATGTGTTTTCGTCTTACAAACGCCTGGGGGGTGCCCCCTTTAATTTTGCCTTTCACCTGAAAAACCTCGGCTTTCCCGTTCGATTCATTTCGAGAATCGGAAACGATCCTGACGGCAAAAAAATACTGGGCCTGTTGGAGGCCTATCGATTTGACCTGAATGATATTCAACTGGATGATATTCACCCCACCGGAACGGTATCGGTCAAACTTGACGAAGACGGCGTTCCGCAATTCCGGATCACTCCGGATGTGGCTTACGATTATATCGAGTTCATACCGGAGGTTCACCGGGAATTCATCCATCGGGCCGAGCTGGTTTATTTCGGCTCTCTGGTGCAGAGATCCAAACAGGGTTTTGAGAATGTACAAAAAATCATTGCCAATAAAGCGTCATCGGCCATTGGTTTTTATGACATAAACCTGCGGCAGGATTGTTATAATGATCGATTGATTTTCGAGTCGCTCTTTCAAGCAAATGCCATAAAGTTAAGCCAGGAGGAGTTTGAAGAACTGAAACGGCTTGTGATGTTTGAAAAAAACAGCCGCAGTTTTGTTCAATATTTGCTGGATGCGTATGGGCTGAACATCATATCATTGACCAAAGGCCATAAAGGAAGCGATCTATATACCCGAAACGGTCATTTCAGCATTGACGCGTCAAAAACAGAAAAGATCGCCGACTCCGTTGGTGCGGGTGATGCTTACGCGGCAATGCTTGCCGCAGGTCTTATTAAAGGAATGCCGCCGGAGACAATAATACAAAATGCCTCTGTCTTTGCGTCATCGATCTGTGAGATAAAAGGGGCCATTCCCGAAACAGAAGTGTTTTACGAACCATTTCAATCGATGTTCGCTGAAGGAGAGTAAAGTGCCGACCCAAAAACTATATATTCAAATGTTCAGCATTCACGGGCTGCTGAGATCCGAGAGCATGGAGCTTGGCCGTGATGCAGACACCGGAGGGCAGATAAACTATGTCATTGAACTCGGCCGCCACTTAAGCCGGGCTAAAGCGGTCGAAAAGGTCGATCTGTTCACGCGACTGATTGTGGACAAAACGGTTTCTGAAGACTACGCTCAACCCGTTGAAGAGGTGAATGAAAAATTCCGGATCGTTCGAATTCAGTGCGGCGGTCGCAAGTACTTTCGCAAGGAACTTTTATGGCCTCACCTGGACGAATATATCGACAAGACCGTTAAATTCATCAAACGTGAAAATGCCGTTCCGGATGTTGTGCACGGTCATTATCCGGATGCCGGGTATGTGGCCATGCATCTGTCACGCATTTTCGGCATACCCTTTGTGTTTACCGGTCATTCCCTGGGCAGGGTCAAAAAACAAAAGCTTTTAAGCGATGGCGCGAAAGAAAGAGATATCAACAAAAAATACAAGATTGACCACCGCATTGCCGTTGAAGAAGAACTGCTGAAATATGCGGACCTGATTGTCGCCAGCACGACCCAGGAAGTGAATGACCAGTATGGCATGTATCAACACAGGGATCTGCCTGATTTTCTGGTTATACCGCCGGGGCTCAATCTCGACAAATTTTATCCCCATTATCACGATATTCTGCCTAAGAGTGAAAAATCCGAAGCGGAGATGTATGCCCAGGCCTCTATTTTACAGGAGTTGAACCGTTTTTTTATCCATCCCGACAAACCGCTGATCCTGGCTTTGTCTCGACCGGACGAACGTAAAAACATTTCCGGGCTTGTCAGAGCTTACGGCGAGGACCGAGAACTTCAAACCATAGCCAATCTGGCGGTTTTTGCGGGTATTCGGAAAGATATCGAGACAATGGAAGAAAACGAAAGGGAAGTGCTGACCCGTATGCTGCTGCTCATGGACAAATATGACCTGTACGGTAAAATGGCGATTCCCAAAAAACACGACTTCGAATATGAAGTCCCGGAGCTGTACCGTGTGGCTGCAAGTAAAAGGGGGGTGTTTGTCAATCCGGCGTGGACGGAGCCTTTCGGCCTGACCCTGTTGGAGGCATCCGCCACCGGTCTGCCTGTCGTTACCACACAAGACGGCGGCCCCCAGGACATTATTGCCAACTGTCAGAACGGTATCCTGGTAGATCCGAGCGATACGCGAAAAATTGCCGCCAGTATCAAACAGATCATCACCGATGACGGCAGGTGGGATCGATATTCGAAAAACGGTATCATGAAGGTTCGTGAATACTACACCTGGGAGCGCCATGCTCAAAAATATATCAAAGCAGTCAAAAAGCTCGCAGCAGCCCAAGAAACCTCGGACATGCGAGTTGCCGTGCCCTCGGATTCGATCGGAAAGCGACTGACCAAGCTCGATTATTTTTTAATTACCGATATCGATTACACGCTGATCGGCGGAGACAACGACCATCTTCAAGATCTGATCGAATTGCTCGAAGAACATCGCATGTCTATCGGCTTCGGCGTTGCCACCGGCCGCGATGTAACATCTGCCGTTGAAATTTTGAATGAACACGGCGTAGATCCTCCTGACGTGATCATTTCATCGGTGGGTACGGAGATCCATTACGGCAAGGCATTGCAACATGGGCAGGGATGGGAGACGCACATATCGAACCGATGGGACCGGGAAAAGATCGCTAAGCTTCTCGAACGCTTCGATTTTCTGAGATACCAGGAGGAATCGAACCAGAGCCGATTTAAAATCAGCTATTACATGACCCCCGGCAAAGATCGGACGGTCATGATCCACGATTTGTTGTCCAAAAACAAGTGCCACTACTCCCTTATCTATTCCGGTCAGAAGTATCTGGATATCCTTCCATACCGGGCTTCCAAAGGAAAGGCCATCCGGTATTTGAGTTACAAGTGGGAAATCCCGCTGAGAAACTTTCTGGTTTGCGGGGATTCCGGCAACGATGAAGAAATGCTTCGCGGAGAACCCCTAGCCGTCGTGGTCGGTAACTACGAAAAAGAGCTTGAAAAATTAAAAGGCGCCAGAAAGGTTTATTTTGCCGAAAGCGAATACGCCGGCGGAATCCTTGAAGGGATTGAAAAATATCGGTTTATCGAAAAGGCGAAAGGTTGAGCAAAATGACCATTCAAAACCAGGTTCAATTGATAACGTACCCGGACAGTTTGGGCAAAAATCTAATGGAACTTCACTACGTGCTCAGGAAATATTTGATAGGTGCCGTAGGCGGTGTTCACATACTGCCTTTTTATCCCTCATCGTCTGACAGAGGTTTCGCGCCATTGACCTATGATCATGTAGACCCGAATTTCGGAACGTGGGATGACGTGAACAAAATCGGAGAAGATTTTGACTTAATGATCGATTTCATGGTCAACCACATTTCCAGACAATCTCTTTTTTTTCAGGACTATTTGGAAAACGGCGAAGCTTCCGAGTATACGGATATGTTTTTGAGTTTCAACAGACTCGCGCCGGGCGTCGAAATTAGTGACGAGGATCTGGCTAAGGTCTATACCCGAAAACCCCGCCCGCCCTACACGGTTATCGAACGTGCCGACGGGTCCAGGGAGAAAATTTGGTGCACGTTCGATTACGAGCAGATTGACTTGGACCTGCAATCTTCCAAGACCAGGGAGGTCCTTCGAAATTTTTTGATACGTCTGGCTCGTAGCAAGGCGAAATTCATACGGATGGATGCCTTCGCATATACCACGATCAAAATCGGAACCAATTGCTTCTTTTTAGAACCGGAGGTGTGGGAACTTCTGGAGTGGTTGAACGATTTCGTTTCCGCATTCAATAAAGAGATCCTGCCTGAAATTCACGAACACTATTCCTATCAGCTTAAACTCGCCGAAAAAGGGTATTGGGTATATGACTTTTGCCTTCCGATGCTGGTATTGCATACGCTGTACCACCACAGTAATCGGAGGTTAGTCAACTGGCTTAACATCTGCCCCCGAAAACAGTTTACCACTTTAGACACCCATGACGGTATCGGCGTGGTCGATGTTGCTGATCTGCTCAGTCAGGACGAAATTGACCGTACAATAGAAGACTTGTATGAAAAAGGATCCAATCTAAAAAAGATTTACTCCGGACCGGATTATCAAAATATGGATATTTATCAGGTGAACTGTACCTTTTATTCGGCCTTGGAGTGCAATGACGAATCATATATCGCAGCACGAACCATACAGTTTTTCACTCCGGGTATACCGCAAGTGTATTACGTCGGTCTTCTGGCGGGTGAAAACGATGTCGAACTGGTGGAAAAAACACAGCTGGGGCGAAATATCAATCGACATAATTATACTCTGGAAGAAATTCATTCAGCTTTTAAAAAACCGGTGGTCCGGCGCTTGATTCGTCTCATGAAATTTCGAAATTCGTATCCGGCTTTCGACGGTGAATTTCGTATCGAAGACTCGCCCGAAAATCAGATGGTGATGACCTGGACACAGAACAATTATCAAACAACCGCCACAATTGATTTAAATGATTACCATGTAATGATTACTTATTTTGACCCGGAATCCGACACTCCAAAGCAATTTGAGGTTTAGCCGCATACCTTCAAAAGGGTTAAAAAAACAAAAGCACAAAAAGAGTCGGAAGAGAGGTACAAAGACAATAACGCTTTTGTATATTGCCTTAAATATAGTGGTAAGGAATGAACTA
Organism: Pseudomonadota bacterium; assembly: GCA_043827325.1. Classification (GTDB taxonomy): domain Bacteria; phylum Desulfobacterota; class Desulfobacteria; order Desulfobacterales; family UBA11574; genus JBDRPF01. The sequence continues at coordinate 33,624 of JBDRPF010000070.1, read as the reverse complement.
CCCCGCAGCAGAGCTGCGAGGTATCAAAATGAATTTTTTATCTTTTTAACCCCGATGCAGAGTATCGAGGAATTCTTTTGATTAAAATTAGATGAGTATCAGAAAATGAATGGAGATAAACAGAGACATTTGAAGACTACGGTTGTCAATCCTCGTTAGAAATCCTGAAAGAGAGTTGAAGAATAGAAACAGTAAATTACAAGTTTTACAAAAGCCAATTAAAGATATCTGCAATCACTAAAAGATATCAAGAGTCTGATTTTAATGTGATATCATAATATCATATCTCCAAACGATGGCTCCGGCGACATCTGCTATAAGTTCCAACCTTCAAAAAATGGATAAGCAGTTGTGATATCAAATTCTGAGAATCGACCTGTCAAGTGACGTATTGACTCGTCTTACGGTTCTGTCGAATCAAGTATGGGTCGGGACACATTATCATATATCGGGATTTCCCCTGACCCTGAAATGATCGGTCTTTCCTTCGGAGTCCACCAGCTCGATGTGCTTAAAACGTTTCCTCACTGTTTTCAGATCAATCGTTACGATGGCATCGCTTCCTTTCGTCGGGGGTACCGTTGCGCCGAACTTGCGGCGGTAATATGGCGCCCGGTCCCCGGTCGGTCTGATGGTAAAAATGTCAACACCCTGTTCAAAAGCGGTCTCCAACGCGATGGCCATCATGGTTTCATCAAGATTCCAGATGCCCTTTTCCCCTTTGTTCCGGTATGCTTTCGAGATATAGAACCCGACATCATGCCCGGATCTCAAATTTTGAAACGGAAAAATAGTCGATTCAAACGACTTCCGGAATTGGTTTGAAAAAGGCAGCCCGATAACCGGCGAGCCGAACACATGCCCCAGCATGACATCGTGTTTTATGTCAAAATCCAGATATCCGGCGTGCGTTGACGTTTCGAGGTCAAAAACGTCAACCATGCAGACGCCTCGCAAGGCAAAGGCCAGATTCGCTGAACCCGTCTCATAGATCGCGCATCCTTCTTCTCTCAATTCTCGATAACACAGAATGTGCCATGTCATTTTTAACTGCTCTTGTTCTTTGAAACCGGCAAAGGGGTGGACGGCTTTGAGAACATGTTCATTTTGGTTATTAAATTGTACAGGTGCACAGCAATAATTGCCGTTATGAATCTCGGGATCCAGAGCCAGAACGAACCGAGGCCGAGTGCCAGGAAAAGGGCGGGGTCCTCGAAAACGGCATGATTGATCCCGATGGAAAGATGCAGTTTTTCCAGCTCTTCCCTGGTAAAACTCCCCTGTTTCGTTTCTTCCACGATAACCGCGCCGCCATATGCGATGCCGAACACGGCCGCCGTAAGCCATAATATGCCCACCTGCCGATCGAGTCCCATGATCTTTAAAAAGGGGGTCAGGACGCCCACGATACGGTCGACAACGTTGTACCGCTTCATGGTCTCTAAAAGGATCATGATAACCATGATGATCGCGAATATCTTGGCGCACAGATACAGGGTTGAAGCGCCCCAGCTTTTCAGCACCGCTGTAAATGTATGAGAGGCCGGGGAAAACAATTTTTCCGAAATAATCACGACCGGTTCCCCGTCAAGGAAAGGGGCAATCGCGCTCACGGTTATTACGGACGCGGCAAGGCGAAACACGGTTGTTTTCAGAAAGGTCGATCCGGATTTCGCCTGGATAATGCCCTCCTGTATCAGATTGTGCGAGATAAGCAAAAACACGGCGATCAGTGTCATCTGTCCGTTTGACAACGGGAGGGCGGTCATTGATGCGATGCCGCCGTATATTCCGGTGAGAACCCCGACGACAAGTGGAAAAGCAGCCATTGGCGGAAGGCGCAAGAGTCCCATGACGGGTTCCAGCAAAAAATCGATGCTGTTTATCCAACCGGAATAGTCGAGAAGCACGGTCAGAAAGGATACGGGAACGAGGATTTGCAGCACCCAGACAAACCCGCTCCACCCTTTCCGGATACCGTTTGCGATGCAATGTGTATATGTCGTGTCAGCGTGATCCATTCTTACTCCGGTTTGTAATTTTCCGTCCGGCAGGAAAAACTGGCAAAAATAAGGTTTTTCAGTTTCCGTCTCAAAACCGCCGCATATCTCTTCGATCATATTTATTATAATAATTCAAGAATTTTTGACCCTTAAAGCTAAACGTGATTTTTGACGCGACACATTTGTCTGTCTTGCCCGGTCCGTGCTAAAAAATCGTAAGGCAACCTAAAAAAGGTTGAGGTTTGGCGCTGATTGTCATATTCTGACACTTCAATCTGATAAATTTCAGCGGTAAATTTGAGGTTTTTATACTTGAAACCCCGGCTAATACGAAATTTTCGCTGCGAAACGAACCGTCTTCGGTGTAGCTTTGGGAGATTATTTTGAAGGATCAGGATAGAAATGGCCATGCAGAGACCAAGAAATTTGCGCTGACAAGCTGGCTCAAACTCAAATTTACCAAAGACAAAGAGACCAGTCTTGTTGACACTCAATTTATTGATGACCTGTCTGACAGTAAAACAGTCGGGCGGTACGATATCCAGGAGAAAGTCGGGCAGGGCAGCATGGGCATTGTCTATCTGGGCATGGACCCCTTTATAAAAAGGCCCGTTGCCATCAAAATATCCCGCCCCCAATCAGATCTGCAGAAAGACGAGATCGAAAAATACCAGAAGCGTTTTTTTACAGAAGCTCAGTCAGCGGGTCGTCTCAACCATCCCCATATTGTCGGCATTTACGACGCGGGAATGCATCGAAACTTTTATTACATCACCATGGAATATATCGACGGTCCGACCCTCAAAAAGTTCTGCGTCAAGGATTCCCTGCTTCCCCTCAAAAGTGTGATAGAAATTATTTTTTCAGCCTGCACGGCGATCGATTACGCTCACAGCAAAGGCGTTGTCCACCGAGACATCAAACCATCCAATATGATGTTGAACAGCACCGGAAAGCTAAAAATTACCGATTTCGGTATTGCCTATATTGATACGGATCACACCTCTCAAAAAGGCATTATCGGATCTCCGTGCTACATGTCGCCGGAGCAGGTTAAGGAGGAAGCCGTCGTCGACCAGAGTGATATTTTTTCTTTAGGGTGTGTCCTTTATGAGCTTTTAGCCGGGCAAAAGGCTTTTGTCGGGGATAACCATTTTGCCGTTATGTATAAAATTACCCATGAAGACCCGCCCTCCATACTGGAGGTCCGCAAAGACATACCCGCTATTCTGGACAAAATAACCATGCGGGCGTTGGCCAAGGATCCCAAAAAACGATATCAGACATGCATGGACATGGCATATGATCTGCGGGTTGCATTACGGGGCATAATCGGCACTGTCAAGAAATCCAAGGTGGAAGACGTGGTGGATTATGTGAGAAACGTCTCCTTTTTCGAGAACTTCAGCCGGGACCAGGTCAAGCAAATTCTCAAGCCGAGCAATCTCATCAAGGTTCCCAAAGGGAAAATACTGGTGAGCGAAGGTGAAATCGACGATTCCTTCTTCATTATTCTGAGCGGCCAAGCCGTGGTCAGAAAAAACGAAAAAAACATTGCGGTGATCAAACGAGGGGAGTGTTTCGGCGAAATGGCCTATCTGGGCGATCAGACGCGCGCGGCAACCGTGATTGCGGGGTCGGACTGTGTGCTGATGAAAATCAGCGCAACGCTGCTGGGAAAATCATCGGAAACAATCCAACTGCTCTTCTTGAAACGATTTGCCATGACACTTTTAACCCGACTGTCAGGCAAAAAGTAATCTTCACATGGTCCGTTGGTATCGGGGTCTTGAACTGTTTAATTCTTGAGAACAAACTGCATTTTAACCGAGCCCAGCTCGATTTCATCGAAATCCTTCAACATTACCGATTCTTTAACGGCTTGACCGTTGACCTTGGGCTTTGACATTCCACCGACAAAGCTCAATGAATACCCCTGGGGCCGCTTGCTTATGGTGGCTGCGAGTTTTCCTATCATCATACCGGAAACAATAATGTCACAGGAAGAATCCTTTCCGATCTTGGTCAGCTTTTTGGCAAGCTCAACCTCTCCCTCCCCGCCGGACAAATAGGACAACACACCGACCTGCTCTTTTTCCTTCTTCACCGCCTGAACGGCTTCTGCACCGCCGGTGCCCTTCATGGCCTGGTCCAGCATATCACGGTACCTGTCCGTATCCATCACCATGGTCTTTTCCATCCCGCCCGCCTCGTCATCGGGACGGTCCTCATCATCGGTGTAGGTGAAGACGAGGGTATGTTTGCCGATGGTTATGATATCTCCGTGTTTGAGCCAGTGAGAGGAAACAAGCTCATTGTTTACAAAGGAACCGTTTTTGCTCTGCAGGTCCGTGAGCAGAAACCCCTCTCCCACCGCGTCTACTTTTGCGTGATGCCCGGACACGGCAAGGTTCTCGATGGAAACATTGTTGCTCTCCTTGCGGCCAATGGTCAGGGACTTTCCTTCCTCAACGGGAAACTGTGCGATGGTGTTTTCCTTAAATTTCAGTGTAAGAATCGGCATTGCAAGACCTCTTTTTAATTAAATATCTTTTTAAAAGGTAACAAAACACGCGATACCACTTTCATCAACATGCTCTTCTCTTCTTTAACCGTCTTCACCTTCAGCACAATAACGGTTATATTGTCCTCTCCCCCGCGCTCGTTGGCCATGTCAACGAGTACGCGGCAGGCCTTCTCCGGCCGTTCTTTATTCACCACATCGAAGATCTCTTCCGGCGAAACCTTGTCACTCAACCCATCGGAACTGACGACCAGGGAATCCCCTTTGAAGAATTGAATCTCACAGACGTCAGGCTCTACCGTTTCCTTGATCCCCATTGCCCGGGTGAGCAAATTTCGGTACTGGGGACTGATATGCCTGGCAGCATCCGGGTCGATCGCCAACTGCTCGGTAACCACATTATGGGTTGTGGATAGAAGCTCTATATTCCCGTTATGCGAAAGGTAAATGGGGCTGTCACCGACGTTGGCGGCGATGAGGGTATCCTCGGTAAAATAGACCGCCGACAAGGTGGAACCCATACCGCTGTAAGCTTCGTTGCTTATGGCAACCTCGTGGACACCGCGGTTTGCAAGATGAATTCCGGATAGAAGCTGGTTGGCCGGCTTGGAAAGCGCATCGTCGGAGTCTTCCAGTTCTTCCGGGTCCTGATCCTCACGCACCCGCTTCATGTAGTCCCGAATGGTTTCTACGACAAGCCCGCTGGCCACCTCTCCGGCCTGGTGCCCTCCCATACCGTCGGCTACGATATAAAGGCCCAAATCGTCATTGAGGTACAGGGCATCTTCATTCCCTTCCCTTTTTTTCCCAACATCGGAAATACCCGCAGATTCGATGATGGCCATGCTCCTGAAACCATAGGCTTTATTTTTATGAAAGCCGGGTTGTATCTGTAAAAAGACACCAGATCTGTTTTGTTGTAAAAAATAATATTGAATTTCGCTTGCCTGAAACCCCTTAATTTATCTGCATATACCAAAAAGGTTTCAAGGTCAAGCACTTAGTTGGTTTCCGCAGAATCCACCCTCTTTAAAAAAAAGCGTCGGGAACGGCACACAAACGTCTCTTTTCATCCCGGGTTTCTTGAAATTACACAACAAACGAATATTAACTATTTGAACATACTTGTTTTCTTAATTTTCTGATCGTCATTTATCCTTTTTTCTTAGCCATAACGGCATCAATCTTTTTTCCCAACTCTCTCAGATGCGCTGCCATTTGCAACGCCTTCTGATACCGTTTTTCCTTTTCCTTCTCCAGTGCCTTGTCCAATATGGCCGCGAGCGGTTTTACGATTTTAGGATTGATTGTTCTGGGGTCGGGATGGGGCACGTTCATTATCTTGTGCATCAGTATCGGAGGACTCTCACCGACAAACGGCAGTGCCCCGGTTAAAAGCTGAAATGTCATTGTCCCTAATGAAAAAATATCAGACCTCCCATCCACCTTTTCACCGGAAAACTGCTCCGGCGACATGTAATACGGTGTCCCCTTGACCACTCCGGTCATCGTCTGGGAGGTGGCGGTAATCCTGGCAATGCCGAAATCGGTTATTTTTATTACACCGCTCTTCAAAAGCATAATATTGGCCGGTTTTATGTCCCGATGGACGATCCCTCTCTGGTGTGCGTAACCAAGCGCGTCTGCGATATCGGCCACGTAATCGATAACCTTTCTCATGGGCAACAGATTTTCTTTTTTAATATATTTTTCCAGGTCCTCTCCATCCAAAAACTCCATCGCAATATACGCCAGGTCCTGCTCGTCGCCTGCGTCATATATGGTCACAATATTGGGGTGAGAAAGAGTCCCCGCACTCTCGGCCTCACGAAAGAACGTCTCTTTCATCTTATCCATATCTTCCGACCCAATGTCATCGGCAAACCGGAACGTCTTGATGGCTGTGGTTCTGTTTATGCGAGGGTCCTGTCCGAGGTAAACAATGCCCATGGCACCCTTGCCCAGCTGTTTGATCACCTCGTATCTTCCCAGGGTGGGGCGGGTGTCGGTTCCCGTTCCCAGAAGGCCGTCCCCTGCGGTCGCACCGCCTAAAAACCCGTCACCGAACACCATCGTTTCACTGGCCTGAATCAACTTCTTTTTCCTGGCAGAAACATCTTTGAACTTGGCATCGTGATCTTCGATATATTGGTACACAGACGCTGCTTTATTAAACTGCCGCTTCCTTTCATAGTCCAGAGCGAGGTTATAGAGGATATCTTTCATTTCATCGTCCACCGGGACGCGGCGCAATTTATCAAACGCCATGTCCAGCATTCCCTGGCTCTGAAATGAAATTCCAAGCTGCCTGTTGGTCTCGGCGGACTCTGTTTCCACCTTGTCCTTTCGAGCTTCCGTCACAAAGTACTTGATGCTGACCACGCCGATGTAACCCAGCGTGAGTTGGAGGAGCGGGTAGGTCACCCGGACCCAGAGGCCTTCAGAAACCAGGAAATACGTCGATCCGCCGATCAGGAGTATGAGAATAACCGCAAACGCGGCACTCGAAAGCATGGCTTTTAACCGGGGCAGAACAAATGTGATCACCAAACCCAGGATGAGGATCAAAAGAAGCTCCGCCATGTCGCCCCAGGAAGGCTCTTGAACGAATCTTTTGTTCAATATCGACCAGATGACATTCGCGGAAAACTCTCCAAGAGGCATAGACGTATCGATCGGCGTGCTGAGGGGGTTGATTATTCCCGCCGCGGAAGGGCTCACCAGGACCAGCTTGTTTTTAAAAATACTCGCCGGGATCTTATCGTTTATGACATCAAAAAAGGAGAACTTTTTGAACGACCCCCTCGCACCTTTGAAGCTGACCAGCATTTCGGACCAAAACGTTGTGGGGATTTCCAGTGACCCGAGATGAACGGCCGAACCCAGATCGGCCCGTATTTCTTTTGCGGGCAGATTCATGTAAAGCGCCGCCAGCTTCAGAGTGTAAGCGGTGATATACAGCCCCCGGTACTCATAAAAAAGCCTTTCCCGCCGGAGAATCCCGTCACTATCGGGAACAAAGTTGATGTGGCCGATGCCTTTGGCTGTTTTTAAAAATTCAGGGATGGGAAGGATTATCTCGCTGGCCCGGGGAATCTCGTAACCTTCCGGATTCTTGACGTTCTGTATCGACTGCTCAACCAGAGGCCCTTTCGTCTCTCGTAATCCCTCCGCGACGACCGCCGATTCCTTGAAATAAACCGGGAGCACAACCCGCCCGGACGCTTCGATCGCCTGGGCAAGCTTTTGGTCGTTGTCCAGACGGTCCCGGGCGTCGGCCATGGCTTGAGAAAACTGACGCCCGCTATCTCCCGCGGCATCCGTTACAGTAGCGGCAAAAAGCTTTTCCAGGCCTTCCAGCTCTTTCAAACCGGTGCTTTCCTCGGGTTCGCTGTAGATGATGTTGAGCCCGATCACCCTTGGATTGCCGGAATTTATTTTTTGAATGCCCCTGGCGATAAGGGAGCGGGGCCAGGGCCATCTCCCGAGTTTTTCAATGGAATCGTCATCGATCTCCACCAGAACGACATCGGTTGTCGCTTCTGGGTCGGCTCGCAAGCCCATCATTATGTCGTAAATTTTATAATCCAGTGTGTCGAGAAGGGATACGCGAACAATCCCCAGTGCCAAGAAGAGAAATGTGATGCAGACGCCCAGAAGGATTGTTGGATGTCTTTTCAGAATTCCCACTTTATGCCTCCGGTTGCGCTATGAACGTTTCAAAATCTGGAAAACCGCGGAACGATCAAAGGTCGTACTTTCTGGTTTTTTCGTCCGCCGACGTATCGGTTCCCAAAACGAGGATGTGAAATTCCAAAATCGTTTCCGGGCTCAGCTGTATCTGCTGCCCGTTGGCCAGAGGAATACCGTCCGCGGGTATTCTCCGGCCGTCGACCCGAACACCGTTCTTGCTGCCGAGATCCCGGACACAACAGACGTCATCCTCAAAATAAAACTCCGCATGTCTCCTGGATATCGGCGTGTCCGGAATGTGAATCTGATTTTCACTGCTTCGCCCGACCGTTGCGCTGCCGCTGATCTGAAACGTCTTTCCCGGCTTGAGTTTTTGGCTTTTGACCACTTTGAGCCAGGCGGGCGGATACGTTTTTCCATTCCCGGCCTCCGGGATAAACACGGTCTCGTCTTCTACTTCCGCCACCGGTACATCCGCCGGTTCTTTCTTCTGTTTGCGAAGCAGAAAAACCGCACCACCGGCAAGAACGGCCAGGAACAGGAGTATCCCGGCTGTCCAGATAATGCCGGGCACCCCTTCTTTTTCTTCTTTGCCGGTCTGCGCCGGTGTCCCTTCAGCAACGCCCGCTGGCGATGGTATGTTCTTGGTTATTTCCGCGTATCCGGTCTGCCCGTTCATATCCACGGCTTCTATGCGGATCACGTGAAGGCCCGGGGAAAGGCCGGCTGTATCCCATTCAAACATGCCGAACGGTGAATTTTCATTTTCCGCTTTCAGGACGCCGTCCACATAGAATCGTGCCTTGACCAGCGTATCTTCCGGAGAAATTTTCGCCGTCACGTTCACGGCACCCTGGATCTCATCTTCTGAACCCGGGCGAACGATGCTCACGATCGGCGGCTGCAACACGGGCAGCGGCGGCGTCCAGAATCGCTTTTCATCCTGCCCCTTGCTGTCTTCGTTTTGAACCTTCACGACGAGGCTGTGTTCCCCGCTCGGAATTCGTGTGACATACTTTATGAAATACTGATTTTTAAGCTGGTCCGCGATGGTTTGATAAAACGTCTGAAGTTCCGCCAGGGTTGATGCCTGCAGATTCCGCCCCCCGGTGAGGCTGGCAATGCGACCGAGTTCCCGAGCGTCCACCTTGGGGCCGACGCCGATGGTGTAAATGGGCACGCGAATGGTCTTGGTGGTTGCGGTATCGATGACGTCATTCACGTTGTGTGTGCTGCAGGTTTGTCCTGCTTTCTCATCCTTCCCGTCCGTGAGGAGAATGACCGCCCTTCTCCCCTTGGGGATTTCGGCGGCCTTTTTTACGGCTTCAACTGCGGTATCATACAGACATGTAGCGGCATTCGGTTTGGCGGCCAGGGCGTAGATGGCGTTGATCACGGCGCCGTGATCGTCCGAAAAGTCCACCTGCAACATCGATTCGTTGTTGAAGCTAAAAAGGGCGACCTGGTCTTTTTCAGAAAGCATGGAAACGAAATCCAGTGCGGCCCTTTTTGCTGCGGTCATGGATGTCTGTCCGGACGTGTCCTGGGCCTGCATACTTCCACTGGTATCGATGGCAAGTACGATCGCCATGGGATCTACGGCCGGGGCCACCTCCTCCGCGTCTACCTTCTTCCCGTCTTCCAGAACCTGAAAATTTTCCCCGGGAAGACCGAGAACAGGCTTCTCATCAGCGTCCGAAACGGTAACGAACGCACGAATCTCGTTGGAAAATTGAGCCGGAACCGTCTCGGCTTCAATGTAGTTGATGGTAACCTGCTTAATCGGTTGACCCCAGGTTGCGGTCGCAAGGAAAGCAAAAACTGTCAGGCAGATCAGGGGCACTGTCCCCCATCGGATTTTCACTCGATATTGTTTCATTCTCAACTCCATCTTCATTTTAAAGCATTTTACAATAAGATAAAGTTTTTCGTGTGTCAACAGGAACGGCGCTTAACGGTGTTGAAAACCGAATACGACGGTAAGGAAGGACGTTCTTTTAACATTTTTATATTAGAGTTCAGGTTCGGGAGTGTTGAAGGGCAGCGAGTTAACCCATTGACATCATAAAATCCGGGCTATTGAGTTTTCTTGAGGCCTTTAACGACGTAAACGGCATGATCGGGTTCCATCCCCGGGTGCATAGATCCGGTCGTCTTCAGTTCCACCTCCACAAAATGATACACACGCTCGTATACCGCTTTGCTGATAATTACCTCGCCCGGGCCGGCAGCGTCGCAGTACATAAACGCGCTGTTGACCGTTTCCCCGAAAACCGTGTACTCTGTTCGCTCCGGTGACCCGATAAGCCCGTGTATGGCTTCGCCGGTATGGACACTGATTCCAATATGGAATACGGGGAGTTTTCGAACCTTTCTTCCCCCGGCAATCATTCGCACAGCCTGCTGCATCTCAAGGGCCGCCTCCACCGCCTTTTCCCATTGCCTGTCATCTTTTTCAGGGCTGCCGAACACCGCAAGGAGGGAATCATCGATATACTTGTCCACAACGCCGTCAAACTCAAAAACAATCGGGACAAACGCATCCAGCATTTCGTTGAGCATCTCTACGACATCACGCGGTTTCATTTTTTCGGTCAGGTCCGTGAAGCGGTGGATATTCGAAGCGAGAATTGTAACCGGATTCACCCGCTCCCCGCCGATCCGGAGGCGGCTGTTTTCTCCAAACACCCGTGGGGCCATCCCGGGGGAGAATTGCCGGAAAGTACCGGGCTGAACTTCCACTTTGCGCGACAGATTTTCCTGCAGCACATAATCCCTGACAAATACCGCCATCTGGTTGGCGATTGCACGCATGAGAGCCAGGTCGGTAGCGGAAAACGCCTCTCTCGTGTAATTATTGTCAACGTACATGACGCCCATAACCTGCTCTCCCAACAGCAGCGGGACATAAATCGCAGACTGTACGAGGTAGAAAACAGCATCATGCGACGCTTCGCCTTCCGTAAGGTTTTCATCCGGAGCGGTCCATATGAAATGCTCGCGCCGGTCAAACGCTCGCTTGATCCATGTCATGTTTACGGCGTGGTCGCCCATCGGCCAGTGCGCCTTGAGCAGGAGTTTGCCACGGTCGTCCGGCAGTAGAACGGCACCGCGCTGTGCGTTGGGAATCGCCTTCGGCAATCGCTCGATCAGGATTTTTGCAAGTGAATCAAGTGTGTCCGCCGTTCCCATCACCTGGCTGAGGTCATTGAATGCAGCCAGCTGGCGCCACGCTTGATCCAGCATTTCATCTGCGGAAACACCGTCCGGCGCAGCAAGCCTGCGTTCGGTGATGTTCGCAAAATCTGAAATGGTGCCTTCTGGGTCCGGTGCGGGATCTTCACCGGCAATAAGCGGCACAGAGGTCGCAAGTTCTTCCTCAAAGGCGACCGTGCGCGACTTCGGTTCCGGTGATTCACCGGGAGATATGGTTTCCGAATCCGCGTCAAAAAGTGCGTCATCGTGCGATACCGGGAGCGGGTCCAATCCCCTGAGGATTATCTCCTCCGGGGGCTCGAAAACACCGGGCATGTCCGGTTCAGGGCCCGGCTCCCGAGCAGGCGTCGCAGCCTCCGGCGATTCCTCACGAACGGTTGTTTCATCCGGTGCCGGAGGAATGCCGGAATCTATCGGTGGGATTTTGCGCGCTTCCTGTTCCAATGCGGGAACCGGAATTAAATTTTCCAGATCCACATCCATAAGGGTGGGATCATCCAGATCCGGTTCCGGAAACCGGGAAGCCGCCGCATCCGACTCTATCACAGCATCAGGGGCATCCGACCTCGCCCCCCGCACCGCAGAAGGCGTTGCGACCTCCAGCTCAACATCAAAAAGCGTAGGACCGTCAAGTACCGGATCCAGGTCTGGATCCCGGACAGCCTCGCCCGCCGGTTCTTTGGCAATATCTGGCGTTTCCGATCCCGGGTCCGGTGATACAATAAAGGGCTCGTCACGAACGGTCGTCTCATCAGGCATCGGAAAATGTTCGGGAACCCGGGGATCGGTTTCTTCTCTGTCTAAAATAACCGTATGGGCATCCGCAACAGAGACGGCCGGTTCGGTTTCCATCTCAATTGAAATGATGGTATACCCCACCTGTACCTCGTCACCCGGTTTGAGCCGCTTTTTCTTTGCTCGCATTTCCACGCGATTGATCCAGGTGCCGTTCGCGCTGTTCAGATCTTCAAGCCAGTATTCACCGTTCTCATAAGTGACGACGGCATGGACTCGGGACACATAATCATCCGACGTCAGGTTGATGTCAACATGCTGCCCGGGCAAAGGGTTTCGACCGAATGTAATCGAGTTCGACTCGGTTTCAAACCTGACCGGCGGGTTCTGAGAAAGTGAGTAATGAACGATCATTGGGTGTTTCCTGTTCTAAAATCGATGCTGACATACGTTTACAACAAAATACAATCCGCTGCAACCGCTTGTCAAGGATATGTTCCTTTCAAAAAATTCTATTGCGAACTTTCCTTTTCTCATGTATCTGTAACCAGACGATTCCAATCAAATGTTAAAGAAAACCTGTGAGCGTAAAGGCCCTCATATGACGACTGGAACAGAGATGTTAACCATTCTGGGCAGGTCAAGGCTCTTCAAAAATCTTTCCGAAGTCGATCTGTCCTTGATATCCGCTTACGGCAAAAAGAAAACATTCAACAAAAATGATATGTTAATCAGAGAAGGTCAAAGCGACCATTCTCTTTTTATTATCATCAGCGGACAGGTTGAAGTCATCCTGCCCAAACGCGTAAACGGCCTGCCTGTGGAGAGGGCAACAAGAATCAAACTCGGCAAAATGGTTCATGGAGATTTTATCGGAGAATATTCTTTTATTGATAAAGAACCGGCCTCTGCTTCCGTTTTGGCAATCGAACCGTGCGAGGTGTTTGAGATTACAAAACCGGACTTTGAAAAAATTATAAATTCCAGTGACCGTTTAGCGAAAACCGTCTATAAAAACATACTGCAAGTCGTAATCAAACGGATTCGCGACATTAACAAAGAGCTGGATATGTGCTTTTAGCCGTCGTTTTTATTATAGAATTCGGTTCAAATCCCCATATACAGGGTCAGGCGGGGCATCTTACGGTTGCTTTATGATCCTGATGACCTTCGGACGATATTCGTCCTTTTTTGCCAACCTGTTGCCTTTGAATATCACAAACAGTATCGCAAGACCGAAAAATAAAAACCCGGAAGCGGCCGACAGTATCGACGCATCGATATCAAAATGCGGCGACATTTTTTCACCGACAAATGCGCCGACCAGCAGAAAAAGAATCGGTATCACATAAAGAAGAAACGTCGCTTTCAGCAGCGGAGACGTTTCGAAGCTGATGACCACCCTCTGACCGATCTTTGCCCCTGCAGTGTTTATCGCTTTCACCTCCATTTCCGTGGCGCCGCCCAGCGCCGAGCAGGACGTCTTTGCAGCACATGACTCACAGGCGCCTGTCTTCGTCGTTGTGACCCATGCGGTTCTGGAATCTGTTTTTGTTACGATACCTTCTTCAGTGGCCATAGCAGTCGCCTCACCGTAAAATCAATTTACCATACCGGATAATATAATGCCTGCCGGAAAAATGTCACTATATTTTAATTAAGGAATTGAATTCTCTTTGTTTATGTTTTAGTAAAGAATCCGGGCACAGAGGACCCGGCTTTGATATAACCCCTGGAAGGGGCTGTTTTACTTAAAGCCTTACAAGTGAAAAGTGTCTAAAGCCTGCCCTGGCGCGAGGCCCTTTATTCAAAAGCATGCATTTTGAAGTTGTTGCGGATTGCATTTACGTTAAAAAGTATCGAGCCAGTTCTGGGCCAGGGTTATGGAGTCGCTTCGCTCCACTGATTTTATATAATTGGCAGAATTCCTTAACTTTAGCTCACTTTAAACTTTAGTTCACTTCAAACTCTTGCAATACTTCTTCAGGCAGAGCCGAAGAACTCTAACCTGGCCCAGAAAACCAGGGGTTCAAGGACTAAATAAAACCGCAACGGCACAAACAAACAGGAGTCCGGGATGATAACTGCCAAGGTCGGTATCATTGGGGGAACGGGGTTCGATGAAATGACGGATTTCAGAAATAAGACGGAAATTGAAATGAATACACCGTTCGGCCCGCCTTCTTCAAAAATTACCGTCGGAGAGTTAAGCGGCGTCAGCGTCGCGCTCCTGCTGAGACACGGCAAAGGACATTCCATCTTGCCGTCTGAAATTAATTTTCAGGCAAATATATTTGCTTTTAAAAAATTGGGTGTTGAAGCCATTCTGTCGGTGAGCGCGGTCGGAAGTTTGAAGGAAGAAATAAAGCCGCTGAACATCGTTTTGCCCGATCAGTTTTTTGACAGGACAAGAAATCGGGCGTCCACTTTTTTTGGAAACGGAATTGTTGCACATGTCAACTTTTCCGACCCGTTCTGTGCATCTCTGAGAAAGACCGTCTATGATGTTTGCACGGAGCTTGAACTTGAAGGGGTGGATGGCGGCACGTATGTCTGCATTGAAGGACCTCATTTTTCCACCCGCGCGGAATCGAACACCTATCGAAAATTGGGATTTGATATAATCGGTATGACAAATTTACCGGAGGCGAAATTGGCCAGGGAAGCGGAAATATGCTACTGCACGATCGCCCTGGTAACCGACTACGATTGCTGGCATGAGAAATATAACGAAGTCGATATTGAAATGGTTTTTGAAAATCTTATGAAAAACTCCGAGAATGCCAAAAAAATCATTCGGAATTCAATTTTGAAAATTCCAGAAAAAAGAAACTGCAGCTGCAGCAAGGCATTGGAAAGTGCAATTATAACGACAAAAGATCTTATTCAGGATAGCCTAAAGGAAAAACTCAAACCGATCATCGGAAAATACGTGAAATAAAATCATCCCACCTGCATTGAGGTTTTTTAATCATTCGGATATTAAAGGGGGGGGGAAACCGCCGCTATTCTCCTTCGAACTCCGTCAGCGTATATATATTATACTTCTTTATCTTCTCTCTCCCCTTCAGATCGGGCAGTTCAACTAAAAATACACATTCAACGATTTCGCCTCCCAGATTTTCAACCAGCTTTGTTGCCGCGCCGATTGTGCCGCCGGTAGCGATCAGATCATCGACAACAAGTATTTTTTCACCCTTTTTGATCGCATCCTCGTGCATCTCCACAACACTCTCTCCGTATTCAAGGGTGTAGGACTCCCGAATCGTCTTGTATGGCAGCTTGCCCGCCTTTCTCACAGGAACAAACCCCACGTTGAGTTTATAGGCCAGCACCGCGCCAAAAATAAACCCCCTCGCATCCACCGCGACGACCTTGTCGATCTCCATATTCTTGTACCGTTCATAGAGCCTGTCGCACGCCTCTCTGAAGGCCTCGGGATCCTGCAAAAGGGTGGTGATATCCCTGAACATCACGCCTTCGATCGGCCAGTTCGGTATGGTTCTAATTTTTTCCTTTAAATCCATTTCAGACACCTCATTTGATTTTTGAAACAACATGTATCAGGAGCTTTTGAACACGATCCGCATTTTGCTGGAACACCTCCAAAATCTCTTCCCATGAAACCGGCGCTTCATCCTCCTTCCAGCAGTCGTAATCCGTTGACATGGCAACAACAGCATACGGAATATTTACCTCGTTCGCCAGGATCACCTCGGGCGCCACGGACATGTTGATGACGTCCCCGCCCCACATTCTAAACATATTGGACTCCGCTTTTGTTGAAAACCGGGGGCCTTCGATGGTTATCACCGTTCCGCCATAATGGGTTTCAAAGCCGAGCTCTCTGGTTGTTTGAAAAAGCGCCTCTCTCAATCCGACATCAAAAGGCTCTGCCATGGGTGTATGAACCGCCCCATTCTCAAAAGATTCGTGAAATGTTGTTTTCCTGTACTTTGTGAAATCGATGAACTGATCGACGATCACGAAATGCCCCCGGTCGATTTCCTCCCTGAGGCTTCCACAGGCACTTGTGGCGATGATGTGCGACACCCCCTGTTCCTTCAAGGCCCAGATGTTTGCCCTGTAGTTGACCTGGGTCGGGCTCAACTGATGCTTTGTCCCGTGTCTTGCAAGAAGTACAACCTCAACACCGTTGAGATTGCCGGCGGTGAGCGCCGAAGACGGTTCCCCGTAAGGTGTCTTTGATTCTATTTTCACTGTTTCAGATAGAATTCCCGGGTCGTCAAGACCCGACCCGCCGATAATGCCGACTTTCACCATTTATTTTTACTCCGATCTTTTTATAAGCTGCAAAACAATGTCAGTAAACCGGTCGGACTAAGCCTTGCCGGCAATGGCCCGGCCGAGCTGGTGGACATCGGTCCGGTCTGCTCTTGTGTCTTTAACGATGGTGCCTTCAAAAAAAACCCATACGCGATCGGCGACCATCAATATTTCATCCAGTTCCGATGATGAAAAAGCGATGCAGGTGTTTTGCGCACAATATTGATGAAGCTGGTGCCAGACCCACTGAACGGATTCCATGTCCAGGCCTCTGGTGGGATTTTCAAGAAGCAGCAGCGCGGGATCCGGGGGCAGGAACGATAGAAGCAAGCGTTGCTGGTTTCCTCCTGAGAGCGATTCCACCGGCGAATCCGGCGTTCCTTTGATCCGAAATTTTTCGATCCGCTGATTTGCCTGTTGAAGCGCTGACTGCCGTCCAAGAATAAGCCCGCCGGGTTTGGCCTGAAGTAAAAAATGCTCCGCAACGCTTAACCCGGATACCAATCCTTCCTCCAGACGCGATGCCGGCAGAAAAGCGACACCCCGGCGATAAAACTCATGGTAATCCTTTCCGTCCATCCGAACCCCGTGAAGATAAATTTCTCCTCCGGCAGGCTGTTTCATACCGGCGGCAGCCCGCAAAAAAACGCCCTGCCCGCTTCCTTCAAGGCCTGCCAGCCCGATGACCTCGCCCTGTCGGATGCTGACGCTGCAGTTTTTCAAACCAATGCGGCCACCTGATGCAGCGACGCGCTTCATCTCAAAAACCGTTTCCCCGGCCCGTGGTCTTTCTCTGGGCAATGGGGCCGGCAGCGTCCCGAACATCATCTGCAGCAACCTGTTGGTATCAAAGGGCCTGTTCATTTCTCCGGCCACGGTGCCGTGACGGAGGACCGAAATCGTGTCGCACAAGGCTTCAACATCTTCTAATTTGTGGGAAACCAGGATGACGCTCCTTCCTTCCGATGCGAGTTTTCTGAGGGCGTTGAAAAGCGTTTCCTTCTGCAGGGTGGAAATTCCGGTTGTCGGTTCGTCAAGGATCAGAACCTGAATTCCCAGGGCCAGCAATCTCAGGATTTCCAGTTGTTGTCTTTCTCCGATGGTAAGGCTTTGCACTGTCGCATTCGGATGAAGTGAAAAACCGAAAGAACCCGCAATCGCCTGCAACATTTTTTTGAAATGCTTTTTCCTGTTGGCCACACCGGTTGTCTGGCCCAGCATAAAGTTGTCCAGGACTGACAGAAGAGGAAAGTCAAGCGGGTCCTGATAAAGCATGCCGATGCCCAGTTTCGAGGCCTGGGCCGGCGTCTTATAATAGACAGGGGCGCCATCCGCCTTAATCACGCCGCTTGTTCTCTGGCTGTATCCGGCCAGGATTTTCATGAGCGTGCTCTTTCCGGCGCCGTTTTCACCAAGAATCCCGATGATCGAACCCGGCGCAACAGAAAGGCTTACACCGTTGTTCGCTCTGACAGAGCCGTAGTCCTTGCGGATGTCTCGAAGCTCAATCCACATCTCGGGCCTGTTCCTCTATTCGATAGATGCATTTTTGAGACAGCTTCTACTTGGCGCTGCTCTGCCCGGTCATCCCTTTGAGAAGCTGCGCCATATACCATATCTCTTGATCGGTGGCCGTATTTCCTTCTTCCACGAACAGGCTGCCGTCCTGATAATAGAGCGGTCCCATGAAAAGATCTACCTCGCCCGAACCGAGATCCTTTATAAATTGATCCAGGCCCGCCTTGGCATCCGTAGACAGTGCGGGCCCGGCGACAAAACCGACGGCACTGGTGTCGGGATTATTGATATCCTCCCAGTCGGGGTCTTGCCATACCCATTTGGGTGTCCATTCCCCGCTCATGGACGCCTTGATAAATTCCACATACCCGGGGCCCCAGTTGAAGTAGGGAACGCCCAGGCAGGCGTCGGGGGCGCCGTCACACGCGCCGATGAAATCATAGGGAATCGCCCAGACCTCTTTTCCCTCCTGACGCTTCTGACCTGCGACACCCAGCGCTTCGGTCGTATCTATCCCCGACAGGACGACATCATATCCCGTGTTAAAGAAGTTCTGCGCGACCTGGGTCGGGTCGGCTGTAACGCCCGGAATATTGAACCAGAACCCTATCCAGGTGACCTGAAATGTCAAATCATCGGGGTTCTTCTTGAGCACCTTTTCCCAGGCGTACCGTGCACCCAGATAGGCCGATGCCGCAAGACGGCGGGTTTCCTCGTTAATCAGCGGGCCGAGATAGCCGATCTTTCCGGTCTTCGTCGTCATTGCCGCCGCAAAACCGGCCATCATCTTTCCGTATTCCATTTTGCCCATCAGGTTGCTCAGGTTTTCCAGTGCCTGCCCCCTGATCACATCATCGCCGGAAATATGGATAAAATGTATGTCGGGATGCATCAATGCGGCTTCTCTTGTCCCGTCTTTCATGTCATCCGAGTTGGCAATAATCAATTCCGCCCCTTTTTCCACCATGTCGTCCACGAGCTGCGGGATGGTAACACCCGGCCTGTCGGCGGGGTTGACCTTGTCGATGTATATCATCCCTGCGCCGGGCAGGGCCTTTTCGACATATTTTCCCCCATCAAAGTGTGCCTGGCTCCATCCGTGATCATTGTAAGGGCCCACGAGAAGCAGTCCGAATTTGAACGGTCTGGAAGCGGCCTCGTCTTCAACCACGGCCTGGGGACGTGCTTTCGCTTGAGCCTTGAGTTCGGCATTCTCCTTTTCGAGTTCGCTTGTTTTCTGGGTCAATTGTTCAACTTTTTGCTGCAAATCAGCGATTTTCTGCTGGTCGGCAGCGTTATCTCCGCATGAAATCGCCACGGGAAGAAAAAGGAAAATAACTAAATATTTCAGCAGTTTTTTCATTGCCCGCCTCCTTTTGGTTGTGCGTTTTGCCGATCAAAACGAATAAAAAGAATCTTCTCAAAAATTTTCATGAAATGTTCGGGATAGAGGTCGAATATGGTTTCATTCCTTATCAGAGAATGAAGAAAGCGTGCAAGTTATTAATCCGGTCTGTAAGGCTTCCCAAGCGATGCCGGAGCGGTACCGGAGAAAAACCCGAGCATCGCTTTCATCCATGACCTGTTTTCAGCCCACATGACTACAGACTCTTTTTGGGCAAAGTGCATAACTAGAAGTGTAAAAATCATCAGCGGAAAAGGCGCGACCTGAAAAACCTGTGCGGGAACAGATGGAAGCCATTCCTGGCAATAGATGCCGGCGACCTGTAAAAATGAAAAGAAATACGCCCCTAAAGCAGCTTTAAACGGATGCCACCCTCCGAAAATAACAATGGCCAGCGCGATCCACCCTGTTCCTTCCGCACCCTGTGGGCGTCCCCAGCCCGGCTTTGTGGAAAGAGAAAATGCCGCCCCTGCAAGCCCGACGAGCATTCCGCCGCACACCGTGTAAAACATCTGTATTTTCCTGGGGTCTATACCCCGGGCATAGGATGCCCCGGGATGCTCCCCGACGGACCTCAACCGCAAACCCAATGGGGTTCGATACATGTACCACCAGCAGAATGCGATCATGACCAGACTGAAATACACCGGGAAATTTTGATCAAAAAACACCCGGCCCAAAAATGGAATTTCATTTAAAAACGGAACGGCCGCAGGAAGCACCTTGGGCCCCTGAAGCCGGGAGTAAGGATTGCCGAGAAAATAAGCGAGATCCCGTGCCATCAGTGTCAAAACAAATCCCACGGCCACCTGAGACTGGTTGAGGTATATGCTGAAAACAGCCACGATTGCCGCAACAATAGCCCCCACACATGCAGCCGCTGCAAAGCCGATGAGAAGACTGCCTGTTTCATAAGCGGCGACAAAGCCCGTCATGGCGCTCAGCAATATGGTTCCGTCGAGAGAGAGATTGATTATTCCGGCCTTTTCCGTGATCGTCTCACCGAGTACGGCCAGCACCACAGGAACAGCCCCGGCGGCGACGGAAGCAAACAATACCGTTAAATTCAGCTCATTCATACGACGGCGGTTCCTTCGGGGGGTTTTTTATGGAAGCGCCAGGCATACACGGCAAGCGTTGCCAGAACCAGAGATCCCTGTATGACACCGCTCAATGAAGAATCCAGCTCGAGCATCATGGGAAGTTGTATGCTTCCGACATTCAGGCACGCAAAAAAAAATGCAACCACCGGCGACACCCAGACGTTGTAATTTGCAAGCATCACGACCATAAGGGCCAGATAACCGTAATTACTCGAAATTGCGGGCAGCAGTCGATGATACACACCGGACACCTGCAAACTCCCCGCCAGACCGGCAAAACCGCCCGCAAAAATCATGGCAATGATCATATACCTGTCCGGTTTCAACCCGAACAGATAGGCGGCGTCCCTGTTGTTTCCGATGGCTTTCAAACTTAGACCGATGCGGGTGAAGTACAGCAGCAGTGCGGTCACGACAACGGATGCCAGGGCAAACGCAAGTCCGATATGGGAAAAACGCAAAGCAGACAGGTGGGGCAGCCACAGGTCCGGAGGGAAGAGTTCCGTTCCGCTCATGGATGCAACGCCGGGCCGCTTCCATGGACCGAATATGAGCCAGAGAATGATTCCCTGACCCACGAAGTTCAGACCGAGTCCTGCAAAAATCTCATTTACACCGCCCTTTGTTTTTAGAAAACCGGCGATGATTGCCCACACAGCTCCCCCGGCAACGCCTGCAAGAAAGGACAAACAGAGGGTAACGACGGGCATATTGCACGAAGCGCCAAGGCGAAGGGTTGCCGTGGTTAAAACAGCCCCCATCATGATCTGCCCTTCGACACCGATGTTCCACAGACCGATTCTAAATGTGTAGAGGAGGCCGCTGGCGCACAGGGTAAGCGGTATCCAGGCTTTGATGACATGCGAAAACTTGACCCAGGAGCCCAACGACCCTTTAAAAATATGATAATACGCCGCAAAGGGAGGGGCGCCGGCTATCAGAAGAATCACTGTGGTAAAACAAAACACCCCGGCCACTGTCAGGATGAGTTCAAAGAGGTTTCTCAAAAAAAGTTCAAATTTGACCTTCGATAAAAATGCCATAATCCGGTCTTCCCATTTCTCCAATACTCCAGTTTCCCAATACTCCAGTTTTTAGATATACGCATGTTTGGACATCCGTTCAAGAGAAATGCGATATATGGCTGCCGGTTCACTTGACAGGACCTTGCCGGGAGTATATTCTGCCGGACTTAATGGCAGATCGCTTCGTAAATACGCCTGCAAGCCATGCCGCCCTTTGCAGTTTAATTGGGATCCAATAATAACCGATTCGGGAACGGACAGTGATTGACAAAACCAAAAAAAATTCAAAAAAGAAATTGTCAGGAATCGAAAAAGCGGGAGAGGATCTGTTCAACTTCGCCGTTGACCGGAAGGACATTAAAACACTGATGGCGCATCTGCCGGAATCGGCTGACATCAAGCGCGTCACGGTTGAATACGAACTTCAGTTACTCAAAATCATCAGTGTCGGATGGGGTCTGTCCTATTACCTGGAAAACAGCCCCCGGAAGGATGCGCTTTCGGAGCTCTACTGGTCGGCGGTCAACCAGTTTTCAAGAAGCCTGTCCGAGACTACCGAACTCATGACCGGTCATGAAATCGATTATTTTGAAACACTGAAAAACCGGCTGGACATGTACCTGAACGCCCTCAACAGAAAGCCCGACGCCCCTGAAGCCGTTTCCGCCATCGGGCCTGAATTCGCCAGGGTCTGCGGGAATGCGGAGGATGTGTTCACGGTTATGACAGGCTCACGAATGTTTACCTTGACCATCGGCGGGGTGAAGGAATATCTCGAAGTCATAAAATTGCGATAACACGAAAACACCCGCTCGGGAGGTTGATTGTTTGAAACCACCTTTAACGAAATTGCAGGTTGACACGATCTCTCCGATACTCTAAAATTCCGCTCAACGTTTGAAAAGTTTAATAATTGACCATACGATAATTTGGGGGTGAAATGAAAACAGGTGAAACAGGTGAGAGACTTGCCAATATGATTAAAAAAGCAATCAGTGATTGCGAAGTTACGGTTACAGAATTCAATCAAATTTTGGCCATCGCGGAAGAAGATGGTATAATCGACGCGCAGGAACAAAATCTTTTAACACAGCTTCAGCATCTGATAGCCAACGGAACGATCAAGCGGGTCCCCGGTTGATCGTGCATCACAGCCAAAGCTGTTAGTGATCCTGAAGGGATCCTGTTGTATAATTAAATACACGCCAAATACAACATTCATATATATGAAATGTTTGGCTGTCGGCCTCTGAGCTATCGACATACAAAAAGTGCGGATTGTCATAAAAATTCCGCACTTTTTGTTTTTATCGGAAACGGGGCCAACGCTTGACGGGTGCCTGACCAAATATTTCTTGCCAGAGTATTTCTTACCTGCTAGAAGCTATCTCAATGGCATAAAGCGTTCAGCTCTGACCAAAGCCAAAGGTTTAAACATATGAAAGTGGACGGTAAGCATGTGCGGCCCATATGGCAGGACAGCGATGAAAAGGTGGTCAAAGTCATCGATCAGCGGCGCCTCCCCCACGAATTTGTCGTAACGGATCTTAAAACCGTTGATGATGTCGTCACGGCTATCAGGGAGATGGTTGTGAGAGGCGCACCGTTAATCGGCGTTACCGCGGCATACGGTGTTTATCTTGCCGCGTTGAACACCCCCTCCGAAGCGATTGAGGATGACTATCTGCTGGAAGCGTGCCGGAAATTAAAATCCGCGCGGCCCACCGCGATCAATCTGGCCTGGGCGGTGGATAAGGTCCTGGCCCGGGTTCTGAAGGCTGAATCCGCCGCTGAAAGAATAGAGACGGCACGGCGTGGAGCTGAAGCCGTTGCCGAGTTCGAAGCGGAGAATTGCAGAAAAATCGGTGTGCACGGTTTACCCTTGATCGAAGAAATCAGTCGCAGGAAAGGCGGCGAGACCGTCAATTTGCTGACGCACTGCAATGCCGGCTGGCTGGCCACCATCGAATACGGCACCGCTACGGCCCCCATGTACGCCGCCTTTGAAAAGGGTGTCGACATTCACGTGTGGGTCGATGAAACACGGCCGCTGAATCAGGGGGCGAGGCTTACCGCATGGGAGCTGGGAAAACACGGGATCCGGCACACGGTCGTCACCGACAATGCGGGCGGTCACCTCATGCAGCACGGCATGGTCGACATGGTGATCGTCGGCACGGACAGATCCACATACACCGGAGATGTCGCAAATAAAATCGGAACGTACCTGAAAGCGCTCGCAGCCCGGGACAACGATGTCCCGTTTTATGTGGCCCTTCCGTCAAGTACTTTTGACTGGAACATCAGAGACGGCATAAGGGAAATCCCCATCGAAGAACGCAATCCGGACGAAGTTCGCTACGTTCAGGGGTTATACCGGGGATCAGCCGCCAGCGTTCTGGTTCCCCCTGTTGACAGTCCTGCCGCCGACTTTGCTTTTGACGTGACGCCCGCCAGGCTGGTCACCGGTTTTATTACCGAACGGGGCGTCTGCAGGGCAACGGAGAAGGATATTCGCCGGCTGTTTCCTGAAAAACTGATTGACTTTTTTTGAATCTGATTCTTAAATCGCCATATGCTTACGGAACTCGAACAAAAGGTCATCGCATCCATCCAGGGTGATATTCCTGTCACCGAACGCCCGTATCTTGAAATCGCCAACAATCTGGGCATCACCGAAGACACGCTTCTGGAAACGCTTCAGCACCTCACGGACAAAGGCATTATCCGGCGTTTCGGCGCCACCCTCAGGCACCAGAAGTCCGGATTTTCTTCCAATGCCATGGTGGCCTGGCAGGTTGATGAAAATCGCATCGACGAAATTGGAAAAAAAATGGCCTTCTCCGCGGAGATTTCACACTGTTATCGACGGAACCCCCATGAACGGTGGCCTTACAACCTCTATACCATGGTCCACGCCGGAGACGAGGCGTCTTGCAGGAAAATTGTCCGCCGGCTGGCCGCTGAAACCGGTATCGAAACCTACAGCATACTCTTCAGCCGCCGGGAGCTTAAAAAGACATCCATGAAATATATTTCTACGGATGAAGAAGAATAAAATAAACCGCTTCATCACATAGCATGGTCCAACACACCCGATCCCTTAAACATGACACCCCCAATATCCTTCTGGTAAACCCCTGGATATACGACTTTGCCGCTTATGACTTCTGGGCCAAGCCTCTGGGGATCCTGACGCTGGCATCCATTCTCAGACACCACGGATATAACGTCACCTACGTGGACTGCCTCGATCGATTTCACCCCGCCGCCCCTGCGACAAACCCCCGCGCAAGATACGGCCGGGGGCCCTATCTGAAAACCCGGCTCCCGAAACCCCCGGGGATGGAAGATGTGCCGCGGTTTTTTTCACGGTACGGCATCAAACGGGAATGGTTCGAGGCCGACCTTCATTCCGCGCCAAAGCCCGACCTGGTCCTCGTAACTTCCCTGATGACATACTGGTACCCGGGTGTAAGGGAATCGATAGAAATAATCAAAGACGCCTTCCCGAAAACCCCTGTAATTCTGGGAGGCATATATGCCAGCCTCTGCTACGATCATGCTGCTGCGCATATTGGCGCGGACCGGGTCATCGGCGGCCCCGGAGAAAAAGACATTCTCGAACTTTCCGGTGCCGCAACGGGCTTTGCCGTAACCCCGGCCTTCGATCCCGATGACCTCGACACGCTGCCCTATCCCGCTTTTGAGCTTCAAAGAAAAGTCGCCTATGTCCCGATACTGACATCCAGGGGCTGCCCGTTTGACTGCAAATACTGTGCATCGCATTTTTTAAATCCTGTACGGATGCGCCGAAGCCCTGCTGCGGTTGTGGAAGAGATACGATACTGGCATGAAAAATATGATGTCATCGATTTCGTATTCTACGACGACGCACTTCTTGCGGATGCCGATCGTCACGCGGTTCCCATGTTTGAAGAAATCGTGAAATCCGGGCTCAGGGTCCGGTTTCACACACCCAACGCGCTTCATATTCGCGAGATTTCAAAACAGACTGCCCGACTGATGTTTAAAGCGGGGTTCAAAACACTCCGCCTCGGCCTTGAAACCGCAGCATTTGAAACCAGGAGAGAGCTGGACAAAAAAGTAACGGCCGCCGAGTTTAAACGGGCCGTCGCATGCTTGAAGCGTGAGGGTTTCAGCGAGGATCAGATCGGCGCATATCTCCTTGCAGGTCTGCCCGATCAGGAAATAAATTCGGTAGAAGACTCCATCAGAACGGTCAGAAAATTCGGAATCACTCCTGTCCTGGCCTACTACACGCCCATTCCCCACACAAGGCTTTGGAAGCGGGCCGTCGCGGCCTCCCGCTACGACATCGAGTCCGATCCGCTTTTCACCAACAACGCCATATTTCCCTGTCAGAGCCGGGCCTTTTCCTGGGAAACCGTTTCATATTTGAAAAATCTTGCGGGAGGTGTCGCGATTTGACACGGGCTAATCATTCTTTTCGTTTTTCAACAACACCTCACTTATTTCCGGTATATAATTTTCAGCCTTTCCCGAGTGAAAGCGACATGAACCCGCGCCCCGGTGCCCCCCGCCTTCAAACTTTGAAAGCATGAGCCCCACATTCACATTGCAGTTCCGGTTAAAAATGCTGTGCCCCACACTGACAGCGATCTTTTCTTTATCGTCATCATCATACCGAATTCTCATACTCACAACCGCCGCCGGAAATAACGCGTAAACCAGGAAACGATTTCCGGTCGGCGTTTTTTCCAATGAACGAAAATCCGTAATCGATACGTGTTCGACCATTCGCGTATGTTCCATTAAAATTTTTTTGTACTTTCTGTTCTGTGTGATGACCGTCTCGCACCGCCGCTTGACTTCCGTGCCGGCGAGGACTTTTTCAATGTCAAATTCTCTGAGCAACCGGACGAGCCTGTTCCAATACGCCTCGTTTGACGCATCTTCCGAGGAGATCGTCATGGACAGCAGCACATACGGATACTTTTCGGGATGCATAACCTCGTCCATGGACAGCTCCGCCGAATCGATCTTGTCTGTCTCCCTGATCAATTCGGTGTAATCACGTTTCAGTGTGCTTTTATAATACTCAAAAACAATACCGGCTGCCGAGGGGGCGATCTTAAACGCGCCCTTAAACGGCCCGGCAATCCGGTTCGTGTAGTGATGATCGAACCACAAAGAACACCTTTCATCGTATGGTAAATTCGCGATGATATCCCCCGGCCGAATGTCCACCAGGCCTCTTTGCATGTCATTCGGTTGAACCCATTTAACGGGCTCCCGTATATCGAGCGCCTCAAAAAGGATAACCGCACAGGAAATGCCGTCAAAATCAGGCCGTGTAACGATCCGCATAAGATTCACTCCTGCTCTGCCGCGAAATAGGTGTTGAGGTTTCTTTACCGGTATTATATTTTGCGCTCATTCAATTGATTATTATGGCTTTAAATGTTTAAAATGTTGAGTATATACCCTGCGGCAATAATTTTCAAGAAGGAGCGGCGCTATGGCACTGTTTCTCGCACAGCACGGCAAGAGCTTGCCCAAGGACGTTGACCCTGACCAGGGGCTCTCCCGGGAAGGAATTTCGGAAGTGAAACGCATCGCAGACGTTGCAAAAGGATACGGGATAAGCGTATCGCGAATCGAACACAGTGGAAAAACCCGGGCGCGGAAAACCGCCGAAATTTATGCGGCCGCCCTTGGGCCTGAAGAAGGTGTGCATGAGAGGAGCGGGTTGAAGCCTTTAGACGACGTTGCGATTCTTTCCGGAACGTTGAAAAGCGGTGACGGCCTGATGCTTGTGGGCCATCTCCCCTTTATGGAAAGGCTGACGTCATATCTCATAACCGGTTCCGCGGATACGCCTGTTTTCAAGTTCCAAAACGGCGGCATTGTATGCCTGGACAGGGATCCGGAAACGAAATCCTGGATGATCATTTGGGCGCTCATGCCCCGGATAGCGTAAGCCTCCACCTGCAACCGGGGAACCACACAAAACAAAGTAAAGCGAACTGAACCGATGCTTCTTAAACAAGAAAGCATCTGCAGCGGAAGGGATGTACCGGGCAGGCTTTTCGCAGACGTGGGGGTTTGAAACCGCTTCTACTCTTTCAGCATCTCCGTGTTGACATACTCACTCAGGATTTGCCGATCCTTATCGGGCATTTCTATAAACTTGACACCCATGCCCGGGGGGTTCTGACTGATATCATACCCTTCCCTTGACCAAGCCACCTCGCAGGAAACACTGAGGGTTTGAGAAATTTCCGGCAATTGAAGATCGAGCATAAACTGATCCCCTTTATTATACGGTTTTTCTGTCTTGATAAAAAGACCGCCCACACTCAAATTGCCGGCCACCGCCTTGATCATGGATGCTTTGATGAAAGACTCGTTGTCCTGATAGGTTAAAAACACGCTTCTATCGACGCGGGGGGATGTTCGATAGGTATATTCGGACGTCCTGTCCACCAGACTCTTGTATCTCTGCGTCATAACGCCCATCAGCACCCGGACGTCATCGGACAGCTTGCCGAATTCCGATTGCACGGGAGGCAGATCAATAAGACCCAGCCGGGTCTCACCTTGGGCCGTGGCTGTGGCGGTTCGCTTGAAACCGCCGAAATAACTGAGCTCTCCGAACACTTCTCCCACCCTGAGAGTGTTTATGATAAACCGCTCTCCACTGCCCGTCCTGGAGATCTCTACAGCTCCTGAGAGAATCACAAAGACCTGTTTCCCTGAACTGTTTTCCTCAATGATCATCTGGCCGTCTTGAAATGTCTGTTCGGATGTTAGCTTAAACATAGCGGAACCTTAATCTGAAAGTAAGGAATCGGGTTTCGTTCGTTTTGCGGCTTATCTCGAATATCTCCCGGGGCACTCGGGCTTCACCCGGATCGAAAAACGAACGAAATGGGGCTACAGAAGCAATACCTGTCAGCCCCGGTATGTTTTTGGTGCCGGAGGTCGGAATCGAACCGACATGAGGTTGCCCCCGCGGGATTTTGAGTCCCGTGCGTCTACCTGTTTCACCACTCCGGCGGTATTTATAAATATATAATGAAATCCGAATGGTTTGTCAATATCCTTGCGAAAAAATGGCCATTGAAGGTACTGCGCCCTCCCTCAGAATCATGGGGGACTCTCCCGTAACATCGACAACTGTTGATCCGATGCCCCCTTTTAGCGGACCGGCGTCGAGGATGAGGTCAAGTTTTTCCGCAATTCGGGGATCCAGGGCAGAGATACGTGAGCATCCTGCGTTACCGGCAATATTCGCGCTTGTGCCGGTCATGGGCCCCCCGATTGAGTTTACAAGGGCGGCCGCTACCGGATGTTCCGGCAGTCGAACGCCGATTTTCCCCGTACCCGCCGTCAGGTTGACCGGCAGCGTTTCTTTTGCCTCGAATATAATGGTAATCCCTCCCGGCCAGAACTTCTCAATTATTCGGGATGCAACGGGCGGGATAGATCTCACAATCCTTTCGAGATCCTCAAGGCTCTTAACCAGTACCAAAATCGGCTTTTTATAAGACCGGTGTTTTATGCCAAAAACCCTGTTCACCGCGTCGGCATTCAGCGCGTCGGCTCCCAGCCCGTAGAGATACTGTGTGGGGAACGAAATGACGCCTCCCGTTTTAATGACTCCGGCGGCTTCAGAAATGACATTCGGATCCGGATCTGTCGGATTTACGGTAATGATTTTGGACATGGAACTATAATTTCTGCGCAAGCGTTTTTGCTTTCCTGCCCACCTGTGCGTCCATCTCCTTCTTGAATTTTTCGAGTCTTTTTTCAAGTTCGGGATCGCCGAGCGCGAGTATCTGTACGGCAAGGATGCCGGCATTTCTCGCTCCCGACTTTCCAATGGACACCGTGGCGACAGGTACCCCCGGAGGCATCTGAACAGTGGAAATCAGTGCGTCGAAACCCTTTAAGACCGATGAGTCGATGGGAACGCCGATGACCGGAAGAATCGTATGCGCCGCCATGGTCCCCGCGAGATGGGCTGCGTGCCCTGCCCCGGCGATAATCACTTTTATCCCCCGCTTGCGTGCTGAAGATGCAAATCGGGCGGCCCTGGCGGGACTCCGGTGCGCAGACGCAACTGTCGCTTCAAAGGGTACGCCGAATTTCTTTAATATCGATATGGTTTCTTCCATGGTTTCAATGTCGGAATCACTCCCCATCACAACGCCCACCTCGGGTGATCGCTCCGCCCTTTTCAAATCCTTTTTTCCGGTTTTCAAAGATACCTCCTTTGTCGGTTCCTATCGCCATCAAAATAATTTCGGGTAAAATTCTTTACCCTTTCTGAACGTGCTTCGCCAGGCGTTCGAGGATGCCCTCTTTTTTTTGATCGAGTTCCTTTCTGCCGATTTTTGCGCCTTTGATACCGCCGTCTAAAGCGATTTCCGAGAGGTAATATTTTCCATTCCCGGTGATGTGGAGATCCATGTGAGCATAGGGAAATTTTCCCCGTTCCATCGCCTTTCGGCAAAACCTTTCTTCATCCTCGCCCAGGGTGTAAGGATGCACACTGCCGCCAGAGGATAAATTCATCCTGAAATTGTTGGGATTGCGTCTTTCATAAGCCTCAACATAGTCTTCCACAATGATGACGCGAACGTCTGTAAAATTTTCGATAAACGGCTGAACCACAAAAGGGTATGAAGATTCGGAAAGCGCCATGAAACTGTACAGCGTTTCAATGGTATCCCACCTCCGCACCCCGTGACCGCAATGCATGTGGTTTTCCTTGGAAACAACAGGCCCGATACCGGCCTTGTTGTATCGATTCACGGCGTCAATCAGTTCCGTCCGCCGGGTGACGGGAAGGGTGTGGGGAAGCATCAGTTCCTTTAATACAAGGGCCTGCGCAGCCTTGGAACCGTTCAGATCCTGCGAAAGCGGCGTTGGCAGGCAGTGTACACCCCGTTCGAGAAGATCGATCAACATGGATCTTTTCAAATGCTTCGACGCTATCGTGCCGATGAAGACGTCCCCGGGGCAAAGCTCATGATAGCGGCTTTTCAATTCCCTGCTGCCTTTGATGATCATTGCGTTACCGGCCTCTTTTGTGTCCCTCTATACTTAACTCGATCAACCGGTCAAGAAGCCCGCTGAAGGAGATCCCGGCCTGCGCGGCAGCCTGAGGCAGCAGGCTCGTTGCCGTCATGCCGGGTATGGTGTTGGTTTCGAGAACGTAGATGTCCTGACCTTTGAGAATCATGTCCGTCCGGCTGTACCCTTTACAGAAAAGCGCCTTGTGCGCTGTTATGGCCGATGACTGGGCTTTTTCGGTCATCGCGTCATCGATCCGTGCCGGGCAGATTTCCTCTGTTGCGCCGGCCGTATATTTTGCCTCATAGTCAAAAAATTCAAAGGCAGTATCCGGTACGATTTCTATGATGGGCAGCGCTTCCGGTTCATCGTTGCCGATAACGCCGCCGGTCAGTTCAACACCGTCGATGAACGATTCGATCAGAACCGAATCGTCATGCGCAAATGCCGCTTCAACCGCAGCTTCAAGGGAGTCCAAGGATTTGACAATGGATATGCCGACACTGGAACCGCTGCCCATGGGCTTGACGACCATGGGCATGCCGATCCGTGAGACGCACTCATCCGGATTTAATTCGTCCATTTTCCTGATAACCAGATAGGGCGGAACCAGGAGTCCGGCCTGTTCATAAAGCCGCTTTGAAGCGAGTTTGTGCATGCCCAGCGCACTCCCGAG
Source organism: Pseudomonadota bacterium (assembly GCA_043827325.1). Lineage (GTDB taxonomy): Bacteria > Desulfobacterota > Desulfobacteria > Desulfobacterales > UBA11574 > JBDRPF01. The sequence continues at coordinate 2,373 of JBDRPF010000070.1, read as the reverse complement.
CACACCCGATCCCTGATACGGGATACCCAGCAGATCAAACAGACCCTGAACGGTCCCGTCTTCACCAAACGGTCCGTGAAGTATGAGGAGCGCGGCATCAATTTTAGCCGCGTCGGCTACCAGGCGGGCGATGTCTGTTTTCGGATCATATCGCATTACGTTGTACTTCTCTTTGTCCAGAGCCTCGTGAACCTGATTCCCGCTGTTTATTGAAACCTCACGCTCATTGGACACACCGCCGGAAAGAAGAGCGATATTCAGCTTTTTCATGGGGTCACCTTTCGTTCAATACGGTTGATCGCAGCAAGCGATTTTATGATGACTTGAAAATCTGCTGTTTAATTCTGTTGTACTCATCCAGAGTGATCAAATCATTTTCAAACATTCGCACAAGCTCTAACAGTTCTCGAATACGGACAGCGTCCGGATCTTCCAGCTGCAAAGATCCGCGGCGCGAATCGCTGCCGAGCGCCGGCAAGTCATCCGCTCTCCCGATTTTAAATGTTGCAAGCCCTCCCAGAAAACTCACTTCAACAGACCTGCCGCTCAGCAGGGGCTGGCGCAGCATCTCTTGCAGTGTCTTTCCTTCCCTCTTCATGCGCTTGTAGAAATGATACCCCGAGGCGATGATCATCGCGGAACCGAATAGAAATATCCATATCATATAATTGACAACGCCGCGGAAAAAAATGACCAGAAGGAGCAGGCCAGCAATCAGCAGCAAATGAAAAACAAGGATGAAATAGGCCAGCAAAACGCTTTTGAAATGGCTTTCCCCCTCTGCTTTTTTCTTCGTAAAAACCATATGATAAATTTTTATTTACAGTATCAAAAGGTTCAGCTTTTTTAGGATGCGATATTTTTCCGCTGTCTCTTCCATGCCGGCCAGCAGATCCTCTGTTCTGCGAGAAGCTGTCTCAAAAATAGTAGATCACCTTCAAGGGCAAGCTATAATACAACCCTGACTATCTTTTCAAGCGATAAAATTCCCATAAACAAAGGCCCTTTCCGGTGCTCACCGGTAAGAGCCTTTTGTTTAAAATCCTATTCCTAAAAAATATGGAAACGGATCACGCGATACCCAGTGTGTGGTTCAGAAGAAAATGGTCCAGTTTGGCTGCCTGTTCCGGTGTCAGATCCCCAAACTTCACGCCGTATCGCCTGAATGTGACGGTGCTGAACGGTGACTTGTTGGCCAGCTCAGTGTCTGAAACAGTCTTGAAAGGAATCCAGTCAACAGAAAAATTACCGCCGTGAACAAATATCCCAAGATCGGAATAATTACGTGACTTCTCTTCACTTGTGAAATGTCGAACCGAAAGCCCTTCCTTGCATATATCCAGAAGCTGCCCGACATCCTCCTTATATTCAGCGCTTAGCTTGACAAAAGTCAGATCTTTAGACCGAAATCGCGGGTGTTTTCTATCGCGGATCCCTTTTCTTCTATCTCCGGCGACCCTTCTTTCGAGTCCTCTGTAATCGGGATCGGCTAATGTTCTGCGATCCGAACCCGAACGCCGGCCTTCAACTTTAATATCAACCCGGTTATTCGTTTCCATTTTTGCTTCCTTAATTTTCTTCTGAGCCCGGACAGACCGATCAAGCCCGACACTAAAAGAAACATGCCTAATAGATACACAGTTGATGGTTCGGGAATCGGGGTACTCATACCATCCTGAGGGAAAGGGGTAAAGACATATTTTTACCCTTGTTTTCACTTTTCACGATGTGATCATAAGCGACAATATCTACAGATGAATAACCGAAATAAAATGGGGATTTATGAAAAAAATTGCATAGGAATTGTGAAAAGTATTTCACAATACCGGGATTTTAAATGGCGATTCAGTTTTATCTGGCCAAGGCGTTCGTCAGGCACTCCAAATGCTTTTGCCACCACGCAATTTTCTCGTCTTCATCCATCCCGTTCAGAAAATCCTGCCTTTCATTTATTTCCATTTCCCGAATTTCAGCGAAAAAACAGTTGTCCCGTCTTCCTCCGTAAGGACAGGTTTCAAATACACGCATCACCTTGTTATTCAAATCGTCATCGGTCATCAGAAATTCACACGCAAACGAAAAACCCATTGATATAAATACCAATGGGTTATGCTATGAATGGTGGCGGGCTATATGATAACCGGTTGAAATCATCTTCGTGAAAACGAAATGGGTTGCAGCGATTATCAGGATTGTGAGAATTTTTTTCATCATATCGGACACGGAGTTAAGTGAATGTAGCGTACCAGCGCTTTAAAATAAACATCTTCTTCACAAATGATCAACGTATAACGGTCTCTTTGAGCGTTTTCAGCCCTTCCCACGATCGATGCTCACTTCAAACTTCTGCAGCTTGATGGCGGCATCCTTTCC
>JBDRPF010000069.1:0-3286 GCA_043827325.1 Pseudomonadota bacterium | reverse complement strand
CGATGCCCCTAAATTGGGATTCGTGACATAAAACATTTTAGGGTCAAGGTGCTTCTTGTCTTTTATCATGTCCGGCGGAAATTCGTATATTACGGGCAGAAAACGGTTGTCGTCGATCTTGCCGTCACGGACACCCCTGGCGTATTCCAGCTTTTGAGCGAATACCCCGGCCGGCGCTTCGTCGGATTGGGTTGACAGGTAGATCGTGAATCCTTCCGGCCGGCTGGCCAGCCCCCCGCAAGCCTCGCGGAGCATGTGTTCGGCGTGCGGCTTCGTGCCCATGAGCCATAATTCGTCGATCAGGACGCCTGTGGCCTTCTTCCCGCCCACTGTTTCGCTGTCGGCTGCGACTACTTTTAGGACCGCGCCGGTCCCTCTGTGCGTGATCTGGCGATAGTGTTCTTGAACGTGCAGCAGGTCGGAAAGCTCCTGATCTGCCTTAACCATGTCCCGGGCAGGGAAAAAGCTATTGTTGGCGATCTCGACAGTGGGCGCTAAAATTAGAAATTCTGCCGATTCTCGCCAGTTTCGGATGAGCGCCGTCATCATGATGCCGGCGGCGCTGGTGCTATTATGAGTAGGGAGCATCGTTTTCCCGAAAAGGAATTGATGGTCGGGAGAATCTACGGTTATACACCTTACGGGCACGCTTTTGACTTTTCCCGCTGATATTATTTGTACGGTTTGGCTTCGAACCTTTTTCCCTTCGGGCCTTAATCGCATTCGATCAAGTTTTCTGTTCAACCTAAAAACTGGCAGCTCGTCCCGAAATGCCATGAATTGTATTTGCCAGGCCAAGCCATTAACAGGCTTTCCGTTGCAAGTCATTTTTCTGGCAATAAGTGAATATTTGACTCCGAAGGTAGAAAGAAGGTCGCCGACGTCTCTGGCCAGTCTTTCTGAAATACTTGTGTACCCGAAAACGCGGCCAGATTTTGAAATAAACCCATCAGTGTCCATCAGCCCTTGGAGTAGAGAAAGGCGCTGATCCATGCTTGCCCTGAAATATTGTTCGGGGATGTGCTTGTTGTTTAAAAGGCCCTGCCCACGAAGTACTTCATGCAAAGAAAAACGGGTGGTTGGCGAAAGGGGTGTGCCGTTGCGATGAAAATGGTCGACCTCCCTATCGCACGCATAGCAAGCAGGATAATGCTTGCGCCTTTTAGAATCATACCGCATTCGGGTCTGCGAAGGAGAGTGCCCTCGTTTGCAAGTTTTTTTATCTGTTGTTCCAATCGTTTGCGTCCATGCTTTGCTTTTTGTTTGATATTTGTTCCCAAGTAAAAACCCATCTGCAATAATGTTTTGCATTATCTCTTCATCAGCGCAGGTTATTCTTGCTGATTTGCTATGCCCATCACCAAGCCATGCGCCCAGAGTATAGGGCGGGATTGGCAGCACCGCGTCGGGCGTTTCGATAGGCTGTGGCATTAAAATTGAGTGGTTCCTTGCCCCATCTCCCGGGCGGAACAAAGTTTCCGCTATTTCCCGGGTGGTTCTTGTCCGGATTCTCCGTGCGATATGGTTATTCCCCGGCCCTTTCCCCGGCCTATCGGCAAGTGCGGAAGTGGTCCATAAATGCCCAGCGTCGGCCGTCACGGTTTCGCCGTTGCTGAATGTGATCCGATAGCAATCGTGGTCAGTGAAAACATCGCTGGTGGATGTGACCGCGCAGGGCTTCCCGTCTATACCAAAGACAATATCACCCGCAACAATATCCCCCATATTTATCCATCCTGCGGGCGTCGGTATAGGTGTATCAAGGGCCAGGGCCTTACTGTTCTTTTTGCTGATCAGCAGAAAAAACTCGGTTATCAGGCGCCGTCCTTCTTCCGGGTCATAAGCCCCGAATATGGCCCCGACAAAGTCCATGATCCATTTCCGGCCGGTTTCCCCGAATGTAGGCCTGTCCATAACGTCCATCAGCCGCAACTCGCTGAAAACGGCAAGGGCGCTCTCGGCCTCAGCCGAAAACAGCGGCGGGAAGGTGATCAGGGTTTCGCCGGATATGATGCGGCGTTGCCAATCTGGGCAGCTTGTGGACCAACTAATCATTTTATTCCTATTTTACTCAACAAGATTGCAATCCAATATGGTGTTTTTATCACTTTGCCATAGGTCCGCGCCTTTGTTTTAATCCTAAATCCAAGTCCTGGACTATCCCAAAAATAATGTAGCAATGTCTGTATTTTGATTTTCACTTCACCCTCCTTAACGTTTTTTGTACCCGTGGGCAGGACAAAACCAATCGGCATCAGATCCGTCGGCAAAATGTAAAAAGTATGGCATATTTAACTCTTTTAAACATTTCTTCACAGTTGCATTTAACGTCAACCATACTTTTTACATCTTCCCACTTCACCCATTCGCCGTTGGGATCTTCTTCAATGCTCGATCCGTCTATTTCCCTGATAAATTCATATCGTTGTATCACTTCACCCTCCTTAACGGCGGTGCTCCGGCCCCGAATTTTCCAGCCCCAGCCTTCTTCGCCCGGTCGTCTTTCAGTTCCTTTGATCCCTTTTCGCCTGACCCTTTGACCATGATTTCAGCGGCCCTGATCCGTAGCGATGCCTCCATGTTCGGATCGTTCCAGACCTGGCGGAGATATTCGTGCGCTTCCAGGTCCTCGGCGCTGCCCACCTTTGACGGCTCGCCGTCCACTTCCGCCGCCAGCTCCGCGCCTAACTTCTCCATCAGCTTTTTTTCGGCGATGGATAGTTTTTCGCCCTTGCTCACGCGCACTAAAAATTCTTGATAAAACCGGGCCCTGGCTTTTGTCCCATATGCAAGCATTTCCCGGATTTTGTCTTGTTCGACTGATCTCGGACTCCCCTTTCTCGGTTTTGCGTCCTTGGTGCCTTTTTTCCTTCCAGCCCCCGGCCTGTAGCCTCCCCTCATAGTTGCGCCCTCCCCCCACTATCTGGCAATCCGGCATTAAGATAACCATGTCCATTATGGCCTTTTTGTTTTCTTAGCACCCATGCTTTTCTCATATTTTCCCTCGCCCTGTCAGAAAGTTTAAGTCCCTTATGGGCATTGCCGTTGTTGGCGCAGCTTTCGGCAGAATGTTTATATCCAGTCAGCGCCTTGCTAATTTTAATCTTTTGCGCTTCCGACAGCTTTCTTCCCTGGAGCGCCTTTCTTATTTTTTCATTATGCTCATTAGAATGCGGCCCCCTTTTCTTGCCTGTCTGCGCCGCCGTTATTTTTGCCCTTGTTTCTGCTGTATGCTTCATTCCTAAAAAATTTGCCCTTCCCGTCCTCTGGATAAACATTTTTTGGG
>JBDRPF010000068.1:0-3663 GCA_043827325.1 Pseudomonadota bacterium | reverse complement strand
CCACAAAGTTGCAGGATCGTATCGAAGGAAGGATCACCAAGGGCAAAAAACCGACCCCGGCATCTATCAAAGGGCAGGTAAAATCGATACTTTCAGGTCAACATATGAAAAAACTGATCGAAGCAACCGTGTGTTGATTTTCGGATTGTATTTATCGTCAAAATCTGATTATTTTTATCGAGATGTGAGTTTTCCGAATTTGATTAACCGAGCCCGATTGAGCCAACCGGGCTCGGTTTTTATTTAGAATTTGATCTCATCGGATTGCATGGAGTCCAGGCGTTTTTTAAGGGGCAGATATTGTTCGTTGATCTGTTTGACACTCATCAGCATGATGCTGGCAATCAATTCACTGAGTCTGTCTACGATTTCTTGCAGGTTTCTTTCATGTTCCCATTTTTCGTGATGAGTCATCATGGTATCCTCCTTCAGATGTGATGGTTTAAAAGATTTCCGAAGCGGCCAGTTGCACATGTTCGGCCACGACCATCGACTTGTTGTCGGCAGCGGCAGCGATAAGGGCTCCTCTTGCCAGGTGATTTGCCTTTCTTAAGAGTCCTCCGGAGCCCTGGTGGATCGCGGTCAGCGCGGTTGGATCAAACAGGTTGCGTTCCACGCCGGCGATCTTCAGATGATGCTGAAGGTAACTTTTCATCCCCTCGAGATCGATAGCCTGAAGATGGCTTCGGGCAACAATCCGGGAGGCCAGGGGCTCGGAAGACCGGTAGGAGAGTTTGTCCACGAGATGGTTCTGACCGGCCAGGATCATCGGCAAATACGGTTTGGAGTCTTTTTCGAACTGACAGAGGGTGTGCAGCTCCTCAAACACTTCCAGGCGCAGCAAAGAGGCTTCGTCGATGATTATCACCACCTTCATTTTTTTCTCCATGACAAGGTCGGTGATCGCTTTCTTGATCAATCGAAGCATGGTGCTTTTCGAGTTGCTGCTGCGATAGATGTCCAGTTCGTTGAGCAGTTGTCGGTAAAGCTCCATGATGGATCCCGACGAGGCCGTCACATAGATGCTTCGATACTCCGAGGGGTGAAGATTGCCCTCGGCGTATCGGATGGCGGTTGATTTGCCGCTTCCGACTTCTCCTGTCACAAGCCCCGCAGCCCCCAATCGGATGACATAGTCGAAGCGGGTGGCTGCATCGACCAGTTGATCGGTTTTCAGGATATCTTTCATGGCGATATCGGCGCCAAACGGCTCCTTGTTGAATCCAAAAAAAATAAGGTAGTTATCATTCATCGTCATTTCTCCTTTTAACAGACCAGAGTCTTCCACCCTGGTAGCCGGTTTGAGGGTCGGCAACATGGATTTGCGGGTTGTTGTTTTTATCGCGCTTGACCCGGCTGTTGACGGTCAGATTGACCGGCCTTGCCATGCCGAAGGATTGGTTCCGGTATTTGACCTCGAGTTTTTCCGGTTCGCCTTCGTGGTAAAGCACCTCGACGCGTTTGCCGATAAGCGCCACCGGGGCTTCATATATTCTGCCGTTTAAGGTGATGGTGCGGTCCTTGGCCACTTTGCGGCGAGCCACTTTGCGAAAAAAGTCTTTCAGATTCACCGGTGCGCTTCGCAGACAATGCATCTGGCTGGTGAAGCGTTCAAAGGGGGTTTGCCCGGTTGAACGATGCTTTTTCTGCTGGTAATCTTCAACAAGCCAACGCTCCAGCGCTTCATTGAGCCGGAAAAGTGTCGTGGCGATGATGCCGGGTAAAAAACGGCTTCGTACGGTTTTAAACCATCGCTCGATTTTTCCTTTTCCTTCCGGCTGATAGGGTTTGGCGTGAATCAGGGTGATGGCCAGCGAAGCCGTGATGTACTCGAGGTGCTTGCTTCTGAAGGCCGCCCCGTTGTCCACATACAGTTTTCTTGGCAACCCGCGCCTTGCCAGGGCATTCTCAAGCGCATCCAAATACGATGCCAGGGTCTCTGACAGGTAAAAGCGCGCATAGACAATCAAACGGCTGTGATCGTCGATGATGGCGATCAGATAGGTTTTGCGCATCCTGCCCTCTACATCGACTTCGGGACCGTGCATCACGTCGCTTTGCCACAGATCGTTGGGAAGCTCGGCTTCAAACTTGCGACGATCCTCAGGCTTTGCCGCGACCGTATCCATCAGATTTTCCGCATGCAAAAACCTGTAAACCGTCGAGTTGTTCAGGACGGCGCCCGGCGTGACCAGGTCTTGCCGGTTCATTTCATCGATCAGGCGGGGCACGGTAATATCCGGGGTGTTTAATTTCAACCCGGCCAGTGCCAGACAGGTGTCGTCATCCATGGTCCGGCATTTGCCCCGGTCGGATCGATCCTTGGGAAACAGCGACGTTAAATCACCGCCCGTATAGAGACGACACCATCGCTGGATCGTGCCCCGGCAGATCCTGGTTTTTTCTGAAAAGGGAATTTCCCATTTGCGGGCGCACTTGTCGCGCATCAGACGTCTTCTTTCGCAACGGCTTATCCGGGCGCCGTTGACAAAGTCGCTGATAACTCCGAACCGGAACACCGCAACCTGCATTTTTTCATCTTCGGTCATCAGTTGCCTCCTTTCGTTGGGGTTTTTTTGACGAATACCCCAAAAAAAAGAGATAAAATATGACACTGTTCGGTGGGGTGGATGAAAAATGCAATGATCGGCGGATTAAATGGATCGACTCGCCGGGGTCTGTCCGATTCGCAACAGGCAATCAAATCCCGCCAGAGCGCCTCGACGCCAGGTATCGGTCAGAGACGCTTTGATCCGCCTGCACAATGATCCGTACCAGTGGCGTTGTCGACTGCGGCTGATACCGGGCAACCATCGGTTTTTTGTTGATTTGCGGGCTATGCTTGCCCGGATGGTTTCAATCGGGGCCTGAAAACGCTTGAAGTACCCTTCGGGGCGCAGCCGGATAACACAACCACAATCCGGGCAGCGATACCTTTTGAGCAGCAAGGGTTGGTCATAGCCGTCAAAAATGGCAGTGGCAAAACCATGTCCCCAAACAGTGAATCGCTTGCATCGGGGACAGCCATCGGGCCGGGGCCATGGATAGTTTCGACCTTCACGAAAAAGGGTCTTGAGTGCGACAGAAAAAAAGAGTACCATAGTTCCACCTTTCGGGATCAGTATCCTGATCCGTGTTTGGAAAAGGGCGGTGTGTCCGGCAGAACACTTGGCCGCCCTTTTCTCATAAAAAAAGCCTCTCTGCGAGAGGCTCATTTATTCCGATAATATTTTTTTCCTGTCAACGGAATCTGAAACTATATCGTTACTTCCGGATCATAGAATGTGATTACCTACAGTATTCACGAACGTTCCGTTTGACCGCTTCGCACTTTACTTCTATGTACTTAATAATTTGATAAAAAATGATTTGGGGCTATGAAATTGAACTAATATTATTAATACGGTTATCGCAAAAAAGAAACCAATGGTACCACCAATTAAATAATTCCATTTTAATTCCCGTTCGGTAAAAATCGTCAATTTGTCAGAAATAATTTCATCATTATTTAATTTAAAAGCAATTTCTTTTTTGGTATTATTATAACTATAAACATCTACTAATACACCTAAATCGAGGTATCCTGAACTGTCAATTAAATTGTGTCGAATATCTTTTATTTTAAAATCATAGCTATTTGATACATTAAGTCCAATTGGATTA
>JBDRPF010000067.1:0-9546 GCA_043827325.1 Pseudomonadota bacterium | reverse complement strand
GAAACCGTGTTGAAATTTATACGGACAACCAAAACGTCCGCCGGCTTTAAAATCCGTGCGGCCCTCCATACACAACAGTATCAAAAGGGTATTCGTATTTTTGATAAACAGATGGAAGAAATTAACCTAAAGCAATACACCCAACGGCCCAACTGGAACTACTCTATTAGTCCAGCGAAAAATGTGAATTAATTTTTGCGCGAACCCTTAGTACTTCGATTCGCAATTACGGTCACATATTTTAATGAACAGAGTGGAACCACTCTTGGTTTTGCCCGCACAGAGAATCTCATCCAAGTCCTGGGACCAAAGCATCTCGCGCCTTCCTTCTGCGTTTTTGAAATTCATTCCAAGCGCATAGCCATATCCGTAGCTGTTGTAGAGAGCAATGGCCCGTTGTTCTTCCCGCATGGTACCAACGCAGCTTTAGGTGGTTTGAAGCCTGCTCCTGCAAACCGGCTCCGAGGGGCCTTCCCTCATCTTTTGCGCAGTTACGCACACTTTTATATAAAAGCCTCCGACGCGTACAAAATTCAGGTCCAACGGTGATTTACAATCCGTATTTGTATCGCAGGCGCCCGGAAAGTTCTTGCACAATCTTGAACGCCTTCTCAACGGTCTTTTCTCCGTCGGGATTCACCAGACAGCAGGTTGCCGGAGAGATCAGGCTCTTTGAAATGAGATATTCAGTGTCTATGCCTTTCTTTGCGAGACCGTTCCAAATCTCCGTCAGTCTGGACTCCAGAGTTTTTATGTTTTCAGCTTCAAACGGTTCGAAGTTGGTCGGCACGATGCCCCAGGCGAGCACGCCGCCGCGATCGAGAAATTTTTTGATGGATCCCGAATAGGATGAAAACACCTCGCCGTTCTGATAAACGTCCAGGGAAAGCGCCAGATCCAAAGCCCTGTTCGCGTCTTTGTGAGGCATTACCGCCATTGCCGTCGTGTGAAGGTTACCCGGAATTGTCATAAGGGCCTGTTTAACTTGCCTCAAGGCAATATTTTGTTTAATTCATCTTCAGGCAGAATGTTTTCTTCCAGCGCGATCTCCCGGATGGTCTTTCCGGTTTCGTGCGCTTTTAAAGCAATCGAAGCGGCCCTGTCATAGCCGACACGCGGCACGAGGTGCGTTGCCAGGGCAAGGCTTTTTTCGATGTTCGCCGCACACTTCTGTGGATTGGCGGTTATGCCAATGATACACTTCTCGGCAAAAATTTCAGCGCAGGAAGCGAGCAGGTGGATGGACTGCAGCAGATTGTATGCGATCACAGGCATCATCGCGTTCAACTCGAAATTTCCGGACTGGCCGCCCAGCATGATGGTCGTGTCGTTTCCCATAACCTGTGCCGCCGCCTGGATTATGGCTTCCGGTATGACCGGGTTGACCTTGCCGGGCATGATGGACGACCCGGGCTGAAGCGAAGGGATGGATATTTCACCGATCCCGCACCGTGGACCGGAAGCGAGCCAACGGATGTCGTTGGATATTTTCACCAGGCTCACGGCCACGGTTTTTAAGGCCCCGCTGGTTTCAACCGCAGCGTCCCGGGCGCCCTGGGCTTCGAAATGGTTCTCTGCCTTCTTAAACGCCAGTTTTGAATATTCGGACAGACGTGCGATAACGTTTTTCGCGAAGTCGGGGTGCGTGTTCAGGCCGGTTCCCACGGCCGTTCCGCCCAGGGCGAGTTCCGCCAGACTGTTTTCAACGGACTCAATTCTTTTTACCCCCAGTTCTATCTGCCTGGCATATCCCGAAAATTCCTGACCGAGAGAAACGGGCACGGCATCCTGAAGATGGGTTCTCCCGATTTTTTCCACATCCTGGAAGGCTTTCGCTCTTTCCATGAGACGTTTGTGCAGGTCAATGAGTGCCGGAACCAGCCGGGTCTTGATCAGGGTGAGGGCGGAAATGTGGATGGCCGATGGGATGACATCATTGCTCGATTGGCCGAGATTGACATGATCGTTGGGATGAACGGGCGTTTTTCCGCCCCTGGTTCCGGTGATGATCTCATTGGCCCGTGATGCGATCACCTCGTTCATGTTCATATTCGTTGAGGTGCCGGATCCCGTCTGGAACACATCTACCACAAACTGGTCGTTGAATTTCCCGTCAATGATTTCGCTTGCCGCCTGAACAATCGCATTTGACCGTCTGTCATCCAGAAGACCCAATTCGCAATTTGCCAGTGCGGCGCATCTTTTTATCAAGGCCAGGGAATACATAAACGACAGGGGAAACACGAGCCCGCTGATGGGGAAGTTTTCAACGGCTCTCTGTGTTGAAGCGCCAAAATAAACATCTTCCGGAACATCTATTTCCCCGAATGCGTCTTTTTCTTTTCTGTATTTCATGGTTATCTCTTCTCTCAATCGTGATTTTCATGGTTTGCAGCAAGAATTTTACCTTCCCCCGGATAGACCATTCGGTCCGCGCGAGGGGTGATACGGGCAACTTCCGGCCAGTGACCGGCTTGAGGATCGGCCCCTTCCAGAGCGACCGCGCTCGGATTTCTGTCTTTCATTTTCGGGTGTTTCCGGATGTCCTCTTCAGGCACCGGCGCACTGAACTCGATGGGAATGTTGTTCGGGTCAAACGTGTAAATGGAATGAATGAAACCGTGGTCGATAACTTCCGAAACCCACAACCCCGCGGCTTCGAGCGTGTCCTTAAGCTCCCAGAGGTCCTCATCGCTTTCCACTTCGAACGCGATGTGATCAAAGGCAACCGGGCCCTTGACCGGGGCGCCGTGATCCCTTTCCGGAATTTTTTCCACATCCGGCCATTCGAAAAAGGCGATCATGTCGTGTTCGGTTATCTCGAAAAAATAATGCCTGTACCTGTTTCCGCCAAGGCCCGCCACGAGGCGCATCCCCAGAAGATCCCGCCAGAATCGAATCGTAGCGTCCATGTCCCGGGTGACCATTGCCAGGTGATTGATCCCGCTGTATTTTACCATTGTTTTTATCCCGAGAAGTGACTATGGTGATTGTTAACGACACATTCCTCGCCGGATTTTGAACCGAAAAGCTTGTCTTATGATACAATTGTGTATCAAAGATAAACATGAGACGATATTCGAATCATACCACAGATTTTCCGAAAAAAACAACCACTTGATAATATAAACATTTCTGTTTTTATTTGGCACGTCAACTCTCGTGGCACGAAATTTGAATCACTTTTTACAGAGAGGAGGTATAAGAGATGAAAAAAACGCTCACCGTATTCAGTTTGATGGTTTTTCTGGTTGCATGCGCGTCCCCGCTTTTTGCCGGGACAGACCCGCCTGAAATGGGGGGTGTGCTGCCGCAAATAACGCTTTCAGTGCCTGAAAATCCGGGTCGGCAATCCTATCTCGGTGTGACCGGAAAAGAAACATTTACCATACCCGAGATAAAAGCAGAAGTCGTCATCGTCGAGATATACAGCATGTACTGTCCGTTCTGTCAGGCCGAAGCCCCTCTGATCAACGAACTGTACACAAAAATTCAACGGACCGGCAATCTTAAGGACAAAATAAAGCTCATCGGCATTGCTGCGGGCAACTCTGAATTTGAAGTCGATGTGTACAGAAAGAAATACACCGTCGAATTTCCGCTTTTTGAGGATGGCGATTTTGTCATTCACAAGTCCATTGGAGAGGTCCGGACGCCGTATTTTATAGGGATTAAGAACAACAAAGACGGAACGCACACGGTTGTCTACTCCAAGCTCGGAACCATAAAAAATGCAGACAAATTCATCGAACTAATCACCCGGGATGCAGGGTTATAAAAAGGAGGTGTTCGCCATGAACAGGTATTACAGACTTTGCGCGGTCGTTGTGGCAACCCTGTTTGTTATGAGCGGTAATGCTTTCGGCAGGTCAGAGGCCTTCAAAAACAATATTTACGACCCGGGTACTCTGAAACCGACAGACAGCATCCTGAAAGTAAACGTCGGCGACAAGGCACCGGATTTCACCCTTCCCTCCGTATCCGGAGAAAAAGTTTCGCTCAGCCAGTTCAAAGGAAAGAAGAACGTTGTAATTTCTTTTGTTCCGGCTGCCTGGACACCCGTGTGTTCAGACCAGTGGCCGGGATATAACATCGTGAAGGACATCTTCGACGCAAATGACGCAATACTTCTGGGAATTACCGTCGACAACATCCCGACGCTTTACGCATGGACCAACCAGATGGGAAAACTGTGGTTCCCGGTCCTTTCCGATTTCTGGCCCCATGGCAAGGTCGCGGAAATGTTTGGCGTGCTGCGTCCCGAAGGTGTTACGGAAAGGGCCTTGTTCGTCATCGATAAGGAAGGTGTATTAAGATACGCCTACGTTGAGGACATCAACAAACGGCCCGATTTAAAGCTTCTCGTAACCGAATTAGAAAAATTGGGGGGGAAATGATCAGGCCCGCACACATTCCCGGAGAGTATATCACGTGAAGCCCTGCGATTCGAATATCAAATCGACACTCAGTCTTGTGGAAAAGATGATCAAATTGTCCGATAAGGGCGATAAAGATCGAGAGGACACCGGTTGCGGAATTCTTTACGGTGTGTTGCGGGATTCGGCGTATAAACTGAAAAAGCTGGCCGAACAAGAAAAAGAAAACCATGTTCGAAAGGGCTGGTGGAAAGAAGAAGATTCATAAAGCATAAACGTGACGGGTATCAGGCGCTGTAACATGCGTCTGATTTTGATGGACGTATAAATTGAGGAGGAAAGAAAATGGCAAAAAGACTTGAAGTGTACAAATGCGGCATTTGCGGAAATATTGTTGAAGTGCTCCATGCCGGCGCAGGCGAACTGGTGTGTTGCGGCCAGCCAATGAATCTGCTTGTGGAAAATACGGTTGACGCGGCGAAAGAAAAGCATGTGCCCGTGGTGGAAAAAGTAGAAGGCGGCGTGAAAGTCAAAGTGGGCGCGGTCGCCCATCCCATGGAGGAGAAGCACTGGATTGAATGGGTCGAGGTCGTGGTGGACGGCAAGTCTTACCGGCAGTTCCTTAATCCGGGAGAATCCCCCGAGGCAACCTTCAATGTGCAGGGAGACAAGATCACGGCGCGTGAATACTGCAATCTCCATGGTTTATGGAAAGGATAACCGGTAAAGATAACCGGTAAAGTTCAAAAAGCGCTCAACGAACAGATAAAGGTTTTTTAAGAAGACCAACATTGAAAAAGGAGGTGATCTTATGCCCAGTTGGAAATGTTCAAATTGCGGATATGCTCTGGAAACGGACGCACCGCCGGATCAATGCCCTTCCTGCAAGGAAAAGTGTGAGTTTGTGGACACCACCTGTTATACGCCGGATTGTCCGGCGGGCGGTACGGATCAGCGGATATAGCACGGACGACTCGCTCTCCGCAAGAACCCGTCTCGACAGGATTAAATTACACATGAGGAGAAGGTAAAATGGCGAAGGCCCTGATTGTTTGCGCAACACGGACCGGGGAGACGCTGAAGATCGGCGACCTGATCGCTGAGGGCATCCGCATTTCCGGCCATGAAGCCACCGTTGTAAAAGTGAATGTCATACAAAAAGAAACAGACCTCCAGGGGTACGACGCGGTGGTCTTCGGATCCGCCACCTATCACGGGGACATGATCCAGAGCATGAAAACCATGCTCTTTCTCGCCGAGAAGGCGGGCCTCGAAGGGAAGGCCGGGGGTGCATTCGGCGCGTTTGGATGGAGCGGAGAAGCGCCGGATCGCATTTTCGGCACCATGGAAAATATTTTTAAAATGAACATGGTCAGCGGTCCGTTGAAGCTGAAATCGAGTTCACTTGGCGGCGCGGTTCAGATGGCCCAGGATTACGGCCGTGAAATCGCCGAAAAGCTGGGATAGCATCATCAGGACCGACAGTTCAGGACCGTTTGATTTGAAGATGCCGACGCGTTTCATTTAATCCTTGGAAACCGGGTCCTCCGGGTCCGGATTCTTTACTGAATGGAAAAACGAGTGCATCGAAGGAGGAGATAATGACGACACCGAAACATTGCCCCGGGTTTGCAAATTTCAAACACCTCAAGTCATTTAACTGCAAGTGTCCGGGTTGCGGTCAGGAAAAAGAAATATTCTCGGATGAATTTGACCGGAGCCACAAGTGCGACGGCTGCGGGAAGGAAATTGACTTCACGCAGTGCACGTTGGACGGGAAAGCCTGATCTGAACATTTTCTATAAGGTTTTCCTGATCAAGAAAACCTTTTTCAAGGCATGGTTCGCCTCCGCGCTGACCATCGCGGGCGCCACCTTTTTCGGCGTTATCGGGCTTTATCCCAGCCTCTTTCCATCGAGCATCGACCCGGATTTCAGCCTCACGGCTTTCAATGCATCTTCCAGTCCGCTGACCTTGAAAATTATGCTGATTGTGGTAATATTGTTCATTCCGGTTGTGATCGGATACCAGGTATGGGCCTACACCCTGTTCAAGGGGAAGGTGACGGAAGAGGACCTTACGTATGAAGAGTCCTATTAGAAACGATTTCAAAATGAACACGGGAGAATGATGATGCGGTCAAAATCACTTGCGATTTTAGTTGTTTTCGGGATGGTATTTTTCGCTGCCCTGGCTGTGGCAAACCAGAACAAAGGGGCTGCCGACATGATGCTCGACGGCGGGACGAAAGGGAACATACCTTTTCCTCACCTTAAACACCAGGAGAACCTCAAGGATTGTAACGTCTGCCATGACCTTTTCCCGCAGTCCCCCGGATCAATTAACGTATTAAAGGCAGAGGGGAAACTTGAAAAGAAACAGGTGATGAACAAGCTCTGCACGAAATGCCACAAAGCGGAAAAAGCGGCCGGGAAAACGTCAGGCCCCACCACTTGCGCATCCTGCCACGTCAAATAGGGATATTTCAATTATGCTGGTACTCGGATTGCAGGGCAGTCCCCGGAAAAAGGGAAATACGAATTACCTTCTCCGTGCATTCATGGCGGAGGCCGAAAAACAGGGAGCCCGTACCCGGATCGTCGATGTGACGAAAAAACGTATCGTGCCGTGCATCGGATGCGGAACATGTGAAAAGAAGGGCTTCTGCATCACTAAAGACGACGACATGACCCTTGAACTCTATCCCCTCCTGCGCGAAGCGGATGTCGTCGTGGCGGCTTCCCCGGTATATTTCTACAATGTCACGGCTCAGCTCAAAGCGCTCATTGACCGGAGTCAGACGCTCTGGTCCCGAAGGTACCGGCTCAAACTTGACGACCCGGGGAGCAAAACGCGGCGGGGTTTCGTGCTGTCTCTCGGAGCGACCAGGGGGAAAAATCTGTTTGTAGGCCTCCGCCTGACCATGCAATATTTTTTTGACGCATTGTCCGCCGGCTACGAGGGAAACCTGGAGTTCTGGCAAATCGAACACCCCGGAGACATGGAGAAGCACCCGACGGTCCGTGAAGAGGTTAAAGATGCGGCCGCCGGTCTTCTGTCACCCCTGGTCAGACGAAAAAAAATCCTGTTCGCGTGCCGTGAAAATGCCTGCAGAAGCCAGATGGCGGCGGCGTTTGCCCGGTATTTTGCGGGAGACAAAATCGACGTCTCCTGTGCGGGCAGCACGCCTGCTGAAAAGGTAAACCCGGATATGGTGACCGTCATGCAGGAAAAGGGAATCGACATGGCATTTCGCGGGACCCGATCCCTGAACGACGCTGCCGCAGAAGAGCGGCCGGACATGATCATTACCATGGGCTGCGGCGAAGCGTGCCCCTTTGTTCCGGGTGCGGAAATCCGGGACTGGGCTCTGCCGGATCCCGCCGGCAAGCCGATCGCGTTTATGCGAGAAGTGCGTGACGAGATCGAAAATAAAGTCAAAGCGCTTATGGATAACAGTTGACAAACAGAACCATGAAGGAGGAAATAATGGCGGAACCAGAAGAGATGTATCAGTGCCAGACGATAAGCTGCGGGTATATATACAACCCGGGCAAGGGTGACAGAAAAGGAAAGATCCCCAAGGGCACGCAATTCGCTGATTTGCCGGATGACTGGAAATGCCCGGTCTGCGGTGCAGGCAAGAAAATGTTCAGACCGCTGGTCGGAGAAGGATCGGCGGCTGCAGGATAAAGAAAAACAAGAAACCGGATTATTAACAGCAACTATGGAGGATTAAAATGGACAAATACGTTTGCTCGATTTGTGGTTACGTGTACGATCCGGCGCAGGGCGACCCGGACAATGGTGTTGACGCCGGGACAAAATGGGAAGATGTGCCGGAT
Organism: Pseudomonadota bacterium; assembly: GCA_043827325.1. Taxonomy (GTDB): domain Bacteria; phylum Desulfobacterota; class Desulfobacteria; order Desulfobacterales; family UBA11574; genus JBDRPF01. The sequence goes on along the minus strand of JBDRPF010000067.1, from coordinate 1,325 downwards.
GACTGGGAATGCCCGGTGTGCGGCGCTTCCAAAGATGATTTTGAGAAACAGGGATAGAGGGAAGAGCGCATGAAATCTGTAGAAATTGCAAAAGGCATTTATAACGTTGGGGTTAAGGACTGGAATATCAGGGATTTTCATGGATATTCCACACTTCAGGGAACGAGCTACAACGCTTTTTTAGTTGTGGATGAGAAGATCGCGCTCATCGACACCGTAAAAAAGGATTTTTCCGATCAGCTTATCGATAACATATCTCAAATAGTCGATCCCAAAAAGATCGACTATGTTATCAGCAACCACACGGAAATGGACCATAGCGGGAGCTTGCCCAGAGTGATGCATAAAGTCGGGGAAGACAAGCCCTTGTATGTTTCGAAAATGGGTGCGAAAAACCATGCCCGCCATTTTCCACAGAAATGGAATTATCATGTGGTAGGGACCGGGGATGAGCTGAGCCTGGGGAATAGAACCTTCGCCTTTCTGGAGACGCGCATGCTTCATTGGCCTGACAGTATGTTTACCTATCTGAAAGAAGACAAGATTCTTTTTTCCAGTGACGGATTCGGTCAGCACTACGCCGGACATGAAAATTTCGATGATGAAATCGGTGATGAAATCATGCGGCACGCGAAAAAATATTTTGCAAATATTCTTTTGCTGTATTCGCCGTTGATACTGAGCCTTGTGGAAAAAGTTACCGAGCTGGGACTGGAGATCGACATGATATGTCCGGATCACGGAATTGTCTGGCGAAAGGATCCCGGAAAGATCATCAATGCATACGTCACATGGGCAAAGCAGGAACCGGAGAAAAAGGCGGTTGTAATATACGATACCATGTGGCACAGCACCCAGGCGATGGCCGAAGAGATTGCCGCAGGTATCGCAGATGAAGGGGTCGAGGTAAAACCGATACACATCCGGTCATCTCACCGGAGCGAAATCATGACCGAGGTTCTGGACGCGCGTGCCGTTGTCGTGGGATCTCCAACCCTCAACAATCAGCTGTTCCCCACGGTCAGCGACTTTTTGACCTACATGAAAGGACTGAAGCCGAAGAACAAAATCGGCGCTGCCTTCGGTTCCTACGGCTGGAGCGGTGAGTCGGTCAAGCTGATCAACAAAGAACTGGAGGAGATGCAGTTCGATGTCATCGACCCGGGCGTTCGGGTCCAGTATGTTCCGGATCAGGAGGGCAGAGACGCCTGCTTTGAGCTCGGAAGAAAGATCGGAAAGGCCGTGAAGGGCTAAGGGGTCACTCATTTATAACTTAACACAAAGCAGGGCCAACTGTCTTAATATGAATACTTGGGACAAAGCAT
>JBDRPF010000066.1:0-4370 GCA_043827325.1 Pseudomonadota bacterium | reverse complement strand
AAGGCTTCGGCGGCACAAGCGCTTTTTTGCAATCCTCAACGTAGCGCGCTACGCCTGCGGTTGCAAAAACGTTGCGGCCTTGTCCTGAACCAAAGTCTACCATTTCTTGACGGACACTAGTTAATTAGTTAAATTGGTTTTAAAGGTTCAGGTGTCAGAACTTGTGTCTCTCATTCCTGACACCTGAAACCCGAAACCTGACACCCGTTATTGTCTCAGATAACTGAGTTCCTTGGGCAAAGGAATGCCTTTGCCCATTGAATCTTCACCGTAATTGACACTGGCAAGGATTTCAAGATCCCTTAAGGCCCGCACGTCGCCTTCAAAGGTAACTTGGGTAATGTTTTCCTTCTGAATCTTACCCCCGGCCCACTGTATGTCGAGCACGCTGCTGGCATCAAAACGGTCTCGACCGACGCACAGTTCTACCTGCCCCCCGTAATGCTGGACCGTCTTGGCCACCAGCAGGCTGGGTCTTACGTGAAAACCAAGCTTCACCGGCACACCGACGGTAATGGAAGATCGCTCGATGTTTTCATTCAGGATCTCCTGTGCCAGATCCCTGCCGGTTGTAAGGTAGTGACAGACATAGTAAAAGCCGTAATTGATGGCTCGATCAAGCAGGATTTTCGGATCGATCAGGGCGGATAAACGCTCCTGAACCTTTTTATAGATGTTCTTATATCCGGCTTCGTGAAGGTGCCGCTCGTAAAAATGCAAAAGCCGCCCGATCATTTGGAGAAGGTGAAATACCACCGAAAAAGAGCCGCGCAGGTCTTTGAGCTTCCGGTTGCCGAACCTGAATCCGCCGTGGATAACATAGGTGTCAAAGGATGATTGCAGGTTGTGTACCAGCATCTCAAACCGCCGCATCTCGACCTCGTTCACCCTTTCGGGAACGAGCGTTAAGATCTCTTCGAAAGTGTAAGGTTTATAAAACCCGAGCGGTTCAAAAGTCGCCGCGATGCTTAAAAATTCACTGGCGATTTTGACAATACTTTTTTTCTGAAGGTCCTTGTCCGTATCATCAATATCATAAACGAGCATTTCGCTGGTGGTAATACCAGGGAAATCCTCCATATCATACGTATCGTCAGGCATAGGAATGTTGAGCCGCCGGGCATCTTCAATAATAACCGGGGCCAATCTCGTAAGCGTGGTTCGCAAAAAATAAAGGGTCGCGGTCCCTTCCTTTTCAAACGTCTCGGAATCCGGCAAACCGTAGAAAGCCAGACGATTTAAAATATGTGTTTGCGAGTAGCCTGCAAGGCTCAGGTGACGGACGGCGGCCGAGAGCTCCCGGTACAGATACCAGTCCTTGCTGTTTTTGGCGCCGTGATAATCAAGAAAATCTTCCAGGACCTGGGATGTGCTGATCAGCTTTGAAAAAAGTAATTTGGTAAAAAGATACCGGGAAGAATCAAATCTGGTGATGTAAAGGCAACATTTCAAATAATCGTGAGAGAATATGCGGACCTTCTCGGCAAATGAGATATCGCAAACTGTTTTTTGAAATTTCATGTTACATCACTCTTGTCCAAAAACGATTTCACCGCAGAGTCACAAAGAACGCAGAGGTAATTTCTTTTATTGTTTTTCGTTGAGAGGACGAAAAACAACAACAAGCATGCCCTGCGGGCCTCTAGAGCCCAAAAATATCGCGTAGCGATTGATTTTTTTCTTTTGCCGTTTCTTAATCCCGTTAGACTTAGCGGGGCCTCTCAACGGCAAAAGAAAAGTATCTTTTCTTGGCGCTCTCTGCGTCTTTGCGGTGAAAATGTAAGATGTTACATCATATCCTTCTGGGTATCGGAAATGGCCTTGTCAAGCTTCATCTTGAAACTGGCCGGCAACCCCTCGATATCCACATTTAAAAACCCGCGAACGATGGTCGAAACGGCTTCTTCCTTGTCCAGACCCCTTGCCATCAGATACTCGATCTCATCCTGATTGATCTGGCCCACGGCAGCTTCGTGTGACATCTCGACGCCAGGAACATAGCCTGTCAGTTCAGGAACGGCCTTCATCAGACCGTCGTTTAATATTAAACCCTTGCACTCCATGTGCGCTTTAATCCCGGCAACCTGGCCCACCAGATCACCCCGGGCAATAATCGATCCACCGGCTGAAATACCGCGGGAGACAATCTCTGCGCGTGTACCCGGGGCTTTTAAAATGATGCGTGAACCCACATCCAGAAAAGTTCCCTTACCGGCTACCAGGACACTGTTGAAACGGGCAACGGCGCCTTCGCCGTTTAGATAGGTTGTGGGAAACATCTGGAGGGAACCAACGGGCCTCAAACTGATATAATTTGAAATAATACGTCCGCCTGCTTCCACCTGGGTCACGGTCCGGGGACGAACATTTACCTTCTCACCCCAGTCATGAATCATGGTAAAAATGAGGGTTGCATTCTTTTTGACAAAAAATTCCGAAACACCGACATGCAGACCGGTCACCAGATGGGGGGCGGTGGCACACCCTGTAATGATATGGAGTTCCGATTCTTCTTCGGCGACGACGATATTGTGAACATTTTGTGAAAACCCTTCCTGGCCGATATACAGACATGCCTGAACCGGATGCTCGGCCTTAACGCCGGGGAGCGCGCGGATAAAGTATCCTTCGTGGGGATTATCCCGGGCCTGGCGGGTAAATTTGTCGCTATCGGCAGATATATTTTTCCAGATGTAATCGGAAAGCCAGGCGTGTTTTTTCCGAGCCTGGGATATGCTCATGACCTCGACCCCATCCTGTCTGGTTTTGCAATGGATGACCGACTTGTCTTTTTGGATAAAGGTGCCGATGCGATCATATTCGCGGGTATCGACTCCGACGTCTATCAACTTTTTGGCATCGGCGGATTCGATTTGTGACAAGCTTCCAACGTAGGCATGGTCTTGGGCATCAAGCTTATAATCTTTAAGATTAACGTCCGGGGGTTTATCTAACTCGCGCATCGGATGCACTCCTCATATCCGTATTCTCTGATCCATCTCAAAATATCTCTGGCATTTCTCGAACAGCGCAAAACTCCGTTATACAGGACCTGACCCTTGTCCGCCGTAATGTAATCAAGGATATAGCCGGTGTGTGTAATCACCAGGGCAGATTTTTTACGGCCCTCGAGCAGAATTTGGTGAGGACTCTCATGGGGGCACTTCAATCCCCTGTTCAGCAGAACGTTGATGGTATCGCCGATAAGGCCGATACTTTCAAGGTCTACTCCGGATTCAGGCTCATCCAGAAGGACCAGATCCGGCTGCTGGGCCATGAGCTGCAGCAATTCGGAGCGCTTGATCTCTCCGCCTGAAAAGTTATGGTTGACATCCCTGTCCAGAAAATCGGTAAACTTCAACTGCTGGGCCAGCCCTTCAACATCAACCATTCGATTCACATCACAGATCTTAACAATATCTCTGGTCTTTAACCCCTTGATGGTCGGCGGCCTTTGAAACGACACACCGATCCCCAGCCGGGCGCGCTCATTAATGGGCATGTTGGTGAGGTCTTGACCTTTAAACGTTATCTTGCCGTGCGTGACGATATAGCTGGAAAACCCCATCAAGGTCATCATCAGGCTGGTCTTGCCGGACCCGTTGGGACCGAACAGGATGTGGGTTTCCCCTTCAGGAATCTCCATATTGACATTATCAAGTATGGTTTTTCCGCCGACTTCGACTTTGAGTTCTTCAATGAGCAGCATATAAGTCACCTCTATGGTGAATGGTTTTATATCGGTTCTCAAAATTACGTTCCGATTCAATGCGGAGTTAATCAAAAGATTGTATCGACACACTGAAAACGGTCGGCCGGTCGGCCCGTTTGCCAGTTGGCCCGTACATCAATGAAAACCGGCAAACCGGACACGGGCAAACGGGTAAACCCTTGTAACAATGCAATAGTCTGTTCGTTCCTTACAGTTTGTTCAATCGGAACATATTTTTGAGAACTACTATAGATGCCTGGTTATGGGTGTAACGGTCGGAGCAGTCCGTAAGCCGAATTCTGGATCCGTTTCGGGTTACCCCGAAGCGGCCGACGATCATTCATCTATGGATGCCGGTTGCCCGGCACCTCTTGCGACCTACCCGGGAGCTTGAACGGGCCATTCTCAAACGCTCCTCTATTTGGTCTTGCACCGGGTGGGGTTTACCAAGCTTCCCCGGTCACCCGGGGAACTGGTGCGCTCTTACCGCACCTTTTCACCCTTACCCTGCACAAGTGTGCAAGGCGGTATGCTTTCTGTTGCACTTTCCTTCACGTTGCCGCGACTCCACGTTATGGAGCACCCTGCCCTATGGTGTTCGGACTTTCCTCCGGATCAAAAAACTGATCCAGCGATCGTCTGGACTGCTCCGACCGAA
>JBDRPF010000065.1:0-59585 GCA_043827325.1 Pseudomonadota bacterium | reverse complement strand
TATCTACATTTCCAGCGAACCCGGCGGAGGGTCGTGCTTCATTGTCGAGATCCCTATCGTTTCCAGTCCTGATGCATCGTAACCGTGGCCGTAATTATTTTTGTCACCGGCGGGATTCTTTCTGATGAAACCAGGGGGTTTTTAAAGGAAAATAGCGAACCTTACATCAACAAGCCGTTCAAGCTCCAGGATGTTCAGGAGGCCCTCAAAACGGTGATGAACGGGCCAATCTGATCCATTGTTTTTTCGTGAAATTTCAGGGCCGGTTTAGCAGCAGTTTGTAGGCGGTGATCATCGCCACATCGTTTCGAAAACGGTCCTTGACATCCATTTTGAGCAGGCTGGCCAGGGTTTCATCACTCTGTTCCACCAGAAAATCCGGCGTAATCCCCTTGCCCTGCCATGTTTTTCCCTTGGGGGAATACATGGCGCCGGTGATAAACTTTACCCTGAAGTCGTTTTTCAAGGTAAAGGTTTGTTCAAAGACACCTTTTCCAAATGTTTGCGCGCCGACGATCAACGCCCTGTTGTGGTCCTGCAAAGCGCTGGTCAGAATTTCAGCGGAAGAGGCGGTGTGATGGTTCACGAGGATTGCCATGTCGAATTCTGACGGAGAATCGTTCGAGGAAATGTAATTCTTCAATCCGGTCTTTCGCTGGAGGGTTCGCAGAATAACCTGATTTTTCGGCAGAAACAGTTCCACCGTCCGAAGGGCATCGTTCAAAACACCGCCGTTATTGTTGCGAAGATCGACAATCAACCCCTTGAAACCGTCATTCCTCAATTGGGCCAGCTCGTCTCCGAGTTTATCGGAAAGGTGCGCGGTAAAGGATTTGATTTCCACCAGTGCTATGGAATCGGTAAGCCTGCTGACGATCAGTGTTTTTGTCTCAAACGTTTCACGTTTAAGTGTCACGTCAAACACTTCGATGTCGCGGTTCACTGTCAGGGTTACTTCCGTTCCTTCCTTGCCTTTTAGGAGCGCGTTCAACTCCGAGATGGATTTGCCTTTGAGCGGAAAAGAGTCGATGCGCATGATCCGGTCGAAAGGTTTCAGGATTGTATCGGCCGGCGAATCGGAAGACACACCTGTGACCGTCAGGCTGCCGTCATTTGGATTGAAGTTGCTCTGTATCCCGATGGAAAGCTCAACACCCTTGAGTGCCTGGAGTATTTGTTCGTATTCTTCGGGCGTCCAGATCTTGGCGAGGTCACGGTTGTCCGGCGGCGATATGTATCTGAGCATCCCCTGTATCGCAGCCCAGTAAAGCGCTTTTTCGGTAATATCGTCGCTGTAGTAATTTCCCAGTATCAGATCCTTTACGCTGTCAAACGTATCTCCGGGTTTCGGGAATTCATGTCTGATGTCCACCGGAAACAACGGCTTGAAGGCGTCGCGGTCCTGTGCCGAACACCACGGTCCCCGGATAAAAAGGGTGAAAAAAACCACGCAGATCATGGCGGTGAATATACGTTTCACCGTAAAAAATTTTGGGATACGGATCAGGCAGGCACGCAATCTCATCACCTCCGTTTATTGAGTCCTTGAAAATGTGGTTCTCTGAGCAGGTCAGAGAACTTGGGCTATGCCATCCATCTGACACATTCGGTAGAGCCCACCCCTAGGGGATAGGCCAAAACCGGGTGCGGTTGTTTACTCCTAAATTAAACGGGACAGGGCTTCCACCGCCATCGTGTAGCCGTGAACGCCGAAACCGGAAAGCCGTGCTGTTACAATATCGTCAATCAGCGACGTGTGGCGGAAAGACTCTCTTTTGTAAATGTTGGACAGGTGCACCTCAACTACGGGAATATCCAGCAGCAGGAGCGCATCGCGAATAGCGAGACTGGTGTGAGTGTAGGCCGCAGGGTTGATGACAATCCCGTTTTGCGTGGACACGGCATCCTGGATTTTTTCAACGATCGCCCCCTCGTGATTGGATTGGAAGACCTCGACCCGGAGCCCGAGTTTTTTTCCAAATCTTTTCAGGTCTCTGTTGATTTCGTCCAGCGTTGTTGTTCCGTAAATTTCAGGCTCCCTTTTTCCGAGCATGTTCAGATTGGGCCCGTGGATGACCAGAACGTTTCGGCTCTTTTCGGTTTTTTTCATAACATCTCCAAATGAAATCCTCAATTTTAAATTTCATGTCGTCCGTGTCGATAAAAAATGATCACACCACATCTTCGTGGTAAAAATAAAACCGGTCTTTGGGGGTTCCGGCCTGTTCGGGTCAGGCGATTTTTCTTCTAAGGCTGTCTATGGTCTTTTTATAATCCGGGCTCTTGAAAATAGCGGATCCGGCAACAAAGACGTCTGCACCGGCATTGGAAATCTCATGGATGGTTTCTTCATTCACGCCTCCGTCTATCTCGATGAGCGTGGACAGGTTTTTCCCCTGAATCATTTTTCTAAGGGTTCGTATTCTCGCGATGGAGTTGGGAATGAAGGTCTGTCCGCCAAATCCCGGATTGACACTCATGATCAGGACGAAATCGACATATTCCAAAACCCAGTCAATCGAGGACAACGGTGTTGACGGGTTGAGAACCACGCCGGCCCGGGCGCCCGCGTCCGTTATCATCCGCAGCACCCGGTTCAAATGCACGCATGCCTCTACTTGGACGGAAATCAGGCTTGCCCCGGCCTCTGCGAATTCCCGAACAAAACGGTCCGGATTTTCGATCATCAGATGTACGTCTATGGGGAGTGATGTGACGCGTCTCACCGCGTTTACGACCAGCGGGCCCATGGTAATGTTCGGCACAAAATGACCGTCCATGACATCGACATGTATCCAGTCTGCGCCTGCATCCTCAACAGCTTTTAACTCGTCCCCCAGCCTTGAAAAATCTGCGGAGAGAATCGACGGGGCAATAAGTTTCATTGGGTGTCTCCTGCAATGGTTTGTTTAGACCTTCAGCCAGGCTGAAGGTCTCATAGGTTATTATCCCTGCAATTAAAAGACCGTCATTCCGGACCCCCGCCTTCGCGAGGGCAGGCTGCGCGAAACGGAGAGCCGGGAACGAAGTGCAGTTTTTCAAGCCGAACGGCGCAACCTTAAGCGCTATCCATAACCCATTGTATTTCCTGGATTCCCGCTTTCGCGGGAATGACAGGTGAAAAGGCGCGGTTTGTATATTTAATTGCCGGTTTAATAATTAACGCCGGGAGTCGCTATCTCTGCTCGGTCTTGACCAGTTCTTCGTCTTCATAAAGAAGAAGGGTGGCATCATCATTCTTTTCGGGAATGAGAAACCAGATTTCTTCCCCGGGCTTCATGTACGCGTCAAAAAGATCCATCGATCCTCCGGAACTTTTCAGCGTCACACGGATACGCCGTTTTAAGAATCCGTTGTCCAGTCTGTACCTGAACAGGCCGATTCCGCTCGTACCGTTTGCGTATTCTCTTTGATTTTCGGTTGATTTCCGGTTCAGCACGATGTCGACGGCGTTTCCCTCAAGCACGCGCGCGCCGGAGAAGGGTTCCTGGCCGGCGATGACATCTTTCGGCATTCCTTTATGAAATAAAGATTGAACTTTTCCAAGCGTCAGATGGCTGTTTTCGATTAACAAGATTGCTTCGTCCATTGAGAGACCGGCAAGATCCGGCATCATGTACGCCCTGGGCCGATCTCCCAGGCTCACAAGAAGGTCCACGGTTCTGCCCCGCGGTATGACTGCACCCGGAGACGGGAACTGCGCCAGAATATCGCCATTTTCAATGGCCTTGCTGAATGTACTCGACACTTGGCCCTGGCGCAAGCCGTTTTCTTCCAGGATGATTCGAGCCTGCTGAATCGAAACCCCCGCGAGATTGGGTGTGAATACGGTCTTGGTGCCTTTTGAGAGTATTATCCTGACATCGCGCGCCTTTTTTATCTCTGCACCCGGTTCCGGTTCCTGAAAAAGCACGTGGTTTTCCGGAAACTCGGCACTGTATTCCGACCCTTTAACCTTGATGTTGAGCCCGAGATCCGTCAACATTTTGAGAACAGATACAACATCCTTGCCGATGAGATCGGGAACGACGACGGTGTCCTCGCTTTTTATGATCAGCGTCAGTGTAAGATAACCGCTGGCGCCGATGATGAGGATTAAAACAATAAAAAGGGCAGCGATTTTGGCAATTCGTATGATCACTTTATCCGTTTAAGTCGGACCGCAAAAAACCCGTCCATGTTGTTAAGATGAGGGAACGTCCAAAAAAAACCCGTTTCACCGACCAGGGGGCGCGCCTGTTTCGGGAGCACCGTTGAATCGTTGTCTATCGCAAAGTCAGGATGTTTATCCAGAAAAACATTCACCACGTCTTGATTTTCTTCCGGTTCCGTACTGCAAACCGTATATACCAGAACACCCGACGGTTTGACAAGGTGCGCCAGATTTTCTATAAATTTTACCTGCCTTTCCCGATGCCGCGAAAAAGCATTCTCTGACACGGACCATTTTGTATCCGGGTTTCGTCTGAGAACACCCAGCCCGGAGCACGGCGCGTCCAGAAGAATACCGTCAAACATTTCAAATCCATCGAGCGGCGGCGGATTGTCCAGATCGTGAACGCGGGATGAAACGATTGAAATGCCGAGTCGCTTCATTTCCGTTTCGAGCTGAAGCAGTTTTTCTTTGTTTTTATCCATGGCGACAACTCTGCCGTGATTTTTCATCAACTGGGCGATATGTCCTGTCTTGCCCCCCAGGCCGGCACATGCGTCCAAAACAATACTGCCGGGTTTCGGATTCAACAGAAAGGTGGCTAGCTGGGCAGCCTCATCCTGGACCTGGAAACATCCTTTTTGAAATGATTTTATTTCAAAAATGGGCCGCTTCGGGTTGGAAAAAGATATTCCTACCGGTGAAGTGCCCGTCGGCTCGACATTGTCTGCATCCGTTCCCAGGGCATTCACAAGTTCGTCACGGCGAATCTTGAGCACGTTGGTCCGGACGGTAATTGGGGGAATGGTGTTTATCGCATCACAGAGTTCCACAGTTTCATCGGATCCGAATCGTTTCAGCCATCTTCGTATAAGCCATTCTGGAAATGATTTTTCTGCGGCCAAGGCGGATACCGGGTTTTTATCCATATCGGGAAAGGAAACATTTTGATATCCTCTCACGGCATTTCTCAGAACAGCGTTGACATATCGCACCACCCAGGGAGCGGAGAAGGCCTTGGCCATTTCGACCGACGTATTGACCGCTGCAGAATCCGGCACCCGGTTTAAATATATGATCTGGAAAAGTCCGAGTCGAAGAATGTTCAACACGGAAGGGTCGATAGCGTGAAGGGGCGTTTTGGAAAAATGATGGACAATCCGGTCGAGACGGCCTCGCCATCTCAGGACGCCGTACACCAGTGCGTATGCCAGCGCTCTGTCTCTTCGTGAAAACGAAGAATCGTGGTCGATCACTTCATCCAGCACGCAGTCGAGCGTTTTTTGATGACTGTCGAGAGTGTTCAAGACAGTCAGCGCAGTTTTTCGCGCATCATCGGCCATGGATTTTTTTGTATTTGAACGTATAGAACAGTTTGTCGGTCCGCACAAAATAATGCAGCCGGCTAAAATCGTGGTGTCATCGCAGAACCGTTCCGGGAGGTATCCGGCATCCCTTCAAAAAATCCTTAATTTTAAGGCGCTTTCCAGAGGCGCCTTGAATCTCCTGAACCAAGAGAACACCTTTTCCGGCGGCGACGCGAAGTTCATCCGGAAAGCCCCTGACAACGGTGCCCGGTTTTTCGGCAACATCCAATGGGACAGGGTCGGCTGCAAATATTTTAAGCCGTTTATCTTCAAAAAATGTAAACGCTCCGGGCCACGGAGACATCCCCCGTATGAACGCATCGAGAGATTCCACGGGTTTTTCCCAGTCGATGCGGCCGTCTTCTTTCTTGAGCAAAGTGGTATAGGTGGCCTGATCGTGGTCCTGGGGAAGGGGAATTGTCTCGCCGGTTTCTATGGCGCTTAGCGTTTTTACAAGGAGATCTCCGCCGAGAAGCGCCAGGCGGTCATGGAGGGTCGCGGATGTGTCGTCCGGACGAATTTCAACTTTTGTGGACAACAGGATGTCACCGGTGTCCATACCGTCATCCATGAACATGGTGGTGACGCCGGTCTTTTTTTCGCCGTTAAGGATCGCCCACTGAATGGGCGCCGGTCCCCGATATTTCGGAAGCAGAGACGCGTGGATGTTTATTGCGCCGATCCGGGGCACCTGGAGAAGTTTTTTCCCGAGAATGTGACCGAAGGCGACCACGATAAACAGATCCGGCGCCAACTCTCGAAGGTGCTTCTCAAGGGCGCGATCCCGGATGGTTTCCGGCTGAACGATATCGTAACCCATTTTCCGGGCCGCGGTCTTGACCGGCGACGGGGTGAGCTTCCTGCCGCGACCTCTCGGTCGATCCGGCTGGGTGACTACGAGTTTCACCTCATGGCGGCATTCGTGAAGGGCGGCCAGGGCAGGCACGGCGAAATCCGGCGTACCCATAAAGACAATTTTGAATCTCTTGTTCACGTTTTTTTTAACTGTTTTTGAACCCGTTTTTTATAGAGCGCTCTTTTTAAAAGGCTTATACGGTCGATGAACAGGACACCGTTCAGATGATCGATTTCATGCTGCAGCACCATTGCCAGGAACCCTTCGGCATCTATTTTCAGGAGATTTCCTTCCCTGTCATATCCTTCAACCTGTATCGAGAGCGCACGTTTCACGTCCGCCCTGTAATCCGGGACGCTGAGGCACCCTTCATTCTCTGAGATGGTCTCGCCTTCACGGGTTACTATTCGCGGGTTGACAAGGACCTGCAGGGAGCGTTTTTCGTCCGGTGGTGAAACATCGTACAAGAGAATGCTCTTATCAATTCCGACCTGTATCGCCGCCAGCCCGATCCCGGGGGCTTCATACATGGTGGCCGCCATGTCGTCAATCAAACCCTGAAGTTTGCCGTCTATGTTTTTTACTTCTTTTGTCGGTTGTTCGAGGAATTTGTCCGGAAATGTCAGTATTTCAAGTATCGTCATGACAACAGTTCCTTTATTTAGTCACGTTTCATGACGGAGACGGTCCTGCACTTGAACAGATATGTCTCCGGAAGAGATATGCAATATATTTACACCGGTGATCAGCGCGGATACGAGACCGGCGATGATGATCGGGATCAGTTGAATTGCGTGGTTTGCCAGCGTGAAACCGGCGGCATCCTCTGCGGAAACCCCAAAAAGAGCCAGGGCAAAGACACCGCCTGCCTCCCAGAGTCCCCAGTAACCGGGCACCGACGGCAGGGCGATGAAAAAACAGATAATTACCATGACGGCGGCCAGCTCGCTGAACGTGAGCTCGATGCCGGGGCAACCCAGGGCCATGACATAAAATGAAAAAGCGGAAAGGCCCCATATGATGAAAGAAAGCCCGAGACATGCGAATATTCTGGCAGGGTGCTTCAGCAGCGCAAAGCCGTATGCAAAATTATCGATAAAGCGCAGTAGCGGGGCGCAAACCGATTGGCCTAATTTTTCTTTAAACGCCGGGCCGGAAAAAAATAACAGGGCGGGGACCGCCTGGATCGCTTCTTTTATTTTTTTTCTCGACCAGGGAATGCACACCAGGATTATTCCGGTAACCAAGAATAAAAGCAGTTTCATGATTCCGCCGCTGACAGCCATGAGGGTTTCCCTGTTGAGATGATGCCCGCCAAAGGTTATGTCCAAATCAGGATCAATTTTAACCCAGGCCAGGACCGCGGCAAAAAGCAGAATTAGCAGAATGACGTCAAATACCCGTTCGGCGGCCACTGTTGCAAGTCCCGTTGAGAACGGTACACCCTCATTTTTTTTTAAAATGGCCGGTCGGGCCACCTCACCGACTCTGCCCGGGATGATGCAGTTTATCATAAACCCGATCATCAACGGGTGATACGCCCTCCAGAAGCCGACTTTGTATGCCGAGCCCAGTATGATCTGCCACCGGAGCGCCCTCAGTATGAAACTGACCAGCACAATCAACACGGACGGCAGGATCCATAAATAGTTTATGGAGGCCAGATAACGGATAAGGCCGGAAACCGGAACATTTCTAAGGGAAAGATAGAGGGCAGCGGCGGATACCGTTACACCCAGTATCAGGAAAACGGGTATTTTTTTTTTCACAGACAAAATATGAAAGCAGACACAGTTTTTCAGTATATAGTTATAAGGAAAGGATTTCGCGTGCGTTGACGATATCGTGTTTAATCTGTTCGGATAAATCGGAAACGTTTAAAAACTTGATTTCATCTCTCAGGAACTCAATAAAATTAACGCGGATTTTTTCCCCGTATATGTTCTCTTTAAAGTCAAGGATATGTACTTCAACTGAAAATGTTCCGTCATCAAAGGTCGGGCTGTATCCGATATTGGCGACACCTTTGTATATATTGTTCAGGCACTCTACCGTAACCGCATAGACGCCGGTCTTCGGACAAAGTTCATCCTGCAGCTTGATATTTGCCGTCGGAAATCCAAGAAGCCTGCCGCCCCTGTTGCGGCCGACCTCAACAGTGCCTTTGATTTGATAGTGGCGACCCAGCATTTTTTGGGCGTCCGCTACTTTCCCGGTGTTGACAAGTTCCCGTATTGCGGTGCTGCTGATCCGGCCTGTTCCGTTGTTTGACATCTTTATCCAATCGAAAAGGATAACTTCAAAGCCGAGGCTTTTTGAACAGTTTTTCAGAAAATCAAGATTTCCTTCTCGGTTTCTCCCAAAAGTATAATCATTCCCCACGACGATCGCTTTCATTCCGATACGCCTGATCAGAATATCCTCCACGAACTCACTTGCGGATATGGCGGCGAACTCCCGTGTAAACGGCACGCAGATGAGAACATCCAGACCGGTAGTCGAAATAAGCTCAACCTTCTGTTCATACAGGGTGATCAACGGCGGGAGGCCGTTTTGTTTCAACACCCGGATCGGATGCGGTTCGAAGGTCATTACGATCGATGTGCCGCCAAGCTCTCCCGCCTTTTCGATTACGCCGTGAAAAAGGGCCTGATGCCCGATGTGCACGCCATCGAAATTACCTATGGTAATCACCGCTTTGTCATACGGTTTTATTATATTTTCAATATGTTCGATGAGTTCCATGCCAACCTTTTCCGAACGCTTAAATAGACTTGACAAGAATGTATAAACATCTATATATAAGGCAACTATCGTCTGAAATCAATCTTTTTTAAGTTGCCTGTCATGTGCCGAAGTGGCGGAACTGGTAGACGCGCTAGGTTCAGGGTCTAGTGGGGGTTTCTCTGTGGGAGTTCGAGTCTCCCCTTCGGCACCAATTCTCTCTTAGCTCACCTTGAACTATTTAAGATTAATTCCCTCAGCAGTATTATAAATTTGGCAGAATATAAGGGCTGTTGCACTGTTCGTCAAGTAAATGCGTGAAAAGGAGACGAGCGATCCCCGGTGAAATAGTTCTCAAAATTCACGGCGGGGATCGTGCTCCCCGCATTGACGCGATCGCCTGCGGCGGAGATGGAGTTTGACTACGCTGAAACCGGCGCCGATGCCTGTATTGCCAAAGGGCACTTTGGTTCAATTGTCGAGCATGTTTTATCGGCGGTAAACGAATCGGGATCCCTCCCAAAGGATGGGAAACCCAGATCGATTGTCGGTCTTAACGAGGTATATTCGCGTCAAATGACCAGGGAGTTGCTCTCCAGAAATCGTCACCTGGAAGCCATTCTGGAGGGAATTCCCGTAGGCATTATGGAAGTCTATTCAGGAAAAATCGTTTACGTGAACGCCGCTGCCGTTGCCCTTTGCGGTGTCAGGCAGGAAGAACTCCTGGCGACCTATTTTGTCGATCTGTTCGATCCGGTTGATCAGCAGCGGATGAAAGCCCTTTTGTGGCTGGGTTCCGAAAATTCCGGCGATACCTGTCCGGGGCCCGTAACAATCAAGGAAAGACAGTTGATGATTACGACCTTCTCAAGCCAGGGCCGGGCTTCAAGCTCCATTATAATGATATCGGATCTAACCCACCAGAACCGTTTAGAACTTCAGCGACGATATACCCGAAATATGGGTGCCGTAAGCTCGATGGCCGGCCGCATTTCTAAGGCTTTTCGTCAACAACTCCAAGAGATTCAGCAGGTCGCAAGCGGCCTGCTCGATGAAATGGCTGCCGAACATCCGTATTTGGAAAGGTTACGGGAAATCAAAAGAATCACCCGTAAAATGGATGACATCATCCACCAGTTATCCCTCGTCCGCATTTCTTTCAAAATACGGGAGGCGCTGGACAGCTGGTAGTTTTGCCGATATCAACCGGATGCAGCACTGTGAATTAAAAGGACCAGCGGAATGAGGATGCTTGCGATAAACAGCAATCCTTCATATGAGATCCAGGCGTCGATTGGAGGCTTGCTTTTTCTGCGTGTTTCCAGATAGACGGACAGAAAGCTAAGGCCCATCACCAGCCAGAGCGTCAGGACCGTCACGATAATGGTTGTCGTGTTCATCTTTGTGAGTTCCGGTTTTTTGTTGCCCAAACGAATTGGATATGATTTATCCATACAACGGAATTAAATGATATTCAAGATCTTTATGGTTGTACGATATACTGTTTTCTGCGGGAAACAGTCGGAGATGGAGATAATTTTATTATGGGACTTCTCGGGAAAATAGTCGGCGGCACCATTGGATTTGCGCTGGGCGGCCCCCTTGGCGCCATAGCGGGTGCTGCCTTCGGCCACGCTTTTGATCTGGACAAAGAAAAAATGGACTCCGGCCAGCAGGTCCGAATTTCAGCAGGTGAAGAAGCTCAGGTCACCTTTTTTGTCGCCGCGTTTTCAATGCTGGCCAAGCTCGCAAAGGCGGATGGAAGTGTTACGAAAGAAGAAATGGATTCCATAAACCGCTTTATGCTGTACGATTTGAATCTGGACCCCCAAAACAGAATAATCGCCCTGAACATCTTTCACGCGGCCCTCGGATCGGCACAGTCCTTTCAGGATTTTACCGCTCAGTTTTACCAGCAGTTCCGACATCAGACGCAGATGCTCGAACTCATGATCGATATACTGTTGAGAGTGTCCCTGGCCGACGGCGTTTTGAGCGACAACGAGGAAGCGCTCATCCTTTCCGCGGTGCGGATATTCAATTTCAGCGATGAAGAATACAGAAAAGTGAAGTCGCGATATGTGAAAGACACGGATAAATACTATGCTGCTCTGGGGTGCGACCGGTCGGACCCGGACGAACAGGTAAAGCATCAGTACAGAAAACTCGTCTCCGATTATCATCCGGACAAAATCGCATCAAAGGGTCTGCCGGAAGAGTTTACGAAATTTGCAAATGACAAATTTCGAGAGATCCAGGAGGCCTACGAAGCCGTAAAACAGGAGAGAAACATGCGATAATATCTGGTTTTAATTAACCGCTTTGAGCGGTTCACAAACCATTCCTCCGGCTTTGCCGGAGGTCATTGAATTTTCCCTCTCTCCCTGGCCATTTTTGCATAGGTTTTATACATATTTTCAGGCGGAACCCATTGGTCCGCTTCCGCTTTTGCCGCCAGCCGGATGGCGCCCGTTTCGCAGGTGGTCACGCAAAGACCGCACCCGATGCAGCGAAGGAGATCGATGTGGGCGACATCATCAACGGCTATGGCATCCATCTGGCACCGCTCCACACAGGTTCCGCAGGATGCGCAATCTTCTTCGTTGACCCAGGCATAATAGTTGGTGCTCATTGCTGTTGCAGGGCTGTCCATTTCTTTTAAATTCTTTAGAATCTGGCAGCAGCAGCCGCAGCACGTGCAGATGTTCACTGTTTTTTTTGCATTTCCCGGCTGCAGCACAAGCCCCGATTCCTGTGCCTTTTTTAACACCTGAAGGGCTTCCTCCTGGGAAATGAATCGGCCCAGCCCGTTTTCCTTGTAAAAATAAGCCCCGGCTCCGAAGACCAGGCAGGATTCCAGGGGTCTGTCGCAGCCCTTGCCCACCATCGCATGCTCTTTTCTGCAGATGCACGGGGCGACCAGAATTTTGGATTGGCTTTTTATGATCTCTTCCGCTTTCTCATAAGGCATCACGGCCATCTCCGCAGAGACGCTCCGGGAAACGGGGATAACCCTGAGCTGCTTGGTCTTCTGCTCTGCCCAGGCCTCCTTCATCAGATAGGGACTGTACGCATTGAAGTCTCTGATAAGTTCCTCGTCCAGATCGTTCAGGTGGTATTCCCATATACCGACGACAAACTGGGCGGCCATGAAAAGCGGCTGATCTCCTTTTCGGATGCGAAAAACGAGCCCTTTTTTCGACATCTTCTCAAGCGCCTGTTCCATTTCAGACGGGTCCATATCGAGCCGTTCGGCAATGGTTGATGCCGGTTCCGGCCGCATGGTAAGCCTCATGGCGATTTCGGCTTCTTCAGGCGAAAAAAACCGCTTCAATATTCTCAATTCCACACCGGAATCGGTGGCCGGAAAACCGGCCGGCAGATCATCAAGGTGTTTTGCGAGCCTTTTGTAAACATCATTCATGATATTCACCGGTTAATTGTGACCTTGCTCATCGTCACGGGTTCAATGGGTTTGTTCATGGGGCCTGTCCTGACCGAACCGATTTTTTTCACCACATCCATCCCCTTGACGACTTTCCCGAAAACCGAGTGATTGCCGTCCAGGTGAGGAGTCGGTCCCAGCGTTATAAAAAACTGGCTTCCGTTGGTTCCGGGGCCGGCATTGGCCATGGACAGTATTCCCTCGCTGTTATGACGCAATGACGGATCGAATTCGTCCCGGAACGTATAGCCGGGCCCGCCGGTTCCCGTTCCCCGAGGGCACCCGCCCTGAATCATAAATCCGTCAATGACCCGGTGAAAGATGAGGTCGCCATAAAAACTTCCTTCCCTTGCCGTCTCCTGTCTCCCTTCGGCAAGGTTGACAAAATTCCAGACCGTTTCCGGGCATTCCTTTGCGTGGAGTTCAATTTTAAACGTACCGAGACTGGTCTCGAAAACCGCCGTTAAACGGTCGGCATCTTCCTTGTAATCGCTTTTTGCTATGGTCATGTTATATCCTCCGGGTTTATTCGGCCCTCGCCGGGTTCATTCCCTGCTTCGGGGCAGATTTATAGCAGGTAAATGGTATTTTTCAAAAAGTATTCCGCCTATCATCTATCCGAAAATTTTTCAAGAGAAAGTCGGATCAGACGATTGCGCCGTACACTTTATTGTCGCTGTCTATTGTGTTGATCCTGACATTCACGAAAGCGTTTGTTAGATCGACGTCCTCCTTGAAAAAAATCGGGATGTAATTTTCAGATATTCCTTTCATGAGGCCTTCGGGAAAGTCGCTTTTTGCTTCAACAAGAACTTCAATCTTTTCATTCGAAAAACTATTATAAAATACTGATTTTTTATGAAAACCAATCTCACGTACTTTAAGGGCGCGTGCTTTTATCGTTTCCGTTGCAACAATGCCGGAAAATTTGCTGGCAGGTGTTCCGCTTCGCGCCGAAAACGGAAAGACATGCAGATACGAGACCGGGAGTTCCGAGATCAGGGCACACGTGTTTTCAAAGGCATTGTCGGTCTCCCCGGGGAATCCCACCAGAACGTCAACACCGATGGCGGCGTCCGGCATTTGTTTCCGGATTCGCAACACCAGTTCCCTGAATAGCCGGTTCGTGTAGGGCCGGTTCATTTTTTCCAAGATACGGTCATCCCCGCTCTGCAGGGGGATGTGAAAATGATCGCACAAAATCTCCGATTCCGCTGTCAGATGAATGATCTCTTCCGTGAGTTCGTGAGGTTCTATCGAACTAAGGCGAACACGCTCGATGACAGCGGAGGTATCGATGTGTTTCAGAAGGTCAAAAAGGCTGGTTTTCGGCAAAAGGTCAACACCGTAGCTGCCGAGGTGGATACCGGAAAGGACCACTTCACGAAAACCGGCCTGTTTAAGCTGCGTGATGTTTTTCAATACGTTTTCAAGGGGCATGCTGCGGCTGCGGCCGCGAGCGTAGGGGACAATGCAGTATGTGCAGAATGCGTCGCAACCGTCCTGGACCTTTAAAACCGGCCGGGTTCTGTTTCCGAACGCTGCAACGGGGGTGTGTTGGAACGTGCGCTCCTTTCGGATATCCTGCCAAATGATTTCGGGACCTGGCGTGGGGCGACTCCGATGTGTTTCCGGGTCGGCGACCATGATTTCCGGTATGTTATGTTTGTCAAAATGACCGACGATGTAGTGGATGCCGTCAATTTTTTTAATTTCATCCGGTTCTGTCTGGGCATAACAGCCGGTTACAAGAATCCGGGCCCCGGGATTGGACCGTACGGTCTGCCGTATTGCCTGGCGGGACTGCATGGCCGCTTTACGGGTAACGGTACAGGTATTGATGATGCACAGGTCCGTTTTTTCGTTGACGTCGGCCGGAATCCATTGTGACAACTCAAGGCGCCGGGCAATAGCGTCCGATTCGGACCGGTTCACTTTGCAGCCCAGTGTGGTGATCGAAAACCTGGGTGCGGTATCTGGGATACGGGACGTTGAGTTCTTGGTATTGTTAGATTTTTGTTTTCTCATTTATATTATTTTTACGCGATCCACCCGCCGCCTAAAACTTCGTCGTCCCGATAAAAGACAGCGCCCTGTCCCGGCGTAATGGCGGATTGAGGCCGGTCAAACCGGATAAGGGCCGTCTCTCCATCCACCGGGAAAAGCGTGGACGCTGCGGCGTCATGCCGATATCTCATTCGCGTGTGAATCCTTATCGGTCCGGCCGGTTTTTGAGTTATCCAGTTTATGTTGAGGATGTTGCATTCCGAAGATAGCAGGTCATCTTTAAAACCCACGATCAGACGGTTTCGAGTTGTATCTATCCTTACAACATAATAGGGCTGAGGCGCAGGGCAGTTTATACCGCGCCGCTGGCCGATGGTAAACAGATGTAATCCCTTGTGCGCTCCCAGGACATTGCCCAGGACATCTTCTATCGCTCCCGGTTTCGGTTCAAAACCCGGCTGCGATGAAAGGAATTTTCCATAGGTGTTCCCCTTGATGAAACAGATGTCCTGGCTTTCACGCTGAGTAACGGGCTGAAGCCCCCTGTCCCCGGCAAGCTTCCTGACTTCCGATTTTTTCATATGCCCCAGGGGGAAACAGGCGTCCGCCAGCTTGCTCTGAGTCATCATGGCGAGAAAATACGACTGGTCTTTTTCCCTGTCGAGTCCTTTGAGAAGGTGATACCCGCCCTGAGTGTCCTTGCTGATTCTGGCGTAGTGCCCGGTCGCCAGCCGTGACGCCCCCAGTTTTCGGGCAAAGGAGAGAAGGGCGCCGAATTTTATGGACGGATTGCATACCAGACAAGGGTTCGGGGTTCGACCGGAACGGTATGCTTGTGTGAAGTAGTCAACGACAATGTTCTTAAATTCAACCGCGCAGTTCAGGAGTTCGACACGCATCCCGGCCTGATCCGCAATCCGGGAGGTTTTTTTCAAGGCCCGATCCGTTATTTTTGACAGGAACGATGGATCTGAAGTCAGTGGCGCTGTATTTTCGTGCCCTTCGAAAACCGGATCTTCATATCCGGTTATAAAGTGGATTCCGACGACCGGGTATCCCTGTCTTTTCAAAAGATGCGCAGCCATAAGCGAGTCTATTCCGCCGCTTACGGCGATGGCTGTCAGCGGTTTCATTTAAAAAAAGGCTTTGTTCGACGGGCGGACCACCATGGCCCTGGTGGGGCAGGCCGGCACGCAAAGCTCACACACGCTGCATTTTTCCTGGTCAAAGCCGACGGTCATTTCAGGCCGTTCGACAGACAGTGCACGGGTCGGGCACACGGCCGTGCAGGCACCGCATTGCGTGCATCTTTTTTCGATACGTTTTACTTCCTGGGCGGCATTCTGAACCACTACCCCCTGGTTCTTCAGATATTGAACCCCTTCCTTGAAGTTCTTTTTCGTCCCCGACAGTTCGAGGACCATGACCCCTTCTTTCCTGGGGAGGACGGCGGCATTGAGGATGTTGAACGTCAGGTCATAGTCTTTTGCCAGATAGCAGACAATAGGTTTTTCCACCTCCGTTTTCGGGAAGCGAAGTATCAATATTCTTGAGTACACGATGAACCTCCGATTTTAAAATAATCAAATAAATCTAATTATAAATATCCACGATGTCAACAACAACGTCTGTTCCCGATGATAGGTATTGCGCAAGGCCGTATTTATCTGTTAATCCTTTATTCAGCGACTCAAAACCGGACCGATAACTCAAATTATACGACCCGTATTTGTTTATGAACCGTTTCGCATACCTCACGACCGGCCTTGCCGTGAAGACGCTCACCCACCTTTCAAAGGCTGAAATAAGCGTGCATGGAACGGAAAATATTCCCGAAGGGGCGATCATTTTTGTTATCAACCATTTTACGCGAATCGAAACGCTGTTTATCCCCTACCAGGTCTATCAACTGACCAATGTTCCGGTCTGGTCCCTTGCCGACTACAGCCTTTTCAAGGGTTCTCTGGGCGGTTTTCTCGACAGGGTCGGTGCCGTCTCAACAAAAAACCCGGACCGGGACCTGCTCATCGTCAAAAGCCTGTTAACCGGTGAGGCCTCATGGATCATTTTTCCTGAGGGCAGCATGGTAAAAAGCAAAAAGATCGTTGAAAAGGGACGCTTTATGGTGGCGTCGGCCGGCGGGAAGCGTCCGCCCCATACAGGGGCGGCGACACTGGCTCTCCGTGCGGAATTTTACCGTGAGAGATTGCGCTGGGTGACAAAAAACGCGCCTGATGAAGCAAAACGCCTGATGGATCTTTTCCAGATCGGTTCCATTGAGCCCGTATTCGAGAAGAACACCTATATCGTTCCCGTAAACGTGAGTTATTTTCCCATTCGGGCACGGGAAAATATACTCAGCGAACTGGCCGCGAGATTCGTTGAAGATATTCCGGAACGCATGATCGAAGAGATCATGACGGAAGGTACCATGCTGCTTTCCGGTGTTGATGTGGACATCCGGTTCGGTGAACCCATAAAAATAGCAGATTATGTAAAAAACGCCGCCATGGAAAAGGATATTTTTTCGGAACGGAGATTCGATTTTGATGATCCGATTTCTTCTAAAAAGGTCATGCGAAGGATGGCGCTCGATATCATGCAGCGCTACATGACCGCCATTTACGGAATGACAACCGTAAATCACGACCATCTGTTTGCCTCGATGCTCAAACAGGTGCCGTTCAGGAGGATCGACGCGTATGATTTGAGAAGAAGGGTGTTTTTAGCGGCGACACATGATCTGGACAAGACAGGTGTCAACCTGCACAAACTTCTTGCCGCTGATCAGGTTCATCTTCTGACGGATGATCGCTTCAACAAATACAGGGATTTTATTTCCGTGGCGCT
Organism: Pseudomonadota bacterium; assembly: GCA_043827325.1. Classification (GTDB taxonomy): domain Bacteria; phylum Desulfobacterota; class Desulfobacteria; order Desulfobacterales; family UBA11574; genus JBDRPF01. The sequence goes on along the minus strand of JBDRPF010000065.1, from coordinate 42,183 downwards.
GGAAAAAGGTGCTGTCAGGGAAAACAACGGGGCCCTGGTCAAGGACCCCTCGAAATTCTCTTCTGTTTTTGACATTCACCACGTGCGTGTTGACAATCCCGTCGCGGTGATGGCCAACGAGGTGGAACCGCTGACCCTTTTGCAGAGGCACATCCGGCGCTTTGCGTTGTTGCCCGGTTTCCTGCTGAGGCGGAAGGTTGTCGAGTTCCTGTCGAACAAGGCGGTCGCGGAATTCGAAGCCGACTACGCCAGATTCTATGTGGAAGGAGAGTCAAAGAAAAAAAATGTGGGTATGCCGTTCCTAATCCGGGGCAGGTCGCGGAAGATGGGGGTGCTCCTGATCCACGGCTACATGGCGGCACCGCTGGAGGTCAGGGAGCTGGCGCTTTATCTGGGCAGCAGGGGACTCTGGGTCTATGTCCCCCGTCTCAAGGGACACGGGACCTCTCCTCAGGATCTGGCCAAAAGAACCTGTCTGGAATGGGCGGCATCCGTTGACGAGGGATATGCCGTGATACGAAACCTGTGTCAAAAAGTCGTGGTCGGCGGATTTTCCACCGGAGCAGGCCTGGCACTCGATCTTTCAACGAGAGTTCAGGAAGACATACAAGGGGTTTTCGCGGTTTCTCCGCCCCTGAGGCTCCAGCATCTTTCTTCAAAATTCGTACCGGCGGTGGAGGTGTGGAACCGGTTGCTGGAGAGTTTTCATCTGGACAACTCAAAAAAGGAGTTTGTCGAAAACAGGCCGGAAAATCCCCATATCAACTATTCTCGCAATCCGGTTGCAGGGGTGCGGGAAATCGAGCGGCTCATGGAATCTCTCGAGCCGCGATTGCCCGATTTGAAGATACCGGCCCTCGTGATCCAGTCCCACAGAGATCCGGTGGTGGATCAGCGCGGGTCGAAACGAATTTTTGATCTTCTGGGTTCTGCGGACAAAAAATATATTCTGTTCAACTTTGACCGCCACGGCATACTTTTGGGAGAAGGCGCCCACGAGGTCCACAAGACCATATGGGAATTTATCCGGCAATTATACAAGAGCGAATATCATGATTCTTGAGTTCAAGGGCAAAAAGCCCAAAATCGGCAAAGACGTGTTTGTTGCCCCGACCGCCGTGATTGTCGGGGACGTGGAAATCAAGGCGGGCGCGAGCATCTGGTTCGGTACGGTCATCCGGGGCGATCTTGCACCGGTCAGAATCGGGAGGAAGACCAACATACAGGACAACTGCACCATTCACACGGATGTGGACAAGCCCGCGATCATCGGAGACAATGTCACCGTCGGGCACAACGCCGTCGTGCACGGCTGCACCGTTGAGAACAACTGCCTGATCGGCATCAACGCCGTGGTGTTGAGCGCCGCCCGTGTCAGAACCGGTTCCGTTGTCGCGGCCGGTTCCCTGGTTCGGCAGGGACAGGAAATCGGGCCCTGGCACCTCGTGGCCGGTGTGCCTGCTGAAATGAAAAAGCGGTTGTCGGAAGAAACGGTGGCGGAGCGCCGGAAAACCGCGGAGTCCTATACGGAAATCGCGGGTGAATACATGAAGATGATAAAGTAACTCCACCCGCAGAGCGGGCGGTTTCAGGAAGCCTAACAATGACCGGTTACGCTCTTTGCCGGTAATAGCCTTCGGGCCGGGAGGAATACGGAAACTCAGACATCTCTTTGTACGACAAACATCCGGGCTCAACCTGCCATTTCAACCGCCCGTCGATCTTTTTCTGCCGGATGACCTTTGCCGAAACGTCAAGCGCGAGCAGTCCGGCAATCCGGTTTATTTCTCCCACGAACCGTTCATTGTTGTGGCTGGTGTCGCCTTTCCAGCCGCCGGTTTGATAAATCATCTGGTGAATCATTTCGTGGAGCAGGACATCGCCGGCAAATTTCTTGTTCAGATTGCAAATGTCCCATTTCGGGAAAGGTGTTGGATACGGTGGGCGCACCAGGGTCTTGTGGAGAAAGATCAGGTTTTCCTTCCATGAATAATACCCGATACTTCTATCATCCGGGGTCTTTCCCCAGAAGATGGGTCCCGCGACAATTTTTCCGTCAAAACAGGTTTCGTTCAGCGACATCCATTCGTCATATGTCCACGCGCCTATTTCGCCGAATCGTTTTTCCCCGGATGATCTTAATTCTGAAAATACGTCCACTTAGGTGTCCATCTTTTCTTTCGTCATCATTGTGGAAGGGTCCAAAACCAGGGGAGGGTGATCGAAATGCGCTGCCCCTTTCAACGCCCGGACATGGATCTCGTTTCCTTCGGGTTGGATTTGTATGACCACGTCAAACAGGTCTGCAAGCGGCAAAAAAGAAGCGGGAATGCCGTCCGGTCCGGTTTTTTCGTGCCGGTGCGTTCGCACGGTGAACCAGATCTGCATGGAATGCTTTTGCGCAAGCGCCTTCAATTCCGCAAGAGACTTCTGTGCGGATGCGTCGAACGGCATTCCGTCAATGACGGCGATTCGGGGAAAGAAAATAGCCTGTTGCGTGAGGTCGTTCAGGCGTTCTTCAAGTTTGGGCGGGCTGAATCCTTCGATCCTGAACGTCATGATGAACCGGTGGGGCAGCATGGTTTCCCAGAGAGAGGCGGCATGCTCCAGGGTATACTGCCGTACGAGGTTGTGAAAAACCTCCTTGTACCAGAGATCAACCTTGTTTACCGGGTCATTCAGGCTGATGTGGAGGACGTTTTGCTGTTTCAGAAGCGCATACAGGGAAAGCTGCACGAGAAGCGCGGTTTTGCCGACGCCTGCTCTTGCGAGCACTCCGCCGAACCCACCGTCAGGGAGAATGTCCTTGGTTTCATAACCCAGGAAGTCAAAAGGGTTTTTAAAGAGGGAATCTTTTTCCAGCATTTAAACCTGCCTTTCTTGTAATGTTGGGGAGTGATTACCCGAGTTTTACAAATATAGCACGGATTTTCAAACCGGCGAGCAAACGATTTTGATTCGCTAATGGCCTTTTTGTTTTTTTCCGTTAAATGTTCGGGACAGTTCCTCCGCGACGGATTTGGGAACCTGTTTGTAAACCGAAAATTCCATGGTAAACTGGGCCTTTCCCTGGGTCGATGACCGTAAAACGGTCGAAAAACCGAACATTTCAGCAAGGGGAACCTGGGCTTCGACCACGGATATCGGTCCCTCGTCCTGTGCGCCCAATATCATTCCGCGGCGCTGATTCAGAAGACCCATGACCGCGCCTTGATACTCGGTCGGGGTTTCCACCACGACTTTCATTATAGGCTCGTGAATTACCGCACCTGCTTTCGCGTACCCTTCGCGAAACGCGCCGCGAGCCGCCGCCTGAAATGCCATATCGGAAGAGTCGACGGCGTGCGAGGCACCGTCATTGACGACGATCTTTATGCCGGTCACCGGAAACTCCATTTTCGGACCTTTTGAAAGACACGATTTGAAACCCTTTTCGCATGACGGGACAAACTGGGTCGGAATCGACCCGCCGACGACTTTGTTTTCAAAAACAAAATCCGTGTCCGCGACCGGCTCCATGAAGCCGCCCACCCGCCCGTACTGTCCGGCACCCCCGGTCTGTTTCTTGTGCGTGTAGTCGAACTCCGCCTTCCTGGTAATGGTTTCCCTGTAGGCCACGCGCGGATTGCCGGTGGTTACGTCCGCTCCGTACTCGCGGTGCATCCGTTCCACATAAACTTCGAGATGCAGTTCCCCCATGCCTTCTATGATGGTTTCCGACGTCTCTTCGTCCACGCGCATCCTGAAGGTCGGATCCTCTTTGGCGAAACGTGAGAGGGCCTTGGACAAGTTGATCTGGGATTTGTGGTCTTTGGGAAAAACGGCCAGAGAAATGACAGGGTCCGGTACAAACATGGACGTCATGGTCAGATTGATGTCCGGATCGACAAACGTATCGCCGGAAGCGCAGTCAATGCCGAACAGGGCTCCGATAAACCCTGCGTGGATCGTCTCGATGTCTTCCATCTGATCCGCGTGCATGCGAACGACCCGGCCGACCTTAATTTTTTTCCCGATTCGGACATTTTTAATCGTGTCTCCTTTTGAAATAGAACCCTGATAAACCCGTATGTAGGTGAGCTGGCCGTATCGCGCATCTTCCAGCTTGAAGGCCAGCGCCACAAGGGGTGCATTCGATTCGCTGGAAAGAATGACCGGCATCTCCGCTTCATCCATGTTCATCGCCTGATTTTCCACATCGGAAGGGCAGGGCAGCAAATGGGTCACCGCATCGAGCAGGGGCTGAACGCCTTTGTTCTTGTATGCCGATCCCATCAATACCGGTGTCAGTTTTCGCGCAACGGTTCCTTTGCGGAGCGCGTCGATCAGAAGATCCGGGGGCACCTTCTTTTCTTCGAGCACGGCTTCGGTAAGTTCGTCCGAAAAGAGGGAAGCTGCGTCGATGAGTGCTTCTCTGCGTTCCTGTGCTTCCGTGAGCAGGTTTTTCGGGATATCCTCGACTCGAACATTTTCACCGTGATCCCCGTCAAAATATATTGCGGTCATGGAGATAAGATCAACGACCCCGGTGTGTTCGACTTCCAACCCGATGGGGATCTGCAAGGCAACCGCATTGTGACCCAGTTTTTCCCTGAGCTGGTTGATGACGCGAAAAGGGTTTGCGCCGCTCCTGTCGCATTTATTGATAAACGCGATGCAGGGGATGTTGTATCTTTTCATCTGGTGGTCGACGGTAATCGATTGGGACTGAACCCCGCCTACCGAGCACAGAACAAGTATGGCGCTGTCGAGAACGCGCAGGGATCGTTCGACCTCAATGGTAAAATCGACATGGCCCGGCGTGTCGATGATATTGATCTCGTGGTCGTTCCATTCACAGAAAGTGGCTGCCGAAGCAATGGTGATGCCGCGTTCCTTTTCCAGTTCCATTGAGTCCATTGTCGCCCCGACGCCGTCTTTTCCCTTCACGTCGTGCATGGTATGAATACGCTTCGTGAAAAAGAGGATCCGTTCCGTCAGGGTCGTTTTCCCCGAATCAATGTGAGCGCTGATACCGATATTTCTGACTTTTCTTGCGTTTTTGACCATTGTTCAACGTCCTTTGACCGCAAATGATATTGATCAAGCATACATAAAAGCTCGGTTTTATCAAATATAAAAATCCCTCATTTGGAAATGGTATACCAGATGGGGGATTGTGTGTCTGGCTGGTATGCTGCTTGCATGATCCTGCTAAAAACAGGAACTTTTTTGGCGACCTGAATGTACAGCACTTCATAAGTTTGTCAAGAGAAGTTAGGCAGATAAGAAAAAAATACATCTCTTTCTTGAACGGGTCTGCGATTTGGTGTATCAGTCACACGCCTGCCAAAGGTGTTCAACCACAGGCAAAGACAGCCCATGATCACAACGCTAAAACAAAACAAACTCGGTGCTAAAGCCGCAATCGTTCAGGGGATGACGGCCGCATGGCCCATCTGCCTCGGATATATCCCCATCGGCCTTGCTTTCGGCGTCCTTGCTCAAAAAGCAGGATTGTCCCCGCTTGAAATCGGCCTGATGTCCGTATTCGTTTTTGCCGGGAGCTCCCAGTTTATCGCCGTTTCCATGCTCGCCTCCGGCGCCGCAACGATTCCGATTGTGATCACCACTTTTATGGTCAATCTGAGACATATCCTGATGAGTTCATCTCTGACTGTCCATATGGGGAGTGTAAAAAAATCGCTGCTCTCGATTTTTGCATACGGGGTTACGGATGAAAGCTTTGCGGTAAATCACGCTCTTTTTAGAGCGGGCGATTGGGATATCCATCGCGCACTCGTGGTTAATCAGGTTTCGAATGCTGCATGGATCGCCGGCACCATCATGGGCGGTATCGGCGGACAATTCATACCTGCCGGCTCCTTCGGTATCGACTACGCGCTCAGCGCCATGTTTATATGTCTTTTGATATTTCAGCTCAACGGGCGCGTTTATGTGATCACCGCAATGGTTGCCGGTTTTTTTTCGGTTTTCCTGTCTGTGACGGTTCCGGGGAATTCTTATATTGTCATTGCGTCGATACTTGCAGCGACGCTGGGGGTTATTATCAAAAAATGGAAAACGAATATCTGATTCTTGTTCTCGGTATGGGTCTTGTCACATTTCTGCCGCGCTGGATTCCACTCTTTTTCCTGGCGCGGCGAAATCTTCCGGATCTGTTTGTCGAATGGCTTGATTTGATCCCCGTCGCCATTATCAGCGCGTTGCTGTTGCCTGCGCTGGTCACAGCGGGAGAACCCAGACACCTGGCGGTTTTTCGACCGGAACTCCTTGTGGCCGTACCGACCTTTGTTTTTGCCCAAAAAACAAAATCTCTGGGTGGGACGGTTGTGGTGGGCATGATGCTGTTCTGGCTGGTCGGAAAGGTTGTATAGACGCAACAGGTCATGCAAAAATTAAATCTCCGGAGGGCCCGAGGGGATAACGCAAATGAACATCAATGGTTTGTCACCGGCATTCCGGATCTGGTGTTCCGCGTTGCCGGGGATGAAAGCAACATGTCCCTCTTTTACCGGAACCCAAATGCCATCGCAGAGGACCTCTCCCGTGCCCGAGTGAAAAAATATTTCATGCTCCCAGTCGTGGATGTGCTTGGGGGTGTATCCGTCTTTTGCCAGTTCAAACATCCGCATGCAGAAATTCCGGGCACCGTCATCTTTACCGATCAACACCCGACCCGTGACCCCTTTTACGATATCGCCGTCAAAGGATTTTGTCTCTGCATCCGTATATTTCATGATTTTCATGTCGTTCTCCTCTTGAAAATTGAAGATGTTGTGAAAATCCGGAATGTTGCCGATGTTACAGCAGTTCTCGAAACACCGTTCGCTTCCATTCGTCCGGACAATTTTGTTTTAATCGGAAAAAACCCGAAAATAAAAACGCGTAAACGCCGACAGAATTTCTCCTATATATTCGAATCCGAAAACCGGCAAGCTTTTATTTTTTTGTTCGGGCGGGGTGAATTAGAGATTGTCTGTGCGGACTCGAGATGATATCGTGAATATTCACTATTATTTTATCTCGTTATGGATGACTATCGATGGAAATCGGATCAACGGAATGGAAACGAATTATAAGAGACGGCGCAGAATCATTTGATATCCGTCTCGATCCTCAACAGGTAGAGCAATTTTCCGTTCATGCCGTTGAGCTCATCCAATGGACCCGGAAGATAAATTTGACCGCTATAAGCGACCCGCTGGAGATCGCCGTCAAACATTTTCTGGATTCCCTGGCGGCGGCGGAAATTATACCGCCGGGGTCAACGATGCTCGATATCGGGTCCGGCGGCGGTTTCCCCGGAATTCCCCTCAAGGTCCTGATTCCTTCTGTATCGGCGACCCTGATCGATGCGTCACGCAAAAAGGTCAGTTTTATAAAACATGTCATCCGGAAACTCGGGTTAACCGGTATTAAAGCCCTTCACGCCAGGGCCCGGGGCGCTTCGATTGTCGATTTCGAAACCCCCGGTGGGCGAGAAGACAGTGTTGACTACGTGTTTGATGTCGTCGTGAGCAGGGCGGTGACCTCGCTGGAAAATTTCATTCAACTGGCGCTGCCCCTGGTGGCGCTTGGAGGGAGCATCGTTGCATTAAAGGGAAAAATGACCGAAGAAGAGGCAGATTCGTTTCGTCACCGCTTCCCGGAACTCCCGGGCATTCCCCATTCCGGAAAAGATACTATCTCCATTGACGTGAAAACGTATACCCTCCCATATCTTGAATCTGAGAGGTCGATCGTCACGGTGACGCGTATTCGAGAGAGCGTGGAACCCGATGCAACGTGACTTTCGCGTTTTCCCTTGGTTCAAAAACAATCCCCCGCTTGGATAATCTTTTGACATTTTAGCAGATAACAAGTAAAGAAACACTTTTTCATTGAATTTTTTTTATTTGTACAGCAATAACGTTAAGAAGTGGCGTATTATTAAAATCTTAGTGAGGAGGACAGGAATGTTAAGCGTACGAATTGTGCTGCTGTGTTTGATGGTGATGCTGGTTTCCGGACTGGCGCTGGAAGCGATTGGGCAGAACGAGAGCCGAATTGAGGATGCCATGTGTGTCCCCATGGGGGACATCGTGATAAAACCCCCCGCATCGGTAGAACCGACACGGTCTCCGGTCACTTTTCCCCATTCCAGACACTTTGGTGCCGACTGCCGAACATGCCATCACGCATGGGCAGGAAATGCGAAAATTAGAAATTGTACGACCGAAGGTTGTCATGATCAGACAACACCGCCAAAAACACAGACAACATACCTGAAATATACGGGGTCTTCGATCGCCTATTTTAAGTATGCGTTTCACGGCCAGTGTGTCGGCTGTCATAAAGAAATAAAACAAAAGCGAAAAACAATGGAAATGTCACAGATTACCGTGAAGGACAAACTCCCGGCAACCGGTCCGACGAGTTGCAGTGAGTGCCACCCTAAATAGGTATACGATCTCACGCCCGGCGGGAATCTCGATGACAAAAATCACGAATACCGGTTTCTAATCATTTTTCAGCCATGCTTCGAGACGTCGAAGACCTTCCTCGGTGGAAACCAGGGGCGCGTAGCCGAGATCTCTTCTTGCGGCGCTGATATCGAACCAGTGGGCTGTGGCCAGTTCGTCGGCCAGAAAGCGCGTCATTTGAGGTTCGCCTTTTAATTTCAGTGCGCCATAAACGAATTCAAGCATTGCCCCGATGATCCGTGCCGTTTTCCGTGATATTGAACGCTTTACAGGGGGAAGCCCCCCCGCCTTTAATATGTCATTAACCATATCCCAGAGTGGAACAGGTTCCCCCTGGCTGATGAAATAAATGTTGCCCGAAAGCTCCGGGTTTATATTCAGGCTGTCCGCGGCCAGGATATGTGCGTGTGCGGCGTTCTCGATATACACGGTGTCCACAAGGTTCTCTCCATCGCCGACTCTTTTCAGGCGCTTCGCGCGCTCAATAATTCTCGGCACCAAATGATTGTCCCCCGGGCCCCATATCAAATGAGGCCTCAAAACAATTGTCCGTAAATCCCGGCTGGCGGCTTCCACAACATGTTGTTCGGCCATCGCCTTTGTTTTTGGATAGTGTGCATGATACTTGTCCGGGTAGGGAACAGATTCATCCACACCTTCCATGTCGGTGCCGTCAAAAACAACACTGGGGGAACTGGTATAGACGAGTCGATGAACGTGATGCAGGCGGCATCCTGCAATTACGTTTCGGGTTCCGATAACGTTGGTCCTGTAATAGTCTTCGTAATTTCCCCAGACCCCGGGTTTTGCGGCAACGTGAAATACGAGGTCCACCCCCGCGCATGCCTTTTCCACGCCAAGGCGATCACGGATGTCCCCCTGGAGTTGTTCAACTCCCAAGGCGTCAAGTTTATCGTAAAGGCTGCGGGAGAAACTGCGGACAGCATCCCCCATTTCGCCCAGGAGCCGGACAATGGCACCGCCGAGAAAGCCGCCGCCGCCCGTGACCAGGACTTTTTGCGGCTCTCTATTTGGATGACTCTTTTCTGTTTTCATTTTTTAATTTAGCTGCTTTTCAGCCCACATTGCCAGCTTTTCCCTGAAAATTTTGGAGTTGTGCCGGATGTCCACGGGAAAGGACGTGTGAAACAGGATGGTGTGGATTTTTTTTGTATGTTCACTGCCTTTTGCGAGATCAAGAAGTTCTTTGATTATCTTGTCCTTGCTGTCTCCGGAATGTGCCTGTTCAAGTTCGATGCAGATGATCGGCTTCTGCTGTTTCGGCGGTCCCACGCCGACCAGCGCGCTTCGGAAAACCTTGGGGTGATTGTTGAATATTGCCTCGCAGGGAATCGAATACAGTGTCTCGTTTTCAGTGGTTACGCGATGGCTTTTGCGGCCGCAGAACCAGTATCTTCCTTTTTTGTCCCTCCAGCCCAGGTCCCCCATCCGGTGCCACACTTGCACACCTTCTCTGATTTTGGCCAGTGCGTCGTCTCGTGGTCGTTCAAAGTAGCTGCGGGTTACGAGATCTCCTTTGACCACAATCTCGCCGATTTTTCCCTCCTGGACCAGAAGATCGGGTGACCATTCAGTGATCGGGGCATCGGTGATCTTTATTATCCGGACGTTGATATCGTCAATGGGTCGGCCGATACAGGTACCGTATCCCTTTTCGCTGAGATCTCTGGTTTCCGAAAGAATTTCATTGCTTGCGATGGAAATAATGGGAACCGCCTCTGTCGCACCGTAAGGCGTGTGAATTTCGGCATTTTTGCCCAGCAATTCGGCGAACTGTTCGATGTTTGCCGGCGATACGGGTGCACCGGCGGAAATTACCCGTCTTAAAGAGGGCAGCTTTATGCCTTGTTGTTTGCCGTACCTGCCCACACGGTTCAAAAGGGCGGGGGATGCAAACATGCTGGTAATCCCCTGATTCTGTATGGCCTCGATAATCTTTTCGGGGTTCACCTGTGCGGGTTTTGTGGGGTCCATGTCCGGTATCACCGATGTGATTCCAAGGGCAGGCCAAAACAGCGCAAAAAGTGGAAACGTGGAGAGATCTATTTCGTCCGAAGACAATCCCAGATGAGATTTTATGTGGCGAAGCTGGGCGTCGAAGTTCCCGTGGGTGTAAATTACACCCTTTGCCGGACCGGTGCTGCCGGTTGTAAAAAGGATAGCTGCGGTTTCGTCACGAAAGGTTTGAACCAGAGGGTACGGTTTACAGGGCTTCCGAACGATCTGCCCGAGCGTATAGCCGCCCCAGAACCAGCGACGCCCGACCGTTACCCACACCCTGACGGTTTTAAAAAACTTCGGATAAAGCGTTCGAATGACATGGGCGGGCGGGATGCCGATAAATGCTTCCGGTCGTCCTTCTTTAAAGCAGTCGACCATTCGTCGGATCCCCATACCCGGATCCACCACAACGGGAACAGCGCCTGTTTTGAATAACCCGAAAATAATAACGAAAAATTCCAAGCTGGGTTTCACCATTAAAATGGTCCGGGTGCCCCGCCGAATGCCGATACTGTCCAGCCCGTGGGCCAGGGCGTCGGATTCCTGATCCAGTTGCCGGAAGGTGAGGTGAATGTAGGCGGCCCGTCCGCTTTTATCCCACCCGGCAGGGCTCACTACGGCCCGCTTATACGGCTCTGTTTCAACCATCTTTTTCAGATGGGAAGCAACGTTTACAACAGCGGTGTCTTTTTCCAGATGGTTTGAATCCATAATGTTTTCAAATCGGGTGCTCGTCGAAAAAATTTCTGATCAGAGGAATAATTCGATCCGCTGCATCTTCGAGAACATAGTGCCCCGAATCGGAGAATGAATGCACCTGCGCATTGGGAAAACGGCGCTGCCACTCGGAAAGATAATCCAGATCAAAGACAAAGTCGTGCTCGCCCCAGCAGATGAGTACCGGAAGGTGGCAAAGCACATGCAGGTTTTTGTCCACAAATTTTACCAGACTGTAGCTCGGATCTTTTTGCCTGACAGGAATGTCCTGCACAAATTTCAGGGTTGCAATCCGGTTGGCCCAGCAGTTGTAGGGCGCGATGAGACCTGTTTTTACATCTGCGGGCAGTCGCTTGCGGGGTGCAATGAACAGTGCGCCCAGAGCAAATAGATTCAGGCCGAGTACCGCAAGGGTTGCAAACGGCTTCACATTTCTCACCAGCCGGAGTCTCATGGGAATGGGTTTTGCGTCGGGCGGAAAAAAGGCGGCAGTATTCATCACGACAATACGGGCCACTCTCTCCGGGTGTCTGACGGCATAGGTCATGCCGATCATCCCGCCCCAGTCATGCAGCACCAGGGTAATTTTTTCACCTATCCGGAGATGATCGAGAAGCTTCTCCAGATCATCGACGCGGTTTTTCAACTGGTAATCGTAAAGATTGGCGCCGGGTTTGTCGGACAGACCGCAGCCGATGTGGTCCGGCACAACCGTTCGATAACGCGACGACAGGTCTTTGACCAGTTCTCGAAAATAGAATGACCAGGTGGGGTTCCCGTGAATCATGACCACAGGGTCGCCGTTGCCTTCGTCGAGGTAGTGGTACTTCAAACCGTTTAGATCCATGTAACGAGACTTAAAGGGGTACAGGTGCCGGAATGCGGAAGTGTCTATTTGTTTTTTTCTACCCAAAATCGTTTAGCCACAGACCCACACAGACAGACACAGACTTTTTATCCCTGCCGACAGCGGCAGAAATAAAGGGTTCTGTCCCTCGGGCATTTAGAGAATGAATCTTTTAATTTCGGCGATTTTTTGTACCGAAATCGAAAATATTTTGTCTTTAGAAAAGCATCATCCCACTATAACATATTAATATAGTTTTCAAAATTTTATTGTGCGAATATAGGTGTTTTACCATTTTATACCCAGCATCAGGCAGTTCAGGCCGCTGCCGATGCCGAAAAATCCGACCAGGTCATTTTTAACAAGGAACCCGCGTTCGTCGGCAATCGCCGCTGTGATGGGAAGAGATACGGTTCCGATATTTCCGAGGAACTTAAACGTGGTGAAGTCCTTTTGCCGAGGAATTCCGATGGATTCAAGAATCTTTTGCTGATGGGTGTCGCCCACCTGATGGCATATGACCTTGTCCGGCTTGTCCTCCGGCCACGAGAGTTTTTTCTTGAACGCTTTGAAAGTTTCTATTCCTAGCGTAACACCGTGTTTCAAAACACCGATCGAGTCGGTTTCCATGCTATGGAGCCCGCTGGCCGGTATGCCGGTGTCCGGCCCCCACCGGCACAACTTGTGGTGTGCCGCTGCGCTTCGGATCACTCCGCCGAGCAGGCGATGACCGCTGTTCGAAGCCGATGCATCGGTCATCAGCACGGCCACAGCGCCAGAGCCGCCGGTCAGAGTCGCGATTTTTTTCTTGAAATCCTCCATGTCCCTTGTTTCAAGCAATCTCTCAATGGTTGTGTCCACGATCTGCCTGGCAGACTCGCAGGATACCACCAGACCCGCCCGGATCTGACCGAGTTCTATGGCATTTGCCACCTGGACCATTCCGTTTAAAACACCCAGACAGGCGTTTGACACATCGTAAATCTGGATGTCCGGTCCCAAACCAAGACCGTCGGACACGGCGCAGGCCGTGGCCGGCTCCAAATTGTCTCTGCAGACGCCGCCATAAATCAGCATGCCGATTTCTTCCGGAGAAACAATGGAATTGTCCATGGCCTTTCGTCCCGCCATTATGGCGCCTTCGTGCATTTTATAATCCGGGTCCCAGAACCTGCGTTCCCGGATTCCGGTCAACGCTTCCAGCTGGCCTTTTTGAAAACGAAGCGCCGTGTAAAGGGGCGCGAGGCGATCTTCAATGTCATCGGACGTTACCACGTTGGGGGCAAGTTCATAGCCGAAAGACTCAATGTAAACTTTTGAATACAGCATCGATATAAAAATCCCAATTCAGGGTCATTATCAAGCTGCCCCTTTAAGGGTGGCTCTTGACTTCTAAGCGGAGAAACCGCGTTATATGAAATCGCTATGCGATTTTATTCGATAACCATAATTTTCCATCTGATAAATATAAAGTCCGTCCACTTTCAGGAAACCGTTTGCCATTATCAGAGGCACGGGCGTATCCTGAATCTCCGTGACAACCGCTTCAACCTCGATGATTCTATTTTTCGGGATGACCTGACCGCGATAGGACCAGTTGTGGCGTTTTTGAACCACCGGTTCGAACCGGTGGCTTTCAGAAAGGTACCCCCAGCGTTCAAGGGCCATGTATTTAATCAGTTGCAGGAAGGATTCGATGCCCAGGGATCCCGGGCACACGGGATCCTGATAAAAGTGGGCCTTGAAAAACCACTCTTCCGAATCAACCGCTTTCACACCGCGAATGAAACCGAGACCTTTAGGGCCGCCATCGGGGACATACGAATCGATCCTGTCGATCATGCGCAGCGCATTCGACGGCATTGCCAGTGAAGGGGAGGGGTCGACCCGGGAATCTTCCGGAGAAAGCGGCGCGGTTTTTTGAAAAACATGTGAAACGACTCTTTGCAGTTCCTCCGGCGTGAGGGAGTAAACCTGTTTTTCAGCGTTGCGGAGACCCACTTGCTGTGCAAGGGCTTCTTTGGTAAAAAAACCGAAGTACGTATCACCCGAATAAACGGTGTCGGCCCCTTGTAACACCATAAAGTCGAAGTGCTCGATGATCATCTCCGCCGCTTCGGAAACTTTTGTCATCCGGGCACGCATGGTCAGCTTTTTTGCTTCCGGCAGGACCGTCCGGCTCAGAACGGCACTGCCGCCGAGGTTTCTGAATTTCAGGTCGTTTTTACTTCGAAGCGCCGACCCCGCGTAGGCTGCCAGCCAGCCGCACGGCTGCAGCGCAATCTCAAGCAGAACGCAAAGAGGCATGGAAGCGGAGCGGTCCGCCCTGAAGTACCATGCATCCGGCGTCACATCGTATTCAGCTTCGATCCATCCGTCAGGCTTTAATACCCATGCCTCGGGCTCAGCGTGCACGACCCTGTCCATGAAGAAATACGGGGGCCCGGGGAGTCTGGCAATCGTTCTGTCCCGATCAAAGATTCTGTATGGCTCTCCGAAGGCTTCAGAGGGTTTTCCAACGGCAAATGCCAGTATCCTGTTACGGTCGAAAAGCACTTTTTTCGAAACGACGGTCTCACGGCTCTGACCGTAGGTTTTCGGGCTTTTTGCTTTATTCCTTTTCTCCCAGAATGATTCGATCTCCTCGCGGGCAGTCCCGGTCATTTTCATGGACATGTCTTTAAATGAAACGATGCGATGTCCGTCGGCATACATCAGCGCATCCGCAATGACATACGGCTCGGGTGCGTACCCGATTTCTTTTATTTCCACTTCATAATGAACGTGTCCGGTCTCCGGAGTTACCGGCCCCCTGCATTTGAGGACGCTCTTGACGCCGACGACCGGCTCATAGCAGGCATCCGGTTTTTCGCTGATCCACCCCATTCGCTGAACAAATACCCTGAGCGTGTGGGCACAGCACTCGTACATGAGGGTTCCCGGCATCACCATGTCGTCCATGAAATGACAGGTGAGGAACCAGTCGTTGGGACGGATGTCCGCTTCGGCACGGATCACGCCCAGTCCGTATCGTCCGCCTTCGGGGTCGAGCGACAGGATTCGGTCGATCAGCCGCATCCGGCCGCCGGGGAGCCTGAGTGATTCCGGGAGCTGTATGCCGTCAAAGTGGTTGCCGAAACAGCCGGCGAGATTCCCTTTTCGCAACGCATCTACGGCATCATCGTCGTAACGTTCCGCATAAACAGGGACAAGATCTTTCCAGTCCGCGATTTTTTTGCCCGTACGGGGACCGGTGTCTTCTTCCGTGAGGATAATCCCGCCGGAGTTTTTCACCTCTTCCCCGGTAAAGAACCCGGCGCATCCGTTGGTCATGCTGATAAGATGTGAGTTGCCCACTAAACCTTCAAACCTGAAGAAGAAAAGATAGGTGTCACCCTGGCGGGCAAAGTGGTCAATTTCGATTTCGTAGCGGATCACGTCACCCGGCCTCGGCAGGCCTCTGTGGAACTGGACGGCTGCATCCAGGAGCCTGTAGGTTCTCTCACCTTTTACGGCAAGGTCGATGCCGAGGTAGGCGCACAGGAAAAGGTCTGCCTGGCCGGCCTCCACCGATATGCATACCGGTGCCCGTCCACCGTCGAGATACCATGCTCCGGGGAGCACGTCATGTTCGGTTATGATCCGGCCGGAACCCAGTGATCCTTTTTCTCCTTCCAGAGCAAGGATCCTGTCAACGAGCATGAGGGGTTCATCCGGCAGGCGAACTCTCGTTTTGTATGTGTCCACCACCGCGAACATGGGGCCGAGAACTTTTTCTGCGGAGCCTACGGCAAACTCCATGCACATTTCACGGTTGACAACAGGCTCCGTAAGGGTTCCCGGCGGCGGCGGGAGATCAACAACGACATCGTCATTTAAGCCGGGCGCCGCAGGCCGAATTTCTTCCGTGTCGTCGGGATACATGTCCTGAATATCCTGAACCACCGGGTAATCGCCGTCGGAAATGATTTTTTCGAGAAGACGGGTCTGCATGGCAAACGTTTTTTCAAAGCTTCGGGTCAGCTCATTTGAAAAGTCCAGAAATGTTTTGTGCGCATCAGCAACGGCTTCTATGTTTTTCGACAGAGTATCAAAAAGTTTTCCGTATCCGGAACTGCCGTCAATCTGCGCGCCGGGATGAAGCGGTGGTTGCGTTTTATCGCGCATAAGGGGGCCTGTGTGCCGGACACCCGGTTCCGGGCACCGGGGCTCAGGTGCGGGTTTCCCACCTCCTGTTTTCCGTGCTTTGTCTCCGGTCACGGGCAGGTTCGGCGACGGTGCTTTTCCGCCGAGGGTCACGCTTATCGCCATTCCGGTTTGCCCCCCGGCCGTTTCAGCGGCCTTTGCTGGAAACGCCCCGATTCCGTAGAGTCTGTCCAGATCAACCGGCACCCGCTGCGCAATGAGTTCGCCCAAAAATTTTAAAATGGTGAAAAATTCATTTTCTCCCCGCATACTCGCTGAAACCGACAGGTGAGGTCGCCGGTCGAGGATTCGGCCGATCATGCCCGTGCAGGAAGCGTGGGGACCCATTTCCAGAAAGATTCGTATGCCGTCCTGGTACGCCCGCTCAATCAACTTCGTAAAATCAAAACCTGATACAGCCTGTTTCAGTATCGAAGATGCGGCGCTGTCACTGGTAACATCATACGAGCGCTCGAGCGCACAGCTGTAAAATCGGACGCCGCCCGGAGGCGTCACCGGGAAAATGTGCAGGTTTTTATAAGCGTCCGCCACGGAACCGCGGCTCACAACGTCGCAGTGGACCGTAGCCACCCCATCGAGAAAAACAGCCTCGCATCCAAGTTCTTCAATGGCGGCGTCGACATGGTGTTTTCTGCCGCCGATGACACATTGGTCCGGCGTGTTAACGATCAGGAGGCGGGTTGTGGGCCGTTTGCCGACGGCCTTTCGCACGACAGGGGCCGATCGATTTACGACCGCCACGCGCCAGTTGACATCTTCGCCCGCCGGGACACCCCAGACGTTTCGGGCTGCGGTGCAGGGACCGGAAAGCCGCGTTGAAAACAGATCGGTGTCGAGCATTCGCTTTAACATTTCATCCCGGTCCGGCCACGCACCCAGAGCAAAGAGTCCCGCAGATTCGCCGAGGCTGTATCCGATGCAGGCTGAAGGACGTATGCCGAAAGTTCTCACAAGATCGGCAATCATTGCGCCGTGGACAACCTGTCCGAAGATCATATTCAACGGATCGGATGCGATCTTTTCATACGCCGCCGCCGCCCATTCAGGTTCCCAATCAGTTCGCCAGGGAACATAACATCCCGGAACAAACTGAGTCTTTAACTGCCGGGTGTCAATGTCCATCTTGCGAAGAACCTCCGGCCAGTGAACGCCGACATCCCTGCCCATCCCCACATAATGGTTCCCGGAGCCTGGAAATACGAAAGCGATCTTTCCGTTCGGACCCAGGGGCGCGGTTGAATAGCTTGCGCCGCCCGAACCGTTCATTCGAAGGGATGTACCGGATGCAATTGCACGTCCGGCGTCTCGAATCACCGCTTCCAGCTGCGATACATCGGCGGCGACGATGGAGACGGCAAACTTTTTGTCCGGGTCCGAGCGGTTGCGGAGATACCACGAACGGGCGAAAACTTCCATGTCTTTGCCGCTGACGAGGAATTTCTCTTTCGAAGGGGAGGGGGATTCGGAAAGAAGCGCCGGCGCCTTTATGTGGCAATCGAGGGCATCGAGGCCCGAAATCATCTCTTCTTTATCGTTTCCTTCCACCACAAAAAGTCCGTGAGACCCATACCCCAGAGGTCTTTTTCTCTCATGTTCCGCCTTTTCCGGTATCGTGTCCTGCGATTCATATTCTATCCCCTCGAGTATGATATGCATACAATTGCCGTCTGAAGTCATGGCACAGGTGACGGCCCTTCGGGGACCATCTTTTCTGTCCCGAAACCAGTATTGCGGGAAGGCGGGAAAATAAAACGTACCGTTCTTCCAGGTGTCGTTCTTTGGCGAAACAAAATTTTTCAGGGGCGGAATGATTTCCTGATACAGACACAGGGCGGTTTTGACCAGAGACGCAAGTCCCGCAGCAGCGCCGGTATGGCCGATGTTGGGCTTTACCGATCCGATGGCGCATGACGTTTTGCTGCGGCTGAAAACCGCGTGCAGGGCCACTGATTCCACATGGTCTTCCATAGGCTTGCCGCTGCCGTGGGTTTCGATGAAACTTATGGAAGACGGCGAAACCCCGGCATCCTGAAACGATCTTTCAAGAGAAAGAGAATACGCCGCTCCGGAAGCGGTTTTCACATCGATTCCGCCGCCGCCGCCGCTCCCGATCCCCTTTATGACCGCATATATCCTGTCCCCGTCTTCCATGGCCCGGTCAAGCCTTTTCAACACGATTGCCGCGGCACCTTCTCCAGGCAGGGTACCGTCCGCTGACCGGTCAAAGGGCGCGATTTTCCGGCCGGATGAAAACGGTGTTATTCCGTTTGAAACGACAATACTGCGCACATCCCCAAAGAGATCGATCGCACCGACGAGTACGGTATCGGTTTCGTTTTCCTGAAGGGATCTCACACCGATTTCGAGGGCCCTCAACCCGGATGCAGCCTCTCCGGAGACACCGAAGCTGGGACCGCCGAAACGAAACTCCCTGGCGATACGGCTGGCAACGATGCCGCCGAGAGCACCCACGGTTCGGGTGGATGTGAGCGGGGGGCCGGCCGCATCTCTTAACGACGCCTCCCATGCGGACGCCTCCCGGTCGTTGAGGTCGATGCCGCGTTTTTTCCTCCACTCCAGAATCGCATTTTCCATGTTCCATCGCAGTTGAAACCGGGTGGCCTCATAATCGAATTCCATCCCGACAACAACACCCATCCGCGGACGCTCCTGAACCTGTTCAAGGCCGGCATCCGCCATGGCATTGGCAGCCACTTTCAACATCAGAAGCTGCTGGGGAAGGATGTCCGGGATCTCGTTCGGCGGTATGTGAAACATGCCGGGGTCAAAAGAGAATGTGTCCATGTAGCCGCCGTACGAGAGCGGTCCGCCAAGAAGTTCTTCCGCGACAGCGTCGCTTCCTCTCCACCGGTTTTTCGGCCGCATCCCAATGACGCTATCCCCTCTAAAGACGCTTCCCTGAAAATCCGCAAGCGTCTCTAAAGAACCAAACAGCGCAGCCATTCCGACGATGGCAACCGGCGCCTGTGGAGCTGATGACAGGGGATCCGTCGCTGTCGATTTCAAATGGCGCTTCACAGCCCGACATTCCCCGGCGTCGGGATCCCACTCCTCAAATATAAGGTGGGCATTTATTCCGCCGAATCCGAACCCGCTCACCGCAGCACGTCGGAGGGTTCGGTTCCCTCCGGGAGTCCATTTTTCAGGATCGGTCTGCACGCGGAAAGGGCTGCCGTGCAGGGGACTCCCTTCCGGTGCCTGTTTGAAATGAAGTGACGGCGGCAGAATGTTGTGTTTCATTGCCAGAAGGACTTTGATCATTCCTGCCGCGCCTGCGCCCGTGAGCAGATGTCCGATCATGGATTTTACGGAGCCGATGGCGCATTGCCCGCTATACCAGCCCGATTTTCCCCAGAGTTCCCGGAGACTGCTGAGTTCCGTGTGATCTCCAACCGGCGTCCCCGTGCCGTGGCATTCGACAAGATCGATGTCGTGAGGCGACATGCCGGCAGATTCGTAAGCACTGCGCATGGCACGAAGCTGTCCCCTGTGTTCGGGGGCCAGGAGATTTCCTTTCATATCATTGGAGAGCCCGACACCCTTTATCAACGCATATACGTGATCGCCATCTCGAAGAGCGTCATTCAACCGTTTCAGCACCAACATTCCGGCACCTTCTCCGACAACCAGCCCGTCTGCTTTTTCGTCAAAGGGGGCACACCGTCCGGAAGGCGACAGCGCCCGGAGTTGGCTGAACCCGATTTGCGTGTAAAGAGACTCGGGTATCGAGACCCCGCCTGCCAGCATGGCATCCGCGCGATGATGCCGGAGTTCGTCGCAGGCAAGTTTGACCGCATAGAGAGAAGACGCACATGCCGCGTCAAGGGTGTAACTGCCGCCGCCCAGCCCGAGACCTTTGGCAAGAACAGCAGCGGGAAGGCTAGTGACTCTGGCGGCCAGGCACTGATTTCTGGAAAGGTGCATGTTCTTGCTTTTGGAATCGTACGCCCTGGAATCACCAAAGAGCCTGGCTTCAAAGGAGTTTCCGAGAATTTCTCTCATAATGAAAGAAGCGGCATCTGTAGGCAATGCTATGGCGGCAAGCACCGTTCCGATACGCGCAGGATCGGTTGATGCCATACCGGCCTCGAGAAATGCCTGCCTCCCCGCATGGAGAACCGCGTGGTAAAGGGGGCCCAATTCCGTCAGAAGCTTTCTGTCTATGTCAAACTTTTCAGGATCAAATTCAAAGTCATGTATCAGGCATGCCCGATCTGACAAGGCTTTGTCCGGAGCCGCCTCGGGATCGCATACGGAACCCGGCGGAACAATCCAGCGATCACCTGTCACCTCGCGGGTCGTATCGATTTTGTTTAAAATGTTTTGCCAGAATGTCTCAAGATCCGATGCCCCGGGGAAAAGACCACCTATCCCGACAACGGCAATCGGCGTAATTTGTTCCATCGGATTTTACCGCCCTTCAGTTTACAATCCCGTATTTTATGCTGCTGAAAATCATAAGGTTCATCGAATGTCTGCCGGCAGCCGGGAACCGACCGCCCTTTTTATCCGAAGGTGAAATATAATAAATCAGCAACCAGCGTTTTCTACAATAGTTGTATAAAAAAAACAATACGTGTTAGAAATTGACATCAGGGGTTCAGTTGATGTAAAAGGGTAGGGTACTAAAAATGCACGCCGGTATTTCGAGAATAGAAATAGAGCATCGATAACGCTTTTTAAAACATAAAGCGATTGATGCGCCTGACAATTTTTTAGGGTTGCTTTGCAGGAAACCGTATGGCGGACAGTTTTTTTCCATCCGAATTATATGCAGATGGCGTCGATTTAAAAACAATCGGTCGGTATAAGATTGTTAGCAAGCTGGGCCAGGGTGCATTCGGTATCGTATATCTGGGCATGGATCCGTTTATCAAGCGGAATGTTGCCATTAAAATATCTCAACCGACTTCGGATACGGCACGCGAGCTGTTCTTCAAGGAGGCCCAGTCCGCGGGGCGCCTGAATCATCCCGGCATGGTCGCCATCCATGACGTGGGCATCGAGAAAAAATTTTGCTACATCACCATGGAATATCTGGAAGGTGAAACCCTTCGAAAATATACCCGGAGCCACAACCTCCTGCCAATGCGAAAAGTCATCGATTATATGGCCGACATCACCAATGCATTGGATTATGCGCATCAGCAGGGGATTATTCATCGGGATATCAAACCGGCCAATATCATGCTGCTGAAAAACGGCATGGTCAAGATCACCGATTTCGGCACAGCCAAAATCGTGGATCTTTCCCAGACCCAGACCGGCGTCCTTCAGGGGACGCCGTATTATATGTCTCCGGAGCAGTCCGCAGGCGAAAAAGTGGATAAACGATCGGACATTTTTTCAGTGGGCGTAATGCTGTTCCAGCTCCTAACCGGGAAGCTTCCGTTTCACGGTGCCACACCCTGGCTGCTTCGGAACGAAATTTTGAACCAGCCCCACCCGGATCCAAGAGAATACAATCCGGAAATAATTGAACCCGTTGTGGCCATAATAGACAAATCTCTGGAAAAGGACCGCAAAAGACGATACCAGAGGGCATCTCAGATGGCGGCGCATTTGAGACAGGTTGCGAAAACAATAGATGAGGCAGCCGAGTCTGAAGAGGAACCCGGGGATGATGAACCGGCCCTTAAGGCAACCATTGAAGTGGTCAAGAGCATGACCCTGAAACCCGGTGAGAGTTTCACGGTTTCCGGGGATGCGATCATCGGCCGCAACATCGATAATGAAATCAAGATAATGGATCAAAAAGTATCCAGAAAACACGGGGAAATCTTCGTTAAAGACGGAAAATTCCACATCCGGGATCTGGGCAGCAAAAACGGCGTCCTTGTGGATGGAAAGCGGGTGTCGGGAGAGGGCATGAGTCTCCACGACGGTGCGCAGATACAGCTAAGCTCTGAAACGATCCTCGAATTCAAAACCGCATAACCCACCGAAACATTTTTCAACACACACCCAATTTCAGCTCGGACAACCTTTGATCGTACATTTTTCCGATACCGTATTCGTCGCGCCGCATGAATTTTTCTCTGGAAGGCCCGATGATCTGCATTTCCGGGTGGTTCTTCTGGACGTCAAGGGCAATTCGCATCTCCTTGGTGCAGCCCGTACTGAATGTTGCATCTTTCCCGACCCATTCAGGCGGCACCTTCTCTCCCATGATCCGGAATGCTTCCGCGATATCTTCATATGTCTGAAATCGCCAGATATCTATATAGCCGCTTCTTTGAACGATTTCCCACATGTACATGAGATCATCCGCGTCCATCCCCGGTTCATAGTATTCAGAAGGGTTGATGATGAATGTCAATGCAAACTGTTTTTTCAGATTTTGAATAAAAACGAAAAGGATCTTTTTCGCAACTTGAATCTTACCGGGAATGGAACCGATTATCGCACTGTAAAAAATGACCGTCATCCCTTTTTTCTTTGCCGTTCTCATCTGATTGATGATCTTTTTGGCCTTTTTTTCGAGATCTCCATGAGAAAATTTTATGACCGCCGGATGTCTGGGTTTGTAACTGATTTCAACAGATCCCCCATCGCCGCTTGAAATGTTGAATATTTGCTGGGTAAACTGAAAATTTGTGTCAAAAAATCGCCGCCACTGGTCTCTTCCTTTGGATATGATGCCGTCCACCTCTTTGAACATTCGGGCAAAAGTCGTCGACGCGAGGAGAAGGTTCACATTTTCGCGGGTTCCGTCGGATAAGACAATGATATGGTTATCACTTCTCAAAGTTCGAACGAGTTCGTTTTTACTCAGGTTTTTTTCCTTGATCCAGAGCGCATCCTCAAGTTCTTTTTTCAGGAATTCATCCTCCTGGGCGTCAAGGATGTTTACCTTTCTATAAAGAGGCCCCTCTTTAAAAGAGATTATGATTTTATGCCCCAGTCTGACCAGGTATCGAATAATGGCCAAATCAACCACAATTTCACCGGCTTCATCCGTTAGCCACAGTATCTTTTTCGGCTGTGAGATTCCCACGGACGGGTCCTTGTGGGATATTCCGAGAAAACCAAGCAATGGCCCGACACCGTTTCCCGTCAGGGGCCGTTTGAAGAATCTAAGATAATCATCTTCTTCGAAGCCGCCGGGATTTTCCGATTCCCAGAGAGATTTATCCAGAGAAAGGGAAAAAAACCGTCTGATTTCGAGGAGCTCGACAAATTCCTTGACCTCCGTCAGAAATTCGGGACGATCCATGAGCTCCGTGGGTTCCAGGTGATTCATCGCCCTGTGAAAGGCATCCGAGTTCAACGCCGTACTCGCCCGCCGATTGCGGGCGGTTTTTTCAAATATGTACGGATCTTCGATCTGGGTGTGGTTCAAAAAAATCCGCAACAGTCGCTTTTCAACACGGGACGGAATCATTATTCTATCTCTTGTTTCGTGCTCGAATTTTATCTTTATCAGCGCCTCCAGGTATTTTTTTTCTTTTGGGTTTTCGATTTGGCGATCGATCAGTTCCAGAAGCGACGAAAGAACTACGTTGTATTTTTCCCGAATGAACGCGGAGTTCTTTTTGCTCATGATGGCTTCGAACATACGTTCCGAACACGGATAATAGGGTTCACCCTCTTCGAGGTAGACCATGAACCGGATCTGCTCCGGTGTGGCGGCCTGGTCCGGGTGGGTGAAATGATCGAGGTGATTTTCGATATAGAATGTGGTGAACCAGGCATCCAACTCGGGGTCTTTTCCCGGCTGGTAGGCTACCGGCTGCATTTTGTCTCCTTTATCTTTACGGGCTTTCATTTCTGTCTCCTTCCTGCACGTTAAAAATATAGGCCCCGGGGCAGTCGAGCCGCCGCCGGCCACGCTTCAATTTGACCTCGGCTTAAAATAATATTATATTAGTTTGTATCCTGGTTTTCACAATAAATTCAAGGGATTTTTCTATGAACTTTATTACCGTCATTATCCTGGCCGCGCTTCTGACAGACTATATGCTGCACATTGTTGCAGATATTTTGAACCTCAAAATGGTGCGGGATGAACTCCCCGAAGCCTTCCGCGGATATTACGATTCAGAAGGTTATGGAAAAGCCCAGAAATATCTCAGGGCAAACACCCGATTCGGATGGATTACCGCCTCGTTTAATCTGCTTGTCATCCTGCTGTTCTGGTTCGGGAAAGGGTTTCCCTTTCTCGATGGGTGGGTAAGGGCGTTCAATACGGGGTCCATCGTGACCGGGCTGTTGTATATGGGTGCCTTGCTTCTTCTAAGATTTATCCTGGCGCTGCCTTTCAACATATATTCCACCTTTGTGATTGAAGAACGCTTCGGTTTCAACAAGACGACCTGGACCATTTTTGCGGCCGATATCGTCAAGGGAGTGGCGTTGTCTGTTTTGCTGGGGGCGCCGCTGCTGGGCGGGGTACTCGCCTTTTTCGAATATGCCGGAAGCAATGCCTGGTGGTACTGCTGGATCGCGGTCACCGTGTTCATGCTGATCGTTCAATATGTAGCGCCGACCTGGATCATGCCTCTTTTCAACGCGTTCGATCCCCTCGAAGAGGGAGAATTAAAAAAGGCCATCCTTTCATATGCCCGTTCGATCGCTTTTCCATTGGAAAATATTTATGTCATGGACGGGTCCAAGCGATCCAGCAAGTCAAATGCTTTTTTTACCGGTTTCGGAAAACGGAAGCGGATCGTATTGTTCGACACCCTGATCAAACAGCATACGGTATCTGAACTCGTAACCGTATTGGCTCATGAAATGGGGCATTACAAAAAAAGGCACATTCTCCAGACGGTGATATTCGGTATCCTCCAGACGGGGGTGATGTTTTTCCTGCTCTCTGTGTTCATTTCGTACCAGGGACTTTTCGATGCGTTTTATATGAAAAACGCTTCCGCTTATACAGGGCTTATATTTTTTGGGATGCTATACTCGCCTATCGATTTTGTTCTGGGGATATTCATGCAGATGCTGTCCCGTAAAAATGAATACGAGGCGGACTGGTTTGCCGTGAAAACCACCCGGGATCCGAATTCTCTCGTCGTTGCCCTGAAAAAGCTCTCGGTCCATAACCTTTCCAACCTGATACCGCACCCGTTGTATGTGTTCATTAACTATTCCCACCCGCCGGTGCTGGAGCGGATTAATGCAATATTAACGAGACAGTAAGCTTAATTAAGATCAAACATCACCTTTCTCATGAATTCTATTGCTTCAATTCTTTCAATAGGAGTACGATCAAACCAATAGTCTGAATCATCAGCTTCATGCAATTCTAATACTTCAAAAGCATCTCTTCTAATTTTATCTTCAATCATTTTTTTCCATCTCACGCTCTTTTAATCGACGCAGATCAGGCCCGGAATCCATTTGAAATGGTGATCCTTGGAGTACAGAGCCAGGCCGTGTTGGAGAGCCACTGCGCCGATCCAGAGGTCGTTTGTTGGAATTGGACGACCTGATTCTTTTAAGCTGTTAAGCGCCGATGCGTAGAACTCGGCAGTCTCGTCGTCGATGTTCAGCACTCTGACGCGCGGAGCGTCGAGAAATTGTGCCAGTTCTTTGCGATTCTGCTTTTCGCGGATACCGCCTTTAAATCCTGATAACAATTCGCCAATACTGATGGCGCTGACAGCGATGTCGTTCACGTTACGCAGAGCCTCAACGACATCTGATGTTCCGCGAAGAGCATGCGAATAGATGTTGGTGTCGATCAGCAGGCGGGTCACTGCCAAAGTTCCTTGTCTATGGTTCGTTCGGACTCAATTTTTCCCTGAATCCGGTCAAATTCCTCTTGGGTCCATTTGCCGAACAAATGATCCAAATCATCGTAGATGCGCGTATATTTGGGCTCCTTATCCAAACCGAGCGATTTTTGGATCGTTTCAAGAACTACCTGGTTGATGCTTTTTCCTTGTTTTTCTGCAATATCGCGCAACTTGTCCGCCATCGCAGGGTCGATTCCTCGTATACTCATTGATTTCATGGCAAATTATCCTATTTCTTCTTTTTGAATTTATACAGCGAATCATAAAGTGATATTATTATGCTATCATGTTATGATATCAAGGCGAAATTGTCAATTCAATTTATAACATGGCTTCTATGTCGGAAAGGAGTCTTTTGATTTCCGTTTCCGTCAGTTCAAGCGAGACATTGCGTTTTCCCGGTGGAAACAGGTTCAAGGTGAATCCCTTTTCTTGTTTATGTATGGACCATTTTTGCCCTTTGGGCAATTTCTCAGATGCTTTGATCCAATCATAGGGGTTAAATTCTGCGATCTGTATGAGGACGCCAAAGGCGTCTTTCGGGTGGATAAAGAGTTCCTTCCACAAGGGGTCGTCTGTATTAAAGCCGAAATGCGGAATATTGTTGTCTTCAAGCCGCTGTTTGGCATCATAAATGTCCGGTGTTTGCAGGGTGATATGATGAACGCCGCCGTTTTGTCTTTTTTTAAAGAAATTGTCCAGGAAGCTTTGCTCGCTAGTGGGTTTGAGCAGTTCAAGGCCGGACTGATCGCCCAGGGAAAAGCTCTGCCAGTGGTATTTCAGATGGTTATTCGTATCTGATATTCCGGGGACCGCACCGAGTATGTCCTGAAAAAAATGAAGGGCTTTTTCATAGTCCTTCACAGCGATGGCAACGTGGTCTATCCGTGAAATCATTTTCATCTCCGTTTGTTAAGCGCTTCAGTTCACTCTAAACATTTTAGACGCTCTATAATTTTACCGAAAAATATTAAGTATTTAAAGATTCTTGCGTTATGATCTGTAACGCGTCGGATCCTTGACGCCTGCCTCATCAAAACCTATTTTCCGTAAGACGCAGCTGTCACACCGTCCGCATGCCAGCCCTTCCGGCGACGGATCGTAGCAGCTGCTGGTCAAGGCGTAATCTACCCCCAGTTCGATCCCTTTTTTGATAATCTGCGCTTTTGTCATATAGAGCAGCGGGGCTCGAATCTTCGTTTTAGCGAACCCTTCCACACCGGCTTTTGTGGCCAGGTTCGCCATGCGTTCAAACGCCTCGATGTATTCGGGCCGGCAGTCGGGATATCCGCTGTAATCAACAGCATTGACACCGATAAAAATGTCCGATGAACCGATAACTTCCGCCCAGGCCAGCGCGTATGACAGGAAGATGGTGTTTCGCGCCGGGACATAGGTTATCGGGATCTTCACGGTCATTTCCTGCTGGCTCCTGCCCTTCGGAACATCGAGATTGTCCGTTAATGCCGACCCGCCAAATTTCCGGAGATCTATATGGATGACGAGATGCTTCTTAGCGACGAGGAGATTCGCGACATTTCGAGCGGCTTCCAGTTCAATAGCGTGGCGCTGGCCATAGGAAAAACTTAAACTGTAAATTTCAAAGCCGTTATGTTTTGCCATGGCCATGACCGTGGTGGAATCGAGGCCTCCGCTTGAAAGAACCACTGCCTTTTTTACTGCGTTCATCATAATTGGGCTTTCCGAAACAAGTAAGGAATTCGACCCAAGATGGGCCTGCCTTGGTGACCCCCAGTGGGGTGAAGTCTATCGAAAATATCAGACGGAATGATGGAGTGGTAAAATCTTGGAGTACTGGAGTGTTGGAGTGTTGTAATCTTCGAGTTTGGCGACATTGAGTTCCGTATCCAATACTCCATTACTCCATCAGACCCATGCATTCCCCATTACTCCAACACTCCATTATTCCAATATCCCAGTTTAACCGGTTAAGACGGCATAGCCATTTTTTTGAAGCCGGGCCTGAGGCCAAGGCTTTTCAGGACTAAGGCTACACCCCCCGTTGTTCCAGGGGCCAGATAATCTTGTGCAGCTGAAGGTTGAGCCTGACGTTGAGATGGTCTTCAAGTATCCATTTCGCGAGCCTGTCCGGGGGCATTACCCCCAAAACCGGGGAGAAAAGAATATGACTTGTTGAGATCGCGTACGGCTGTGAATGGATGATATTTTTGGCGAACTCGTAATCCTCCCGGTTTCCCACAACAAATTTGAGTTGGTCTTTCGGGTTTAACCGCTTCAGGTTTTCCAGATCATTTTTTTCGCTCATTTTGCTGCTCGGACACTTAACGTCGACAATCTTCATGCACCGCTCATCGACCCTGCGGATATCGAGACTGCCGTTGGTCTCCATCATGACGTCGTAACCGTTTTCGATAAGCCGGTAAATCATTCCGGGGGTCCCCTCCTGAAGCAGGGGTTCACCACCGGTGATTTCAACCAGCGGACACTGATATGCGGCTATCTCGTCCATGATTTCCGATAGTTCCAGGGTTTTTCCCTCGTCATACGCGTAACGTGTGTCGCAGTATGCGCATCTAAGGTTGCACCCGGTAAGCCGTATAAAAACACAGGGACGTCCGTTGTTTATGGATTCGCCCTGGATGCTGTGGAATATCTCATTGACGAAAAGCGGCATAATCCGGCCCCCCGGTCGCTGTTATGTCGGACGATAATCTATCCCGGACACTTCATGAAAATCCAGGCTAAAAGAAAGTTCGGTGCTACTATACCAGTGGAATGTAAAATACTCAAGTTTGACGGCTTCGTAAAAAATCAAAATCCGGAAGATATCAAAAAGGTTGAAGTTTTCGAGTTATACGTGCATAGTTATTTTCGAATCGAGCGAAACGGACCGGAAGAGCGCACCCCGCAACCAATGACGGTCGACACGGGTGTGATGTAAAATAAAATGAAACGAATCGGTATATTAAAGAATACGGTGCAGGAATATGATTGGGGGTCGCGCACTGCGATTCCGGAACTCCTGGGGGAAACATCGCCGTCCGAGAGACCCCAGGCAGAACTCTGGATGGGAGCGCACCCCAAAGCACCCTCCATGGTCGAAATTGACGGAAAATGGGTGTCTCTACCGGAATTGTTAGAGAAAAATCCGGAACCCATCCTCGGAAAGGCCGTCGCGGAAAAGTTCAAAAACAAACTCCCGTATCTGTTCAAGGTTCTTGCGGTGGCGAAACCGCTTTCCATACAGGCCCATCCCGGCAAAAATCAGGCAATTCTGGGCTTTGAAAGGGAGGACCGGCTTGGGATATCACAAGGCGCATCCAATAGAAATTATAAGGACGATAACCACAAACCCGAGTGTATTTGCGCGCTTACACCTTTTTGGGCACTGAACGGGTTTCGCAGGATTTCAGAACTTCTTTCGCTCATGGAAAAGATCGGGCCGAAAGAATTGAAAAGTGATCTCGATACGTTGCGAAAAGCACAGGATTCTAATGGGTTAAAACGATTTATTCGCGTGCTGATGACCATGAACCCGGACCGGCAAAAACAGATCATTGCTGATGCGGCAAAGAATGCGGAACACTTTTCAAAAAATGATCCGGCCTTTAAATGGATGATACGACTTTACAACGCGTATCCTTTGGATGTCGGGATATTTTTTCCCTTGATATTGAACATGGTTTGTCTTGAACCGGGCCAGGCGATGTTTCTCCCTTCAGGAGAGCTTCATGCATATCTCGATGGTGTCGGAATAGAGCTGATGGCAAATTCAGATAATGTGCTCAGAGGCGGGTTGACCCCCAAGCATGTGGATGTACCGGAACTGTTGAATGTTCTCAATTTTGAAGAGCGTCGGGTCGATATCCTGTCTGCGGATAAGGTCAACGAATGCGAATACCAATATCCCACGCAGGCCGAAGAGTTTGTTCTGTCTGTTATGGATATTAAGGAACGAACAAGTTGTAAGAGCGCCACGCGCAGAAGCATTGAAATTCTCCTTTGCACCGAAGGGACGGCAGTCGTGGGACAGGTGGATGGAAATGATAAAATTATCATGAACAAAGGTACTTCCATTATTGTTCCCGCCGCGGTAAAGAGGTATCGTATCGAAGGGGTTGCCACCCTCTACAAGGCCTCCGTTCCGACCGGAGGAATGGTTTAAAAACATCTTGACATAAAAGGTCCGATAGTGTAAACGGAAGCAGAAATTCTCGTGGATAAGGTAACTTAAGTGAAAAATACGCTTTCAGGCAGACACTTTTTTTATTATTGGTATTTTTATATTGCCGATCTGCCTGAGGCACGCTGATACGAGAAGAATACACCAAGCGAAAATAAGCCGCGGGCAGTTTGAAACCCGCGGCTTTTCTTTTTTTAAGGACGTCTGGAATGAATGTACGGCCATTTTGCCTAAAAGGAGGGGAGGATAATGACGTATTTAGGAAAACGGATCCGGATTGAGCGAATAATAAACCGGAATACGCGCAGAACCGTAATTGTTCCGATGGATCACGGGATCTCCATGGGACCCATTGACGGTTTGAGAGACATGAAAGAGGCCATCCAAAAAGTAGCGGAAGGCGGCGCAAATGCCATTGTGGAGCACAAAGGGCTCGTGGGGGAAGGCCACCGGGGCAAAGGCAGAGATATCGGTTTGATCATCCACCTGTCCGCATCCACCAGCCTGTCTCCGTATCCCAATGTGAAGACTCTTGTCTGCTCGGTAGAGGAGGCCATCAAGCTGGGTGCGGATGCGGTGTCTATCCATGTAAACCTGGGAGACAGTCAGGAAAAGGAGATGCTGAAGGATTTCGGGAAAGTGAGCAATGATGCACGCATATGGGGCATGCCCCTTCTTGCCATGATCTATCCAAGAGGTGCAAAGATAAAGGACGAGTATGATGTCGAGGCGGTCAAGCACGCCGCTCGGGTCGGGAACGAGATGGGAGCGGACATCGTAAAAGTTTCTTATACCGGTTCCATGGAAACGTTTAAGGAGGTGGTTTCCGGATGTGCGGTCCCGGTGGTCATCGCGGGTGGACCGAAAATGGATTCCGACCGGGAAATACTCGAAATGGTAAAAGGGTCCATCGACGCCGGCGGTGCCGGGGTTTCCATCGGCCGCAATGTGTTTCAACATAAAGACCCGACCCGCATGGTACAGGCGATTTCCGCCATTGTAAACCACGGCAGCAGTGTGGAAGATGCGCTCAATTTATTAAATCAATCAATCAGTTAAATTGCACTTAGCAACAACGCTGCGATGCGTTCTTCAAACAGGCGACAGCGTTTTTCCTCAAGGAGATATCCATGCAAAAGATCTGGGTAAGGGTCGATCCATGGAACAAAAAAATGGTGACGACCGCGATTGAAGGCGGCGTAGACGGTATAATGGTGCCTCGGGGTTTTTCCGACCAGGTAAAAGAACTGGGCAGGATAGAGACGATCTCCGAAGACGGCGACCTGGTTCTCGGCGAGGATGTGATTTTCTTCACCGTCACCAGCGGTGAAGACGAGGAAGAAATCGTCAGGCTGAGCCGCAGCAAGCACGTGGTGCTTCAGTGCAGTGACTGGACGATCATACCCCTTGAAAACCTGATTGCTAAAAGGGCGGATGTTATTGCCCAGGTTCGGAATATGGAAGAAGCGCAAACAGCCTTCGGGATTCTTGAGAAAGGGGTGAAACACATTCTGTTCCATACCACCGATGTAATGGAGCTGAAAAAAACACTTTCATGGATGCACTCAAAAGGAGATAAAGTCCTGCTTACAGCGGCTGAGATCACGGAAATAAGGTCCGCAGGGATGGGGGACCGGGTCTGTGTGGACACCTGTACATCCATGACCGAAGGAGAAGGGATGCTGGTCGGCAATGCCAGCAGTGCCCTGTTTCTCGTTCATGCGGAAAGCATTTCCAATCCGTATGTTTCTCCAAGGCCCTTCCGGGTCAATGCGGGGCCGGTACACGCTTACACGAGGGTCCCGGGCGGAAAAACGAAATACCTTTCAGAACTTTCCGCCGGCGATCCTGTGCTGATTGTCGATTTTAAGGGGACCACAACGGTGGGTACGGTGGGGCGCCTTAAAATCGAAAAGCGGCCCTTGATGCTGATCAAGGCATCGGTTGGAGACAGAGAGGTGGCAACCATCCTCCAGAATGCAGAAACCATCCGGCTGACCGACCCGGAGGGCAGGGCGGTTTCCGTTGTGAATTTGACCCCGGGAGATAAAGTGCTGGTAGCCGTCGAGGAAGGAGGCCGGCATTTTGGTATGAAGATCGAAGAAACCATAACCGAAAAATAAATCGATGATAGATGCCAACACCTCCCTTTTTGCGGTACTCGGACACCCGGTGTCCCACAGCATGAGTCCGTTGATGCACAATCGGGCCCTTATGGACACCGGCTTCAACGGTGTTTACCTCGCATTCGATGTACAGGATATCGGTTCGGCCGTATCGGGGATGAGAACCCTTGGTATTAACGGCGCCAGTATTACCATCCCCCATAAAGTATCGATAGTGCCATTTCTCGATCAACTCGATGAAACAGCTGAAAAGATCGGTGCCGTGAATACCGTCATCAACCGGCAGGGCGTTCTTACCGGTTACAACTCCGACGGTTTGGGCGCCGTAAAAGCGCTCGCCGACAAAACACCCATTACCGACAAGGATGTGGTGATCATCGGCGCCGGAGGTTCCGCCCGGGCCATAGGTTTCGAAATAAAGTCCAAAGGAGGGCGTGTCACGATTTTAAATCGATCGGCAGACAAGGGGGAGAAACTGGCACGCGAACTCGGTTCGGATTTTCAGCCCCTGTCAAACTTTAAAAACGTTCAATGCCAGATCCTCATCAATGCGACGCCCGTGGGGATGACGCCCCGCACCGACGCCATGCCTGTCAAGCGAGAAGATCTTGAAAAATCGATGGTTGTCATGGACATTGTATACAATCCATTAAATACCCGTTTGTTAAAAGGGGCGGTTGATGCTGGATGCGAGATCGTCGACGGGGTTTCCATGTTCGTATATCAGGGGGCATTTCAGTTTGAATTGTGGACCGGCAGAAAAGCGCCGATTGAAGTGATGCGGCAGGTTGTATTGAAGGCTCTGAAAGAAAACAGCTGATTCGTTCCATATTATGATCAAGATAAAAACGCGAAAAATCAAGGATACGGAAGTCGTCGTTCCGGGATCAAAAAGTTTAACGCACCGGGTTCTGATTTGCGCCGCCCTTGCGGACGGAATCTGTACCATACGCAACGATCTCAAAAGTGAGGACACACGCTTTACCCTTGCTGCTTTGCAACAGATGGGCATATGCGTGGATGTCAAGCAGAACAGCGTCGTGGTGAACGGCAAAAGGGGAGAGTTCAACCCCTGCAAGGAGGCTGTTTATCTCGGAAATTCCGGCACCTCGATGCGTCTGTTGACAGCGGTGGCCTCTCTGGGAAAAGGAACGTACACACTTACCGGAACAGAACGCATGGGGCAGCGACCGATCCAGGACCTGTTGGACGGAATGACCCGGATAGGGATTCGGGTTCGCAGCGCCGAAAGCAACGGATGCCCCCCCGTCCAGGTTGAAGGCGGAAGGGTCCGGGGAGGAAAGGTCGCCCTGAAGTGCGGAACCAGCAGCCAGTTTCTTTCCGCGTTGCTCCTGATTGCCCCTTACACGAGAAGAGGATTGGAAATAGATATTATCGAAGGACCCGTGTCCAGACCGTATGTGGACCTGACCCTTGATGTAATGGCCAATTTTGGTGTTCCGGTATTTCGCGACGGATACACGCATTTCAGAATTGAGGGCGACCAGGCTTACAGTGCCGGATCATATACTGTAGAACCGGATTGCTCCCAGGCAGGATATTTTTGGGCGGCGGCCGCTATCACCGGCGCCGGCATCAAAGTCAAGGGCATTACACGAGACTCCCGCCAGGGCGATCTCCGCTTTGCCGAAGTTCTCTCGGCCATGGGGTGCATCGTCTCTTATGAACAAGACGGTATTGCGGTTAAAGGCCGGCCGCTGACTGCCGTGACAATGGACATGGCAGACATGCCCGATATGGTGCCGACCCTCGCCGTTGTCGGAGCGTTTGCCAAAGGAACCACGGAAATTACGAATGTACCGCATTTGAAGGCAAAGGAGAGCGACCGCCTGGGTTCTGTGGTGACGGAACTCACCAGGATGGGAATCGAGGCCGAATGCAGCGACACCGGCATGACTGTTAAGGGCGGCAAACCACGTGGCGCAGAGATCGACACCTACGAAGATCATCGAATTGCCATGAGTTTTGCACTCGCCGGCCTGGCGGTTCCCGGCGTCTTCATAAAAAACGAACAATGTGTCGAAAAATCGTTTCCCGATTTCTGGGAAGTGTTTGAAGGGCTGTATAAATGAACATTTTCTTAATCGGATACCGGTGCAGCGGAAAGACATCCGTTGGGAGATCTCTTGCCACCCGACTGGGTTGGCCGTTTATCGACACCGATTCGGAACTGGTCGGGGAACATGGGGCGAGCATTTCGGATATCGTTCAGGAACAGGGCTGGGAGGCATTTCGGGAAATGGAACGGGCCGTCATCAAACGCGTCAGCGCCCTTGACGGGTACGTGGTGGCAACCGGTGGCGGTGCCGTGCTTGAAAGCGGAAACGTTGAACAGATGAAAACCAGCGGCGTCCTCGTCTGGTTGAGAGCAAACCCGCCCACGATTGAAAAACGGATGTTGAAGGATCAGAACACCGGCGACTTTCGCCCCGCGCTCACGGCAAAGGGATTAATTCTGGAAGTCGAGGAAACACTGGAATACCGCCATTCTTTTTACGAAAACGCCGCAAATTTCTTTATCGATACGGATGAAATCCGAATCGACAAGATATGCGGTGACCTCTTGGAAAAGCTGACGGATTCTTTTCCAATAAGATCGTAATACCTGAAATTTGCACGAGCCGGAGGCTTTCATATGCAAGGCACTTCAGGGCGCAGCCATAGTCTGCTATTGCAAGCCCTTAATAACACAGCAGATGGGAGCCTCCGGCTCGCCCTCCGGGTGAAAATTAATGAGAAAAAATGGACTTTATTCATTTTGCCTGCTGGGTATAATATTTCATGCAAGGTAATAGGTGAGCCATGCCAGGTAATACGATTGGAAAATTGTTCCGGGTAACAACGTGGGGCGAGTCGCACGGTCAAGGTGTCGGTGTTGTAATCGATGGCTGCCCGCCGAAAATACCGCTCCATGAAGACGTCATCCAGTCAATGCTGAACCGGAGGCGGCCGGGGGGGTCTCCCGCCAGTACCCGCAGGCGTGAACCGGACAGGGCGATTATTCTGTCGGGCGTTTTCGAAGGGATGACGACCGGCACCCCCATTATGATCATGGTTGAAAACAAGGATGCAGATTCCAAAGCATATACTCCGTATACGGATCTGTATCGACCCGGCCACGGGGACATAACATACCAGGCAAAGTACGGCATTCGCGACTGGCGCGGAGGGGGGCGAGCGTCCGGTCGGGAAACCGTTGCCAGGGTGGCGGCAGGCGCCGTGGCAAAGGCGATTCTAAAAAAGGAAAAAATCGATGTCATTGCATACACCGCTGAACTTGGCGGTGTCGGAATCAGCTCCTGTGATTTGACGGTGATCGATAAAAACATGTTTTTTTGCCCGGACATGAAAGCCGCGGAAATGATGGAAAAACGTGTGTTGCAGATAAAAAATGCCGGGGATTCCATCGGCGGAATCGTTGAGATGCTGGCAACAGGAGTCCCGGCGGGATTGGGCGACCCGGTATTTGACAAAATGGATGCGGACCTGGCCAAGGCGCTGATGAGCATCGGTGCTGTCAAGGGGGTTGAAATCGGTTCAGGGTTTGCCTCCGCAAAAAAACTGGGCTCTGAAAACAACGACCCCATAACCGTTGATGGATTTGCCACTAACAACGCCGGCGGGATCCTTGCAGGAATTTCAAACGGAGATGACATCATTGCCCGGGTTGCCGTGAAACCGATCTCGTCTATTTTGATAGAACAAGAGACAGTGGACACCTCCGGGAACTCAAGGACCATCTCAACGGAAGGGCGTCACGATGTCTCAGCCATCCCCCGCATCAATGTGGTCTGCGAGGCCATGGTCAGTATTGTCCTCGCGGATCATTGGTTGAGGCAACGGGCGATTGAAGAGTACTCTGCAGCAAGCTGCAGGGTACGTTCTGCCTAGCGGCAGTGCTTCGCGGCCACCGTTAAGGAATTTTGGCTTGATTTTCGATTCGCTCGCTAACCCCGCAGCCCCGCATGGCGGGATCTACGCTACGCTTCGACAAGCTGCGGGGAGTGCGCTCGCTTTTTCGGTTCAACGGTCCGATTCACAATAGAAAGTGAAACCCTTGATGGCGGAGAAAGAACAGCTTCACATTGCGGATCTGTTTAAAAAGTTTGCCTCCGTTCAGAAAAAACGGCTGAACCGCCTCGAGAACGGGGCACATCCTCCGGTGAACGGGTTCATGAAGCAGTTGCTCTTCCGCTATCACACCAAAAGGGATGCATTCATTTTAAAAGAGACGCTGTTGGACCCGTATTTTCCCCTGTCCATGCTGGCTCAAACGATTTTTGCCGATGTAGTGGGGATGCGTTTTTACATCAACAAGCACCGGCCTGATCTCGAGCCCGTTCTCGCTCGTGAACTGCTGGAGTGGGCAACGGCTTTCCTTCGGATACGGATTGACCTCCAGACCGTCTTTGATCCCGGCACCGTAACCTGTATCCCGGTGGACGGAGAGCGGCACCCGCTTCCAGCTGAACAGTGGTGCACGCTTTGCGGCGTGTGCTGCCAGATCGGCGGTGTACCGTCGACCCCCCCACCGGGCATACGGTACCCGGAGCACTGGTATGCTTTCCTGGCCGGTGATACCATTGAAAATCAGCAGTTGTGCCCCTTTCTCTTCCAATACTTCGGGGAAGAACGCTTTTTCTGCAGCATTCACCATGTCAAGCCCATGGCATGCCGCCGGTTTGACAGGGAAGAATGCCGGAAGCGCCTCTCAGATGTTGATTTGCATTTCAACGACCGAATATATTAATCCGGCAACTAAACATGTCATTCCGGCCCTCCGCCTTCGCGAGGGCGGGCTGCACGAAGCATCCCGACGGGGGTAAATATCCTGGCCCAAAGGGTAAGGCTTTGGGATACTCCTGGAGGGGGATATTTTACTGTTGAACGGGTTAAATTCGCGCGAAGCATCCCGACGGGGATAAATCCGCACCTGCACGAAAAGCTGTGCGCCGAATACGGAATTTTGTGCACCCACCAGAAAATTTTTATTTCCTCTTCTTCCTTCACCGAAACAATCTTTTCTTTTATGCCGCTAACCGGTTTTGTCATTTTAAGATATCTATTTAATATGATTGATATTATTTATTCTGCATATCAAATTCTCTTCTTGAAAGCGGCATTCGTAAAAAAGTCATAGCGATCCATAAGAGTTGGCATGATTATTGAGAGGAAGGTACGCAAAGTGTGTCTGTAGCTACCGGCTGTTCCGGCAGGTGGCGAAACATTTCCGGCACGGGATTCGTTCATTAAAACAAGAATCTATAAAAATTAAACCCAGGAGGAAAAATGAAAAAACTAAAGAAAATTATCGTATTGTTCTTCGTCATGACAATCGCCTTTGCACTGGCCGGACCGGGATTTGCCGGAGATGTTGCAAAAAAGGCCGAAACACCTTCTGTCGAAGACGCGGCCAAAATCAATATCAACACGGCTTCTGTGGCTGAACTGACTCAGCTTAAAGGAATCGGTACAAAATACGCGGAAAAAATCGTGGAGTTCCGTGAAAAAGAGCCGTTTAAAAACCCGCAAGAAATCACCAAGGTACCCGGCATCGGTATGAAAACATATGAACTGAACAAGGACAGCATCATTGTTGAGTGATCTGTTTACGGATCATACCCTGTGAAATTCCAGACACACTTTTTCAGCCCGAATTTCTCATGAAAGCGTTAGACAATCAACGGCAAAGCCATTTGTACTGTCAACCAGATGAACCCCCTTCAGAATTCATGAGAAATTCGGGCAAATTTAAAAAAAAGGGGAATTAGAAAAATGTTTTGTTTTAGAAAAAAAGATCAAAAGGTGAACGGAATAGGGCAGGGAACTTTTAATGCGATCCGGCACTATATCAGCGTCGATTGAGCTGTTTTCCATCCAGAAATGGTCTTTTTTCCGACTTCGGAACCTTCGTGGCAAAGTTGAAAATTATAGTGGATTATCGCGAGACGGCAAGTGGCATAATAGATTTGCTCAAGCGAGAAGATGTTTCTGTTGAGATTACAAAAGTCTCTTATGGCGATTATATCATAAATGATGCCGTAACCATCGAGCGAAAAACCGCCAGAGATTTTCTGATATCCATTGTTGACGGGCGATTCTTCAATCAACTGTCACGTCTGAAAAACCACGGCGCAAATCCGATTCTCCTCATCGAAGGCAACCCGTATAAGACAGATTTGAAATTTGATCGGATGGCGATAAGAGGAGCGCTGTTGTCTGCAAAAACCGCATGGTGCGTTCCGGTCATATATTCCCGTTCTGTTGAAGACACCGCGACGATTCTGATAATGATCGGGAAACAGCATCAGAACCAATGTGATGTTGTGGCCTTACGGGGCGGCTATCGTCCCAAAAAATTGAGATCAAAACAGTTGTATCTGCTGCAGGGCCTCCCACAAGTCGGTCCGACACTTGCCAAACGGTTGATAAAACATTTCAAGTCCGCTTCAAACGTGATGAATGCCTCTGTACGGGAACTCACAGCAGTAGATGGCATCGGAAAGACATCCGCTGAAAAGATTCGAGAAATGCTGGATTCCGAATTTCATATAGAATAAGAATAATATTATTAGACACCTAAATTATGGTAGTGGGTCAGTTTGGGCGTTAATCGCTCTTGATTTCCAGTTATGCCAGTGATATATACAATGCATGGCTGAAAAATCAAAGAAAAAGAAAAAAGAGAAATCTGATCTGAATATTCTGGCCCATCGAATCGTTCAAGATGCCACCAGGGAAAAATCCGAATCCAAAATAAAAAAGGATAAGGATAAAAACAAATAGCAAGATCGGTTATATCTTTAAGGCCAAACCCCTGAATACCATATGGAGTATCGGGGGTTTTTTGTTTTCTGCATATTGTAGAAAAACCTTGCAATACATATCTATGTTATGATATTTATCAGGCAAGGTTAAACAAATCTTTTTTCTACTTGACATTTCCCAACGGATGAGTATAATGCATATTAACGTTAGAATTAAAATACTCACCACGGAGGCATAAAAATGAATACAACACGGCCGGATGTTATTGAAATTCTTGAAAAAGAAAAGAAGTACTACGCCGATCAAATACGGCGCATCAATGTTGCAATCGCCGCACTCACTGGAAAGGAAAATGTTGAAGAAACAAAAAAACAAGAACCATCTTCAAAAAAATCAGCAAAATCAATCCAGTGGACAGCAGAAATCAAAAGGGTTTTTGATACCAACGATATTCTTTCTGTCGAGCAAACAAGAGACAGGTTGGTCGAAAATGGTATTGTTGAAGCCATGAGCGATAGCGGAAGAAATTCTATTTATTCAACTTTTAGCAGACTGAAAAAATCTGGAGATCTTGAGAAAGTCGAATATGGGAAATACAGAAAAAAACAACCGAGAAGGCTTATTCGAAGGATGGACATTGAAAGCAATGAAGGTTCTGAACCTTCGAACCATTCAGAACCTTCATTTTAGTGTGTGGCGGGTTGCCGGAGTGGCTTAACGGGACCGACTTATAATCGGATGTGGATGCTAGCACATCCACCGAGGGTTCGAATCCTTCACCCGCCGCCTCAACATAACGATAAGGGCCGCTATGCTGAACAAGTTATATAAATATTATAATCGCGGCGGTCCACAAAGTCAAGTTTTTTATTAACCAGGGGGCCGCTATGAATAGATTAAGCGCTGAACGTAGGGCACTAATTTTAAAATGCCTCGTAGATGGCAACAGCATGCTTGCCACCAGCCGTATCACCGGGGCACCTAAAAACACCATTAAAAAGCTGTTAATTGATGTCGGCATGGCATGTGCCGAATATCAAGACAAAATCTTCCGAAATCTTACCTGCAAGCGCTTGCAAATAGATGAGATTTGGAGTTTCTGTTATTCCAAACAAAAGAATGTACCCAAACAATATAAGGGCCAATTTGGATATGGCGACGTATGGACATTTACATCTATTGATGCTGACACTAAGCTTGTTCCGTCCTGGCTTATCGGCAACCGTGATGCCCATACAGCTTCAATTTTTCTAAATGATTTAGCCTCCCGCCTAAAGAAAAAAGCACAGTTAACTTCCGATGGTCACAAAATGTATCTTTTTGCTGTTGAGGATGCATTCGGTATAAATGTTGATTATGCTCAACTTGTGAAAATATACGGAACACCGCCAGAAGCCGAAAAGAGATATAGTCCTGCCGAGTGTATAGAGGTTATACCCAAACACATAACCGGAAATCCCAACCCAAAGCACATTTCGACAAGCTATGTTGAGCGTCAAAATCTCACAATGCGTATGAATATGCGCCGTTTTACACGTTTAACCAATGCGTTCTCTAAAAAGGTCGAAAACTTGAGCCATGCTGTAGCATTACATTTTATGTATTACAATTTTTGCCGTATTCATAAATCATTAAGAGTAACACCAGCAATGGAAGCGGGTGTTTCAGATAAGCTTTGGGATATTGAGGATGTTGTTAACCCTACAACGTTAGTTACAGTTCTTTGACAAGTTTAAAATTCGCTTTCGCCTGTGCGATAAATAGGCACGGTGGTTTCGATTCTGGATCCAAACAATCTGCTTGAGCAATGTTTCAAGCGTCTGGCGCTTCATTGGCAAAATGACTCTGATGAGGACCCTAAGCTGCGAGAGCGTAATAAACGGTGCTTTTTTTTCCCAGCCTGATTTTCAGGTGCCAGAGGAAAAAGTGTGCCAACATGCACGTTAGTATGTGGTGGTGCCAGCCGGGATATTTTCGTACTTCATAGTGATCCATGCCCAGTTCGGATTTGGTTTCCTCGAAGCACTGCTCAATTGCCCAACGCAATCCGCTGAGCCACACAAGCGTTTTTAGCCGCGTACTGACGGATGCGTTGCTGATGAAAAAGCTGTATTGCGGCTCTTCATCAAGTGTACGCCGAATCAACAACCACAAGGTTTTCTGCGGAAGCCCCGTCGCCGACAGAATGACTTTTCGACGGGCATACTCATGGACGATCGGGCCTTTGGTGCCTTCGGATACTTTACGGCGGTACCAAAAATAGTCGTTGATGTTTTGGGCCAATTCTTCCATAGATATCGGTTTGCTGTCTGGGTCAACCAAGATTGTTTTGGTTCTGTTTTTTCCGCCCCAGAGATACTGTTTGGTGATAGCCATCGGTCGCTTTAGCCAACACAATGTATCTTTCGGAACCTGAACGAAGTACGTTTTGTCTGGCAAGGCCTCAACTGCTTCGATAAACTCCGGGCTGACGCCGTATAAAGAGTCCGCTAACACATACTTGAAGGGCAGCGTTTCTTGTTCGACAATCGCGCCAAGCATGTCCACGGCCAATTGGGGTTTGGTACGGAAAACTGTGTCTTCAGGCAGTTTGCATTTTCTGCGCCGTTCAAAATAGGCGTCGGCAAACCACTTTTTGGGAATAAACAACCTTTTATCGACAAGTGCATATCCTTGTTCTGAAACGTAGGCGGCAAAAACACCAACTTGGCAGTTGTCGACTTTTCCAACCGTTCCACAATATTGTCGAGCAACGCCGATAGAATCCTGGCCTTTTTTAATGAAACCACTTTCGTCAAAGATGAGTGCACCGTCTGGGCTTCCCAGATCGTCATTTACAAGAGTACGATATTTAGCAATCATATTTTCATCATCCCAGGGTGCATCGCTTACGAAACGCTGCATAGCCCTGACATTACCGTCTTTCACAGCTAAGGCTATGGGTTCAATTGATTTTCGTTCCAGTGGGCTGAACTGGCCTGCCATGTATTTAAAAAAATGTTCTCTGGATTCACTGCGCTGAAAACAATCGGCAAACTGATCGTGAAAGCCACTGAGTTCGTTCATAAAGTTTTTAATG
>JBDRPF010000064.1:0-57978 GCA_043827325.1 Pseudomonadota bacterium | reverse complement strand
GTACGGCGGGTCTGCCTTTCACCGGGCACTTGTATTCACAAATACCGCAACCGACGCACTTTTTAAGATCTACATAGGGAAGTTTTACGCTGATCTTTTTTCCGTTCGGCCCGGGCACCTCGGCTTCAACAAGATATATGGACTTGGGCGAAGTGGGGCAGTGTTCTTCACAGACAATGCAGGGAGCGTTTCCGGACCAAGGGAGGCACCTGCCCCGGATTATATACGCGGATCCTATCCTTACAGGGTCCTTTATCTTCTCCTTTACGGAAATTTTTCGTATGGCGCCGGTGGGACAAACCCCGCCGCAAAGCGTGCAGGTGTATTCACAGTAACCCTGGATCATGATGAGATTCGGTGTCCAGAATCCCGCCATTCCCGCCTCCGTTAAAGCAGGATTGATGACGTTGGTGGGACAAGCCTTCATACACAGGCCGCATCTCTGGCACAGCCTTAAAAAATCCGTTTCAGGGATAGACCCGGGCGGTCTGATGAGATTTGCATCCGACACCTTATGCACACCGCCGTCCAATCTTCCCAAAAAAGGCAGGGACAGTCCGGTGACCAACCCGCTCAATACGGCCCTTCGACCCGCATCCGGCACCCGGTTTTTGACCGGCGGCCAGCACCATTTAAACAAAACAGCACCTTCAGGACACGCTTCAAAGCAGTTAAAGCACAACATGCACTCCGCGCTTTCCCAGTCAATACCCGGTATCGGTGAAGCCGCACCCTGGCATGCTTTAACGCACAGCTTGCAGTCCGTACATGCTTCGGGGAGCTTTTCCAGGCGCAGGATGCTGAACCGTGAAAAAAAACCGAGAAGCGCGCCCAGGGGACAGAGTGTCCGGCACCAGAAGCGGGGCCTGATCCGGTTGACAAATAAAAGAATCAGAAACAGCAACCCGATGAACCAGGCGGTTTTGTATGCTTTATACTCATACCCGAAAACAGGCGACGCAATGACTTCGGCATCGCGGCTAAGCAGGTTAAGCAGTTTGATGTCGGTTTTTGCCATAAAGCCAAACACCTCGTTGAGAGCAATACCGATGCCCGGAAAAACAGCCAGCGCGAAAGAACGAAAGCAAAAAGCGATAGGATCAAGCAATCCGGTAAGATTGAGACCCAGCATCGCGGCAACGAGGCATGCAACCAATAGAAAGTACTTAATTTTTTGATCGGCCTTTTTACTGTTGGCCGATGCCATTCGGTGCCCCTTGAGGGTCGGTTTTATAAAACTCGCCATGTGGTGAACCGTGCCGAAGGGACAGATAAAACCGCAAAAGGCTCTGCCTAAAAAAAGGGTAAGAAAAAGCACGGCAAGCGCCCATCCAAACCCCTCGATCCAATGATACCCGGACAAAAGGGACGTCAGCCATACCAGCGGATTGATCTGGAAGAAAAATGTTACCGGCTGTTCGAGACGAATATCCCGGTCAAGGGTGAGCATCGGGGAATAATCCAGATAGAGATCCTGAGGCAGGCGGCTCTCCACCAGAAGGTAGATAAACAGAATGAAAAAAAACGTCTGGCTTATCCTCCTCAACCAGACCAGGTGCCTTGCTTTCAAACGACCACCTTCCTGTCCGTCATGGTCTTAAAATCAAAGGTCCCGATCCCCCGCTCTTTTCCGAGACGAATATAGCCGATATCTTCGGCTCGACGATTAAACAGCAGGGCGGCCTTGGCATCCGCGGCAACCGGATCGTTGCTCAATATCAGACGATTGCCGGCAACCACGTCTGATTCGCTTCCACCGGATGGGCCGTTTGATATCATGATTCGAATGGCATCGATCAGTGTAAGGGTCGGTTTGAAAAACTGGGCAAGATCCGCGACAGTCTGATGAATGTCCTGGTGAAGTGCACTTCTTCTGCCCCCGACGGCACCGATCCAGTTTTTCATTCCCAGGGTTAGATCGCTGAGCACATGAACTTTGGCTATCGGAAGATTGATGATTTTGTCTGCCTCCACAACCGGGACATAAACCGGCCAAACATCCAGGCGGTTTCCATGAATTTTCATCTCCCGCATGAGTGAAGGTCTGGGAAAAATCAGGTCTGCTCCGGTTTTCTTTGCGACCGCCCCGGCACCTGTCAGCGCGAAACACCGCCTTGCGTCATGGATGGTATGGTCGACGATCATGACTTTTTTTGCGCCCGCTTCCTGACAAAGCTCGACAACCGTCTCCAGAACTTCCGGGTTGGTCGTTGCTGCCAGATGGGGTGACCTGGCCCAGGACAGATTCGGTTTGATGGCGACAACGTCCTGTTTTGAAATAAATTTTTGTATTCCACCGGCAACCTCGAAGACCTTCCGGGTTAACACCTTAACGGAAACGCTGTCTGACTGACCGATCGCCTCAACAATGAATTTTCCGTTTCCGGGTTCGGCCGATGCCGAAAATGCAGCGTGAAACGGACCGCTCACGATGCTGGTCAGCGCCAATCCGCCGGACACCCGGAGCATCCGTTTTATCGATTCCCTCCTCGTAATCGGGCAATCCTTCATAATTCGCACCTCAATTTAACGTTGCTTCACTTGAAGCTGTCTCAAAAACAGCAGATCACGTTCAGGG
Source organism: Pseudomonadota bacterium (assembly GCA_043827325.1). Classification (GTDB taxonomy): domain Bacteria; phylum Desulfobacterota; class Desulfobacteria; order Desulfobacterales; family UBA11574; genus JBDRPF01. The sequence goes on along the minus strand of JBDRPF010000064.1, from coordinate 55,400 downwards.
GCCCGTCCGCCAAGCGGGTTGGCGACTTAGCCATTGGGCGTTAGATGCATTCTGGGGATAGCTTCTAATAACCCAACGCCACACAGGTGTCAATACGGCCCGAAAGGCTCCCCTGATCGTCATGGTCTCTTTTGCCGGAAATGTTGCTTCGGCTGTCTCAAAATGGTATAATCCGGACATTTTCAATGTCGATAACCCCGAAATGATGTCAGGTAAGAGATTTGGTGAAAAATGCCGGGATTCAAGTTTTGCCCTTTTTGCGGAAATCCGACACGTCCGACAAAAGATGATCAGGGAAAGAAAAGTTGCTGCGATCACTGCAAGCGGACCCATTATCGTAACCCTACTGTCGGCGTTGCTGTTATCATAATGGAAAAAGACAGATTGCTCCTGGTTAAGCGGCTGGGGTCCTATGCGGAAATGTGGTGCATTCCCTGTGGACATGTGGACTGGGGAGAAGACGTCCGGGTTGCGGCACGCCGTGAACTCAAAGAAGAGACCGGATTGGATGCGACGATCGGACCCGTCTTCGCGGTTCATTCCAACTTCCACAATTTGGAGAACCAAACCGTGGGGATCTGGTTCTGGGGGAAATGGACCGGCGGCAGCCTTAAAGCCGGTTCCGACGCAAGCGAGGCCGTCTTTTATCCGCTCGACACACTGCCCGAACCCATGGCCTTTCCGACAGACGTGCTGGTGTGCGAACAGCTGAAACGCGATCTAGAGCAATTTTCTCAAATACGTTCCGAATGAAACATCCCGGTAAAAAGAATCCGTAAGCCGGCCGTATAATTTCGTGCGATCCGCCAAGCTGTTCGATGATTATTAGAGCGCGTTAAAGCAAACACGATTAAAAACGGGAACCATCCGGTTCTGAATGCTCAACCCGGAAATTTTTTCCAAATCGCAGATAAAGACTTTACATATGGCAGACACGAATTATATTTCAGGAATGAGATATTCGGAACAGGGAGATGTGAATGGCAGATAAATTAAACATACCGGAAGAACTAAAAGATACGCATCACCGATTGATCGAATTGCTCCCGGTGAAACCTCGGGAAGATCGAAAAATACAGAAAGCAACATTGGTTTTTCTAAAGTTCGGTGGTGAAACCCTGGCACGTCTCAGTATAGAGATCCAAAAAATCCGTCACAGGGAAGAAGCCTTATTGAAAAAAAGGCGCCAGGATGAAGAAGCCCTTGAAGAAACCTTGGCGTCAGACGATGACGAGTTTACGGTAGACGGTCTCCCCGTTACCGGTGCGCTGGATGATTCAGGTGCTGAAGAAGATGAAGATGATGATGATTAGAAGTGGGTTCAAACCTCAAATCATGCCTGCCCCGCCAATTGCCCTGAAAAAAAGGTGAGAAATTCAATGCCCTCCGGCAAAGCCGGAGGAATGGTTTGTGAACCGCTCAAAGCGGTCAATTAAAACCGATGATTATTATCCGGAAAGTGGATAGAGAACCGGCAGTTTCATGCCCTGCTGACAGGCAGCCTTCACGGGGTTAAATACAGACATGGAAAATACAGAAAAAACGGAAATCAATATACCTGATGATTTAAAGGAATGCATCGCATTCCACGGGCACCTCTGCCCCGGGCTCGTTTACGGCTATCTGGTCGCAAAAGCGGCAATAAACCTTCTTGAAACCCATCGTTCAAGAGATGAAGAGGTTGTGGCCATCTGCGAAAACGATTCATGTGCTGTTGATGCGCTTCAGGTGATGCTCGGAACAACAGCGGGAAAAGGCAATCTTCGCATCGAGAATTACGGAAAAAACGCCTATACGATCTTGAACCGGTCAACCCGAAGAGCCTGCCGAATCTCCCGAAACGAACAGTATCGTTACCTGGGAAAAAACAAAGAAGAATTTCAGCGGCTCGATGAATCCGTATCTTCAGGCACGGCATCCGAAACCGACAGATGGCGCCTTAAGCTGTTGAAATCAGAGGACCTTCTTTCCAAGCCCCTTGACGACGTTTTCTCCGTGCGCGAGATAGAATTTGTCGAACCGCCCTATGCGCCTCTTGCCCGCTCCCAACCCTGCGGGAGATGCGGTGAAATGACCATGTCAACCAAAATGGTCGCTATCGATAACCGTAAACAGGTATGTATCCCGTGTTCGGAAAGAGCGGACTGAAAAAGGTTTTTGCGCCGCGGATTGTCAGGTTAAGCGGACCTTTCGCCCGCAACATCCCGGATCGCATCCGTAATTTCCGGATACTTGAAATCGAACCCGTGTGCTGTGAGCTTTTGAGGGACCGCCCGCTGGCTGCAAAGAAAAACGTTTCCAAATTCACCAAGAACAAGCCGGATCATGAACGCCGGGGCCGGCATGACGGCGGGTCTGTTTAAAACATTCCCCATGGCTTTTGCAAGGTCTCTGTTTCTCACCGGGTTGGGCGCACAAAAGTTGACAGGTCCCGCCATATCTCGATTTTCCAGGATAAACATAAATCCAGACAGAATATCGTCCACGTGGATCCAGGGGAACCACTGCATGCCATTACCCAATGGGCCGCCCAAACCGTAGCGAAAAGCGGGCAGCATTTTTGTCATTGCACCGCCGTTTTTACCCAGAACAACCCCGAAACGGGCGATCACGACCCTTATCCCCTTTTCCTCTGCTTTTAAGGCCTCCGCCTCCCAGTCCCGGCTGACTTCTGCCAGAAAATCATCGCCGCCGGGCTCGCTTTCCGCAAGCACATCCTCGCCGCGGTCTCCGTAATAACCGGTGGCAGATGTGCTGACCAGGGTAATATTCTTATCTTCGGGAAGGGCCGAAACCAGGTTCCGCGTGGTCAGAATTCGGCTGTCATAAATCAGCGCTTTGGTGCTTTCGCTCCATCGACCGAATATATTTTTGCCCGCCAGATTAAAAACCACATCAACATGCGCCAGTTCCGCCTGCCATTCGCCGGCCATGGTCGTATCTGCGGAAACATAGCGAAATTCCTTGTGGTCGATCAGCTTCTGTCGTTCACGCCTGCCAACGGCTGTCACCGAGTGTCCTCTGCTCAAAAGAAATTCGGAAAGATGGCTGCCGACGAAACCCACACCACCGGTAATAAATATTTTCATGACCATTCCACCCGATTATTCATGTTTGTTCCGATTAAAACGAAATTGTCAGGCCGTCAGAAACGGAACGATATTTTGAGAACCGCTATATTTTGAAAAAACCTTATGATTTAATAAAAAAAGGGCAACACATATGTGTTGCCCTTTTTATAATGAAACGCGCTATTATGAACAGGTGTCCGACGTGCCGCAACCTGAACAACCTGCTGCCGGACTGAAATTCATACCGCAGTCAAGCTTAAAACCGTGAACCAGAAAATCAACTTTAATCGGTTTTGCCTTTTCGAGGAATTCCTTGTTTACGATGTACTGAAAACCGTCGATATCGTAAACCGCATCATCTTCTTTCAGCTCATCCAGAGCCATTGCGAGACCCGGGCCGCCTCAGCCGCCCTGATTCAAGAAGATCCGGATGGGTTTGATCTCCTTGTCGTTAAAATACTCGGCAATCATCTTTGTCGCCGAGGGGGTCACTTCAACCATAATTTCCTCCTTTATATAAATATCAACCTACAGTGTTATCGAGTTGGGGTTCTCATTAATTTAGTCACATTCCCCCCATTTGTCAATACGAGGCCCCGATAAAAGCAAGAATAGGATCGGAGTTGGAAAGAAACAGCGCTATATTTTTAAAGATCATAAAGCGTTTCATCTTTTAAGGGTGTCTTTCGTTTTGTTTTTAAACCCTTTCCTCTTTTTTCCGGCAAAATAAAGGGGTCTTCCCCCTCTAAAATATCACCCATCTCAGCCTCTATCTGTTCAGGGTCCTCCCCGCTTTCCATTCGCTTCAGGGCTTCATCCATACCCTGGCCCATTTGCAGTCCTGTCATATCAGACAGCTTCCGCATCAGGTCGGCTGCCTGCCGGGGGTCATCTTCATTGATTTTATCCGCCTCTCCAGCCAGCATGCGCATGGCCTTCTCCATCTTTGCTTCGTCAAAAGGGAGGTCTTCCATGCCGCTGTCTTCTTTTGCCTTCCCGGTTACTGAAAACAGAGAAACCTGTCGCGAAAGTTTTTCTGTTTTACATTTAGGGCACTTTGGCCTTTTTGTCGTATTTACGGTCTTTGAAAAAAAATTAAATATCGTATTGCATTTCTCACAATAAAATTCGTAAATCGGCATAGCGACTCCTCACTGTATCGGTATAGCGGTTTACATGCTTATGTTCCGGTTCAACCACTTCTCTTAATTTATTTTGTGAACCGGCCGGATAGTTTCGATTAAACCGGAAAACTGTTTGAGCAAAACAGAGCGCGCTGAAGCGAACAGGGCAACCGTGCTCCACTCCAACGTAATCAGTCCGATTCTTAAAATATTCTGGAAAGATATAAACCAAAACCGTAAACCGGGTCAAGCCTTTGTCACAAACCCCGGGCACTGTCCGGCAGCAGACCCTGCACACCGTGTTGACTTGGCGTTTGCCTTCTGGTATGGCACCGTGAGTCAATGACCACCCCGGGTACTGACCGGGTAAGGAACACCCGATTCGCGGGCAAGAATTAAAACTCACTGAGAGGGATGATAAAATCATGGAACGAACATTATCAATCATTAAACCGGATGCTGTTTCCCGGGGTCTTATTGGCGAGGTTGCCAAGCGACTGGAAAACGAAAACATAAGAATCATCGCCATGAAAATGGTAAGACTGACCAAAGAAACGGCAAAAGGTTTCTATGCCGTGCACCGGGAGCGGCCGTTCTTTGAAAGTCTCACGGATTTCATGTCTTCCGGTCCCGCCGTCGCAATGGTTCTTGAAGGCGAAAATGTCATCGTCAGGTACCGAAAACTCATGGGCGCCACCAATTATACAGAAGCCGAAGAGGGAACCCTCCGCAGGGATTTTGCGACGGATGTTGAGAAGAACGTGGTGCACGGGTCGGATTCTCCGGAAACCGCTGATTTCGAAATCGGGTATTTTTTCAATCGTCTTGAGATAATGGGCTGATGTCTGGCCGGATTCATTTAGACAATATCGCCATTGTATTGAAGCAACCCAGATTTCCGGAAAACATCGGGGCCGTCGCCCGGGCCATCTGCAACATGGGAATCGCTCAGCTTGTTGTCATTGACCCCAGAAACTGTGACCTCACAAAAGTTTTGAAAATGGCAACCCATGTCGCTTTCGACGTTGTGGAAAACATGGAAGTCTATTCAGACCTTAAAGAAGCCCTCGCTCCCTATCAATATGTGGTTGGTGCGACTGCACGACTGGGTCGGCAGCGGCAGGCTTTGCTTTCGCCGTCGAATCTTTCTGAAAAGCTTGTCTCAATTTCAGTCAATAACCGTATCGCCATAGTCTTCGGGCCTGAAGACAGGGGGCTTTCCAACACGGATATCCGATTATGCCACGCGCTGGTAAACATTCCCACCGCTGAATTTTCTTCCCTGAACCTGGCTCAGGCCGTGATGGTTATCTGTTACGAGCTCTTTACCGCCGGTCGAAAGCAGGACAATGAGAACCAACCCCGTCTGGCCAGCCGCCATGAACTTGAAGGGATGTACGACCAGTTGAAAGATGTTCTGGTCCGAATCGGGTACATCAACCCGGAAAACCCGGACTACTGGATGAATAAACTGCGCCGTTTTTTCAACCGGATACAGCTCCGGGCGGGCGAGGTCAGCATTATCCGCGGAATATGCAGGCAGGTGGACTGGTACGGTCGCAAACGCTACGATGACGGACGCGGAACGCAACAGGAGACACCGTCCGGGACAACGAAGGGCCAAAACGAAACGTGAGTTCAAAACAAGATATCATCAGGTGAGCCATGAAACTTATTCGATTCGGTGAAAAAGGGAAAGAACGGCCGGGGCTATGGAGAGACGGCAATATTGTTGACCTGACAAAAATCTTTCCGGACATTCCGGATATCGGCGAATCGTTTTTCAGACAGGGTTGGCTGGACAGGGTCGCCGGGGTAACGGATCCCGGCCGCAGAAGCGACACCCGCATCGCATGCCCGGTTCACAGCCCTTCGAAAATCGTCTGTCTCGGGAAAAATTATGCGGAACATGCAAAGGAAGGCGGGTTTGAAAATCCGGAAACACCGCTCATATTCTGCAAGGCACCAAACGCTCTGAACGGTCCGTTTGATCCCATCGTCCTGCCGAAAAGCAGCGGGCAGGTGGACTGGGAAGTCGAACTGGCCGTGATCATCGGTAAAGAGGGGAAAAGGATAAAGAAAGAAGATGCCGTCGATTACATTGCAGGCGTTACCGTTTTCAACGACGTGTCCGGAAGAGAAGCCCAGTTTTCAGACTCTCAATGGTTTCGCGGAAAATCCTTTGACACCTTCGCGCCCATGGGCCCGTTCATCGTTACCCTGGATGAAATCGGCGGAATTGAAGGCATACGCAACCTGAAACTGACCGCCGTTGTCGACGGTGAAGTGATGCAGGACGGAAATACCCGAAGTATGATTTTTGATGTTCCCACCATTCTGGAAAACATCAGCCAGGACATGACCCTGATTCCGGGTGACATCATCGCCACGGGAACGCCCGAAGGCGTGGGCATATTCAGAGACCCTCCGATTGTACTGAAATCCGGCAATGTGGTGGAGTGTCGTATTGAAAAAATCGGTTCAATAATCAACAGAGTGGTGTCGAATTAGAGGCTATCTCATAATTAACGAACTCGTAAAAAGTCAAAATTGAGACGGCAATCCAGATTGTTCAATCCGGCACGTCTTTTGCGATAGCATTCGGTTTTGCTAGCACCTGCAAAAGATGGAAAAGCTTATGCCGGAAGCCGTATACCGCCCGCGCAATCCACAAGATACGCCATACTACCAATGCGTGGAGGACCATATTGAAACGTTCGAATTTTGTGATCACACCGTAACAACGGTCACGCTGGGAATGTTCTGTTGGGGGTCGTCGCTGAATCCCTGCACGACAAGGATATTGTGCCCCTCGGTCGCGAGGTCGAGCTTTTTGACAATGTGTCTGGCAAAGGGCAGAAAATTGGCAAGGTCGGCGGGATTCGCCGTTACCGGGATAACTCCCCAGAGGAGGTTTTTGATGCTGTTGGCTTTCGGGTCGGTGGAAATCCCGACGATGGGTGCGGCCGGCCTTGACGAAGACATGACCGACACGGACCGATCCCGTTTGGAAATAACCAGAATTGATCGGACGCGGAGATCGCGTGACAGCTGAGCGGTTGATTCGGCGAGGGCATCCTCAACAGGAATCGGTCTGGCAACGGTTTCTTTCCGGGTCAGGGTACCGAATGCGCCCTGACGCCAGAGGTATCCTTCGGTCTGGCGCACAATCCCGTCCATCATGGCAACGGATTTGACCGGATACTTTCCCGAAGCCGTTTCCGCGGAAAGCATCACCGCGTCGGCGCCGCTTCGAACCGCGGTCGCGACGTCTGAGACTTCGGCCCGGGTGGGTCGCGGGTGTTCGATCATGGATTCGAGCATTTGCGTCGCGACAATAACGGGTTTCCTGTATTTTCTGGCGATGTCGACGAGCTGGTCCTGTGCCAGCGGTACCGACTGCGGCGGCAATTCGACGCCCAGGTCGCCGCGGGCGACCATAATTGCGTCGGAAACATCCATAATTCCGTCGATGTTGTCGAGCGCTTCCGGCTTTTCGATTTTGGAAACAATGGCAACATGCGCCCCGGATTCCGACACCAGCGATTTCAAGTCTTCAACATCCGATTGCCGGCGGACGAACGAAAGCGCAAGGAAATCCACTCCCAGATCGAGAGCAAATGATGCATCGGTCCGATCCGTTTCTGTGAGTGACGGGGCGGATATGTTGACACCCGGGAGGTTCATCCCCTTGTGATTGCGCAACATGCCCCCGGTGATCACCCGACAGGTGATTTCTGTCCCGTCGACGGACTCGACACGGAGCTCGAGATTGCCGTCGTCGAGAAGAATACGACTTCCCTTTTCAACATCGCCGGAGAGCCCCCTGTACTGGGAAGGGATGAGCCCCGGACTTCCCTCCACATCGCGGGTCGTCACCGTAACGGAATCTCCCTCGATAAGCTCTATATGGCCGTTGATAAAGTTGCCGACACGAATCTTCGGGCCGCACAAATCCGCGAGAACCGCAACGGTTTTATCTAATTTTTCGGCCGCGGTGCGAATTCGATGATATAGTTCACGGTGGCTTTCGTGCGTGCCGTGAGACATGTTGAGTCTGAACACATCCACTCCGGAACTGATTAAACGCTCGATGGTTTCAGCGCTGTTCGAGCTCGGACCGAGCGTCGCAACAATTTTTGTCCGGCGGTATTTGAGGAGTTCAACGGCGGTATCAATGGCCATGGCTACACCCCCTTTTCATTTTAGACTGCCTTACTCTGATTTTTCTTCTTTTCCCCACAGGGGTGTGGAACCAAAACGATCCATCCACCATTCTTCATCTGAAAGATAGTTTTTAACTTCTTTTTTGGAAAAGGAAAACTTGTAGTGTTTGCAATAATCATGAATGATTTTGTTTGCGGCGATAATCCGGGCCGTCATTTCCGTACATTTTTCTTTGGATTCTCTGCATTTGTCCGGATGCCATTTCCGGATGAGATCTCTATAATTGGATTTGATCTCTTCCATGGTTGCCCGTTCAGGCAAATTCAACAGCCTTCTGGCTTCATTGATTTTTTGATAGGTGTCTATTTTCATGGCCGGTTCTTAACAAAATGCAGATTCGGCGGGAGCTTTCGGGTGGAAAATGGTTAAAAATCTATCGACTCTTCAGGCAAACAGATATACAAAGGAGGATGAATGGTCAAGCACTAATTGTTTTTTGGTATTTATTAGAAACCGGTAAAAATATGGACGGTTAGATGATTACCCTGGAGAACATTCAAGAAGCGGCACGACGTATCAACGGTAAGATTATAAAAACGCCCCTGGTTTTTTCCTCGACATTCAGTCGCATGTTCGGCGCCGAAGTCTATCTCAAGCTTGAAAATCTACAGAAAACAGGCTCGTTCAAAATACGCGGGGCGACCTACAAGGTGATGACGCATTTACCAAACATCGGTCCGGAAGGCGTGGTCGCGGCATCTGCGGGAAATCACGCCCAGGGGGTTGCTCTGGCGGCGAGAAACGCGGGTATCCCGGCAACCATCGTCATGCCGGAAGGCGCTTCTATTTCCAAGCAGGAAGCAACGCGCGGATACGGCGGAAAGGTTGTTTTTTCGGGGAAGAGTGTCGGGGAAAGCCTAGAAAAGGCCCGGGAACTCGCCGGAGAAGGAAAGACCCTTATCCACCCCTATGAAGATACGGACATCATAACCGGCCAGGGAACAATCGGCTTGGAGATTTTCCAGGACCTGCCGGATACGGATATGATCGTCGTCCCCATCGGCGGCGGCGGACTTATCTCCGGGATTGCGACTGCGGCAAAATCGATCAAACCTGAAGTTAGAGTTGTGGGTGTTCAGGCTGCTGCCTGTCCGTCAGCCTTTGAATCCTTTCGGTCGGGCGACGTTAAAAAAGTTGCGCCCAGACCATCCATCGCCGACGGCATCAACATCAAGCAGATCGGCGCTGTGAATTTCGAGATTATTCGTGAAAGGGTGGACGAAATCGTTCTGGTGGAAGAAGCGCAGATCGCTGCGGCGATTTTAATGCTCCTCGAACGAAAAAAAGTCCTGGCCGAAGGGTCGGGGGCCGTTCCGCTGGCCGCACTCATGAACGGATCGGTCACCCCTTCGCCCGGAAGCAAGGTTGTTCTCGTCGTCAGTGGCGGAAACGTCGACAGCCCCTTGCTGGACCGTATCATCAACAAGGGTCTGATCAAAAGCGGCCGCAGTGCCCGGCTCAGGCTTCAACTGGACGATACCCCGGGTTCTCTGGCCCGGCTGCTGACCCTGGTTGCCCGGTTGGAAGCAAACGTTCTTCATATTACCCATGAACGCAATGTAAAAGATTTGCCCATCTATGTAACGCGCGTTGAGTTGGAACTGGAAACCCGGGGCAAATCTCACGTCGACGAGGTTGTCAGTGCGCTCCGGAAGGCGGGATATGTTTTAAGCTGACCCTCATTTCTCAATTTATTCAGTTGGTCCCGGATTCCGAACTTTCTTATAAACACCGTATTCAGCAAGGTGTTTCATAGAAAATATTCGGGTTAAGTCTCCTCGTCTAAATCTACGGGCTCATCATCTGCGATTGAAATCGAATTGGTAAACTTATCTATTACATCCTTTTCAACATAATCCGGGACGGATTCATCTTCATCGAGCAGTTCGTCTACCTCAACCGCTTCATTTTCGGTATCTTCCTTGATCTTAACAGGCTTACGCCCTGGAGGCAGGAGATCAAGGTCGTCAAAAAAAAGCTCTCTGGGTTGATTGTCTTTAGATTTGAGCAAATCCGTTACTGAATCCGCCAGCTTTTCCGCATACCTGGCGGCAGGATACACGTTTTGAGTTCGCAAGGCCGAAATGAGGGCCCTTTTGCCTTTTTTAGCGGCAGCCCTGATGTCTTTGAGGTCATATGTCTGTTCACAGACAAATGATAGTATTTCTTTGTCCAGTTCGGCATATTCCCTTATGACAAGCTTGTTATTTTCATCATCTTTCAACGTCTCGTATTTTTGTTTCACCTCACCACTCCTTTAATCATTCGCTGATGGAATCATTTTTTTTCATGTTTTTGAACAGCTTTTCCGAAATCATAAAACCTCGTTCCTGTCAACAATCAATAATTATATTGACCTGGATTTTTCGAGATGATAAATTGGCACCCTTTTGGAGGGATGGCTGAGTGGCCGAAAGCGGCGGTCTTGAAAACCGTTGAGGGTAACACCTCCGTGGGTTCGAATCCTACTCCCTCCGCCAATTTTGCCCGCCAGTCAAATCGTTTGGCGGTCGATTCTTTAACAAATTAAATGTTTTATCGGCCCAAATGGAATGTGTTTTATCGACGATAACGGGCCAACCGACATACAGTTCAACCAGAAACGGAGAGATGGCCGAGTCGGCTGAAGGCGCTCGCCTGCTAAGCGAGTGTGCGGTGAAAGCTGCACCCCGGGTTCGAATCCCGGTCTCTCCGCCATCTGACTCACCATCGTCCGGATCCAGCGGCCGGGCTTTCCCACCGTTTTGATAACACCTTTAAATTTATTGGAAATATATAACCCCTTTCGCCCGATTCTCAGCCAAATTTGGATTTTATAGCGGTTTCCATAAATATGTTCCGGCGGCATCCGTTTTTTGAAAACCGCTATAAACAAGGTGTCGAATTGCGCTTGACAAACCATCGTTTCATTGGTTAAAGTCACTTTTTTGGGAAAAACCGGAAATGGCATTGGGATGACCATTTTTTATTTTAAAACAAATAGTGAAAGGAGAAAGGAACACATGTCGAATTTAATTCCACCCCATGGCGGCAAGGGCTTGACCTGCTGCCTGCTCGAAGGCGCCGAGCTTGAAGTAGAAAAGAAGAAAGCGAAAGGACTTAAAAAGATTACGCTCTCACCGCGCGAAAAGGGCGACACGATCATGATGGGAATCGGCGGATTCAGCCCGCTGACGGGTTTCATGGGCAAGGCGGATTGGAAAAATGTCTGCGAAAATTATCAGCTTGCCGACGGAACCTTCTGGCCCATTCCCGTGACCCTGTCCGCGACAAAGGAAGAAGCCGGGGGCATCAAGAAGGGAGACGAGATCGCCCTTTACGATTCTGAGAACGATGAAATCCTGGCAACCATGAAGGTCACGGAAAAATACGAATTGACCGAGGCCGACAAAAAATTTGAGTGCGAAAAGGTATATATGGGGGAAGGCACCCCGACAGCCGCGGATTTTTGGAAGATTGCCAAAGACGATCACCCCGGTGTCCAGATGGTCATGGGCCAGAAGGAATTCAACCTGGCCGGTCCCATAAAGGCTTTGAGCGAAGGTGAATATCCAACAGAATTTGCGGGTATATACATGCGTCCGGAAGAATCCCGCAGAATTTTCGAAGAAAAAGGATGGAAGGAGATCGCGGCCCTGCAGCTCAGGAACCCCATGCACCGATCCCACGAATATCTCTGCAAGATCGCCGTTGAAGTGTGTGACGGCGTTTATATTCATTCCCTGGTCGGAAACCTGAAACCCGGTGATATCCCGGCTGACGTTCGGGTGAAATGTATCGCCGCGCTTGTGAAAGGCTACTTCGTGGAAAAGAATGTGGTCCAGGGCGGTTATCCCCTTGACATGCGGTATGCCGGACCCAGAGAAGCCCTGCTTCACGCGACCTTCCGCCAGAATTACGGCTGCTCGCGAATGATCATCGGCAGGGACCATGCCGGCGTCGGAGACTTCTACGGGATGTTCGAAGCGCAGACGATCTTTGACAAAATCCCGGTTTCCGATGATCCCGGAAAAAATCTGCTGTGCAGCCCCTTGAAGATTGACTGGACCTTCTACTGCTTCAAGTGCGACGGCATGGCGTCACTCAGAACCTGCCCCCACGGCAAGGAAGATCGTGTTCTTCTTTCCGGAACCATGCTGCGAAAGCTGCTTTCCGAAGGCGGAAACCTTCCCGACCACTTCGGGCGTGATGAGGTTGTCGAAATTCTGAGACAATACTACGAAGGCCTTACCGAAAAGGTCGAGATCAAGATGCACGGCGCCGCTACCGGCGACAACAAGAAATAAGACCGTTTTACTGTAGATAAAAAAAGGAGATGCCGAACGGCATCTCCTTTTTTTTATGAATATTTATCTTTTATTTCGACTTCGTAACAGCAGTTATTGTCTTTCGATATACTTGTCGTATGCCATGGCCACCGTTCGATAGACAAGATGGGCCAGTTTCGAAAACGGCAGAAAGACAAACAGATTGAACACGAAAATAAGATGGATGAAATACATTCCGTATGACAGCCCCCCGAAATTTGCCAGCCGCGTCATCTCGGTCAGCAAACCCGTGAGTCCGAGGCCCAGAACGAGCCCCAGCAGATACCAGTCCTTGTAGTAGGTCGGCTGGTCGGTTTTGGCCAGACGGTTTTTAATCATCAGGATACTTCCGATGACAAGCGCCAAACCGCCGATGTTTGCCAGCCATTTTGCCGGGTGCCACTGAGGATACGGTCCGTGCCATTGAAGAACATACAGGTGAACAAAGAATATGTTCGTAACGATAAAGAGCGCGATAAAGGACCAGAACACCATCAGGTGCGCCGTGTCGCGGTCTTTGTTTTCACTGCATTCGGAAAACTTGTCCTGTTTTAAAATGGTGGGGATCACGGAAATCAACGCTTTGATAAAACCGCCGGCGTCCAGCTCGGCTTTGTCGGTTTTTCCCTCAAGGAGCGCATTTTTATGGATGTCTTTGATAAACCTGTTCAGCCCGATGGCGAAAATTACGGGAATCCAGCCCATCGCGAGCGGGACGAAAATCATATCGACCAGCCATGAGGAAAAGAATTTAGAATGCTCGATCTCGTCACCGCCCGGCGAGAAATCGAGCAGTCCGGTGATAAGGCCGAGAACGACAAAAATGACCGTCGGTACCACGAGGCCGATCACGGGGAGCATTTTGGGGTCATTGATCCACTTTCCTATGGCTTTGGGTATGGCGTAATCCGCGATTGCGTAGGATCGGATCGCGCCCAGGGTCTCACCCGGCTTTGCGCCCCGCGGACACTTTGTGGTACAATCCCCGCAATGATGACAGAGCCATATATCATGATTGCCGACCAGTTTGTCCTTCAAGCCCCATGAGGCGGCAATCATCTCCTTTCTGGGAAACGGTCTGGTGTCCGGAGAAATCGGGCACACCACCGAGCAGGTCGCGCACTGAAAGCACTTTTTCAGGGTGTCGCCCCCAAGCCCGACAATTTCTCTCACAAAGTTGATATCGGGCTCGATCAGATATTTGTCCGTCATGTGAATACCTCCTGATATTAAATATTGTTGATTGAAGATTGATTTATAAAGGGCACCTTCAACAGTCAATCTTCAATCTTCAATTGCTAAAATCCCTTGAACGGATTCGGGCCGAGCGCTACGACTTCTTCCACGAAATCATTGATCATTTTAGGAAGCTTGTCATATTCGTCGATGGCCACCTGGAACTGGGCAACCCGCTCATTTTCCAGGGCCAGGCTCGCCAGGGCGTCGCCGATCTTCTGGACTCGGATGTCCGAAAGCTCGCTGCCCTTGATGAAGTGGCACTGGTAATCGTCGCCGTGCTTGCAGCCCAGAAGGAAAGCACCGTCCATGCCCTGGGCCATGGCATCCTTGATCCAGATCACGTTCATGGACCCGAGGCATCGAACCGGGATGAAACGGACTTCGGCTGAATAAGAAAGCCTGTTCAGACCCGCGATATCCAGGGCCGGATAGGCGTCGTTTTCACAAACCAGCCCCAGAATCCGCATCGGTGGCTCCTCGTAATCGTCTTCAGAAGGAACGCCGATGATTTTAACCATCGATCCGATACTGTCGATGTTATAGTCGGCAAAGCCGATAATCCGCTCGGGGCATGCCCCCATGCAGGTGCCGCAGCGCCTGCAACGCGCCGGATTCGGCTTCGGCGTTCCCTTTTCATCGTCATCCAGAGCGCCGAAGGGGCATTCCTCGGTGCACCGCTTGCACTGGGTGCATCTCTGGAAGAAGAAATCCGGGAAGGTCATGTCTCCGGACCTCGGATGAACGGAAACACCCCTGTTGACCGATTCAATGCACTGGATTGCCTTAAGGGCCGCGCCGGTAGCGTCTTCAATCGACTCTTCCATGGTCATGCTTCGGCGGATGGCGCCGGCGGCATAAATTCCGGTTCGCTGGGTTTCATAGGGAAAGCAGATATAATTCGAATCGCAAAATCCATCGAAAAGACCGATATCACGGAATGCCGGGCCCTGCCGGTAAGCCAGGTTCACCACCGGGTCATCCACTGTAACCGGGACCATGCCGGCGGCCAGGACGACCATATCGGCATTGACCTTGATCTTTTCCCCCAGCAGGGTGTTGTCGGCTTCGACGATCATGCCGTCGCCGTTTTTAGACACATTGATCACTTCGCCCTTGGTCATGAAGATGCCTTCGTCCTGCTGGATACTCTTGTAAAAGTTTTCCAGAAGTCCGGGGGTCCGCATGTGCTGGTAAAAGATAAAAGCCTTGCCGTCATCGTAATCTTCGCGCACATATTTGGCCTGTTTGAGAGAAACCAGGCTTGTGACCGAACCGCAGTAGTCAAAATCGGCGTCATCATCGCCCTTTCCGGGGCTCTGGATAAACACGACCGACTTGGCTTCCTTGCCGTCGGAGGGCCGGGTGATTTTGCCCTTGGCGGCAATTTCCTCAAACTGGCAGTTGGTGACAACATCCGGGAGTTCGCCGAAGCCGAGGTGGGCAAAATCATCGCCTTTGGGCGTATCCGGCCGCCATCCGGCGGCAAGGACCACAGCGCCGAATTTTTCGCCATTGGGATCGAACTTCAGAATGTCAACCTTGCCCTTGTTGTACTCCAGGTAGCGTTTGTGTTGCCCTTCGACATCCAGTTCCTTGCCGTTTTCATCGAACTTCATCTCTTCGGGCAGCGGGAACGGCACATCAAACTCCAACTTTTCACCGGGTTTTTTAAGGGTCACGGTGAAGTCTCCCGGTTCGCCGGCAATACGGGCAACAACGGTTTCCGTTTTAACGGTAATGTTGTCATAGCTTTCCAGTTCTTTGATTTTGCTCTCAATAACCGGTGGAATAAGGCTTTCATAGGGATCTTTGTTGGGTAGCTGTTTGCGGAGTTTTGCTGCATACCCGCCCAGTTGCGCTGTTTTTTCCACAATGGTAACTTCATATCCGGCTTTTGCCGCGTCTATGGCCGCCGAAATGCCGGTGATGCCGCCGCCGATAACCAGAATTCTTTTGCTCAGGGTCTCCGGTATATACGGTTCCGGAAGGTCGATTTTCTTTACCTTGACCATACCCATTTTCAGATAATCTTCGGCCAGCATCTGAACACGGTCGAAATGGATCCCGTCACCGATCTGATCCTCAGTGAGTGCCGGAAATTCAGACCTGGGATGGGACCAGACCACCTGTTCTCTCAAATTTACCCGGTCAACGATACAGCCGTCGAAATTGAAGACATCATAGTTGACCCGCCGGGAACAGGCGGCAATGACCATCGTATTCGTGCCTTTTTCCTCGATATCTTTCTTGATCAGTTCAACCCCTTCCTTTCCGCAGAGAAAAGGGTGTGTTGCAACAGAAAGACCTTCATCTTCGGGGACTGCACACAGGGCCTCCATATCAAGGGCATCCCCGATGCCGCAGCCTGTGCAGATATATACACCATACTTTTTATCCATGGATAACCTCCTACCTCTTCACCAGGGTTTGAATCGCCTTAAGGGCCATACCGGTCGCATTCTGGTTTGACGAAACCACATCGGACGGCTTGTTGGCGCATCCTGCGGCGAACATGCCGCCTTTTTCAAAATCATTGATAATAAAACCGTCCGCGTTGTATTTCAGGTCCGCAGGCAGCTTGACCGATGCGGTCGTCGGCTGCATGCCGGTGGCAAGGACAACCATTTCCACGGTTTGCTTGATCTTTTCCCCTGTCACGGCATTTTCCGCAACAACGGTGATATTACCGGTTCCGGCGTCTTCGCTGACTTCCGCGACCTTGCCTTTTATGAAAAAGACGTTTTCATCCGCTTTGATCTTTTTGTAAAACTTTTCGTACCGCTGGCCCGGGGCCCTGACATCGATGTAAAAAATATAAACCTTGGCGTCAGGATACCGTTCCCGGACGTAGGTGGTCTGCTTCAGGGAGGCCATGCAGCAGATATAGGAACAGTAGGGAAGATAATTCTCGTCCCTGGACCCGGCGCACTGAACAAAGGCAATGCTCGCGGGTTCCTTGTCGTCCGACGGCCGGACAATCTTACCCTTGGTCGGCCCGTTGGGAGAGGCCAGTCGTTCCATCATCATATTGGTGATAATGTTCGGGTGTTTGCCGAAACCGAGGTTGTCTATCTTTGCGGCATCATACGGTTCCCATCCCGTGGCCCAGACAATGGCGCCGACCTTCAGGTCCATGGTTTTCGCTTCCATTTCCAGATCGATCGCGTCGTACTTGCAGGCGTCTTTACACCGGTCGGCGTCCTCGGTTCCGATGATCCGGGAAGAAATCACAAAGCGGGCCGGGAAGGCCATTTCAAAGGGCAGGTAAGCGCCCTTGGTCGTGTTCATCCCAAAATTATAATCACTGGAAATCTCGGTTTCACACACCTCGGCGCAATCTCCGCAGCACGTACAGTTTTCGTTGACATACCGCGGGTTCAACCGGATGGTCACATCATAACTGCCCGGTGTTCCGGCAACCTTTTCAACCTCTGCCTGTGTGAATACTTTGATATTCGGGTTATCCTTTATTCTCCTGAAATTGATTTCAAGGCCGCAGGACGGAGGGCATAGCTTGGGAAAATATTGATTTAACTGTGCCACTCTTCCGCCCAGATAAGGATTTTTTTCGACCAAAAACACCTCGTACCCCACTTCGGCAGCTTCGAGGGCCGTGGTCAACCCGCTGATCCCTCCTCCGACAACCAGAATGCTTCCATTCGCAGGGGCTGCTTTGTCTTCTGTCATGCTATCCCTCCGTGCATTGTTAAAGTTAAATAAATTAAAACTGTTCTTATTCTGTCACCTTGCTTTCAGGCAATGTATTCAGAGCGCAGGTCTCTGATTGACACCCCGAGGGTACACGTTCGTTTTCTGTATGGATCCATACCGACCAAAGAAGTATTGGAGCATTGGAGTTGTGAAAAGAACATATTTATTTTCATAACTCCGGCACTCCAATACCCCATTTTTCCGGGCGCCGCGGCATCGGCGCGATCAGCGGTTCAACTCCACTACGTGTAACCTGTTTCGATGGGCGATGATCCCGGTTTTATGTTTAAGGGGGTTGTTACAGGCGGCCTACCCTAACCCTCTCCCATGTGGGGAGAGGGTTCTGACTGAGTGCAGTACCCTTGCACCACCCTCCCTCTCGGGGGGAACAGGAAAGGGGGTGAGGGAAGGGAATGATATGCGGCCAAAACCAAGGTCAAGGCCCGTTATTTGTTAATAAAAACCTCCAGGTGTCTTAAAGACACCTGGAGGCACATCTGATTAATCCGGGTTTTGCCGAAGCCTATGATTGCATAGGGCTTATTCTGCCCCGTCAGGGATGATCTTGATGTAGTCTTTCTTGAAGACATCCCACTTCTTCTCCTTCACGTCCCACTTGGAGTTGACGAAGCAGAACCAGTTCGCATCATCCGTTTTCGGATAGTCGGCCTGGTAGTAGAATCCGGGATAACGCGTCTCTTTACGGTACTGGATGTGACGCAGGTGAGACTCCACCGTCCAGATGCGATGCTCGATTTCCCAGCAGCGCATCAGTTCATGGAGGTCGCCGGCAGCCAGCTTTTCGGAGTCTTCGCGCATGAGCTGGAGCAGCTCCATCACGATCTCCAGACTTTTGGTGCTGGTCTGATAGTATGTTGCGGTGCCCGCACCATATTCATGGGTGGCCTTCATGAGACGATAGGTCATCCCGTTCGGCTTGAGATAATTGGGGTTGATGTCAATGGCAGTGGTATATTTGCAATGCTCGAGATAGGTCCTCACCGGCTTGTAAACCATGTCCACCAATTCCTGCGCGGACTGCTTGAGCGTCGGTTTGAAGCCGGCATTGTCGCGGACGAACCGGGCCATGGATTTTGCGGTAATCCGTCCTTCGGCATGGGAGCCGGAGGAGAACTTGTGCCCGGATGCACCCACGCCGTCGCCGGCGGTAAACAGGCCGTTGACCGTGGTCATGCGGTTGTACACCTTGTCTTTGTAGCGGATCTTGTACGCTTCCGGTACCCAGTCATAGTCGGGCCCGGAGGTCCAGAGACCGCAGCAGCCGGAATGTGAGCCGAGCAGATACGGTTCCGTGGGCATAACCTCGGAGGTCTTCTTGTCCGGCTCGATGTTCATGCCGCACCAGAGGTTGGCCTGTCCGCAGGTCATGTCCAGGAAGTTCTCCCAGGCTTCGGACTCGAGGGCCTTGAACTCTTTCTTGTCAATTTTTGCGCCCAGTTCCGCCAGCGCGGTGACCGTGTCCATCATGATGGGGCCGCGGCCTTCCTTCATCTCAAAGATCATCAGGTGGTTCCGCAGACAGGTCGGTGTAATGGCGGCAGTACCGTAGGGCGCGTATTTCTTGAGCTCCGCCTTTGCGGCGTCGCTTCCCGCATAGAGTTCGCCGAGACCGTTGAGTGTTTTGGCCTTGAAAAGCAGGAACCATGCACCCACGGGACCGTAACCGTCTTTGTACCGTGAGGGCGTGAAACGGTTTTCCATCATGGTCAGCTCGGCACCCACTTTCATGCACATGGTGTAGGTGGAACCGGCGTTCCATACCGGGTACCATGCACGACCCTTGCCTTCACCCACGCTCCGGGGCTGATAGATGTTCACCGCGCCGCCGCAGGCCACCATCATGGTGTTGCATTTGATGATGTAGACTTTGTTCTCCCGCACCGAGAAGCCCACGGCACCGGCGATCCGGTTCTCTTCATTGGCATCCAGGAGCAGGTCGACGATAAAAACACGCTCCAGGATATTATCGGTTCCAAGCGCCAGTTTGGCAGCTTCGGCAACGATCCTCTTGTAGGACTCGCCGTTGATCATGATCTGCCATTTACCGGTACGGACCGGCGTGGCGCCGCTTTTCAAGGTCCCCATCTTCTGGCCCTTTTTGCCGTCCAGTTTCTTGCCGTCATCCGACATTTTCCAGATGGGGAGACCCCATTCCTCGAACAGAAAAACGGAATCGTCCACGTGACAACCCAGGTCGAATATAAGGTCTTCACGGACAATGCCCATCAGGTCGTTGCGGACCATGCGGACATAGGAATCCGGTGAGTTTTCGCCAATATATGTGTTGATCGCTGAAAGACCCTGGGCAACAGCACCGCTCCGCTCCATGGCAGCCTTGTCGCACAAAAGGATTTTCTTGTCAGCCGCCCATTTCTTGATTTCGAAAGCGGTCCCGCAGGCAGCCATTCCGCCGCCGACGATGAGAATATCAACTTCGCGCTCTTCCACTTCCGGATCCTTTACGGCTTTGATTTCTCCCAAAGGTTTGTTTGGTAATGCCATATTATAGCCTCCTTAAAATATAAAATCGTGATTGGTCATTTTGCTTGAGTGGATCTTTTTAATTCACAGCCGGCTTAGGCGGTTGCGATGGGTGTCTTGATCACATACCCGTCAGCCTCTTGCGTACTGAGCAGTTCGCTGTCAAGATCTTTGCCCTGAAGATCCAGGTAAGCATTGGCGGCGCCTTCCGGGGTGGTCCGGATGGGGAACTTAAAGCGCTTGATGGTGCCGTTTCTGAACTTACAGGTCCACATAATGTCTTCGGTTCCCAGCATCGGTATGATGCTGCTTCCCAGCGGCACAAAGTCGGCATACCCTCTCACCTCAATCGCCTGGGTGGGGCAGATTTTTACGCATGAAAAACATTCCCAGCACTGATCCGGTTCCTGGTTGTAGGCTTTCATTTCGTTCGGTTCCAGAACCATCAGGTCGTTGGGGCAAATGTACATGCAAGCGGTCTTGTCGCCGCCTTTGCAGCCGTCACATTTTTCGTTGATTACAAAACTTGGCATTTAGTATCCCTCCTGATCTTTCTTTGTGAAATTTCTATTTCTACCTCTGTAAAACAATTTGGTACAATGTCTTAAGTTCTTTGCACCTCCCTTCATAAATTCGGCCAGGCAGAAAGCCTTCAGCCTGTTTTTTTTGTTTAAATCCTTTGGCGTCGAGTTTTTCCTGTTTTATCTGAATCACTATAAAACGTGATTAAAAATCAGCGGGTTATTAAAAAAATTATTCTTTAAAATCAAAAAGTTAGGATGCATTGTAAAACCAAGGGGATTAGATAGCATCCAACATTATTCTTGTCAAGCACTTTTGAAAATACAAATTTCAAAAAAAATATAACGTGCGAATATTCAATTGTTGTCGGCAATATATGGATGAGAATGTTGGGCCGGACACTATATGTGGCAATGAAAGGCGCTCATCTTTTGCAAATGATTCAAAATATGAATTATGATTTTTTGGGTTGACTTGTTCGAGGAAGGTGTTACCTCATTGGGGGCGTTATTGCGGTTTAAAAAATAACGCTTCGTACATTTAATTACCGGAGTAAAAAATTCGTAAACGGAAAAAAAGAAACCTTGACATGAACAACAACATGATACCGCTTTCACTCAAGGACACCTTCAGGTTTTCCTGCTCACCGCAGGGGCCCTGCTTCAATGGATAAAGCAGGTGCTTTTTGGGGATACTTAATGATGTTTGTCAGACAGGATCAACAGGATTTACAAGATTTATTTATAGTTTTTACAGTATATTTTTTCTAAAAAAACAAGGCTACAACTCATGAAACTTAAAGACAAGGTCGCCCTGGTGCTCGGTGCCGTAAGGGGAATCGGAAAGGGCATCGGGGTTGCCCTGGCCAAAAAAGGCGCAGCGGTCGCTTTAAACTATTATGACTGGGAAGAAGACCTTGAGAAACTGCGACAGGACATTGCCAAAACCGGACGGGATCATCTGATTGTCAGAACCAATCTGCTCGAAACCGATAAAATTCCGGAACTGATCGGGAAGGTTGTCGATCGTTTCGGCCGCCTGGACATTCTGATCAATAACATCGAACGCGGCGGATGGCCGGTGGTTCACGGCCCCTATGTTGAAGCGCAGTGGGACCTGGAACTGGAAACCACCCTGCGGGCAAAACAATGGGTCTTTGATTCGGCACTTCCGCATCTCAGATCATCCGGAGATGGTGTGGTAATCAACATTTCGTCCATCGCAGGGGTTGTGGGAAGGTCCGGCCCTGCCGGTTACGTCTTCAATGACGGTTATGCCGCGGCAAACCGGGGAATATCGCTTTTGACAGAGACATGGGCGCGCGTGGGCGCGCCTCAGGTGCGCGTCAACGAAATCATGCTGGGATTTGTTGAAACCCGGCACGGAGAAAAAACCCTGGGCTGGAAGCTGCTCAGCGACGGGCAGAAAGCGTCCATCATCGATCACACACCTCTGGGACGCGTCGGCACCATTGAAGACATTGTAAAATCCGTGCTTTTCATCATAAAAGATGCCCCGTTTATGACCGGGAGTGTGCTCCGGCTGGATGGCGGCTACGTCCTGGGCGGTGAAAAAATTGCTGAAATTCCAAACGGCATCTTTTGATTTTGAGACAAAAATAAATAAAATGAATTTTCGTGTTGATTCGCCTCATTGTTTTGTTCAGGTTGAGACATATCAGTTCCCATTTATAAAAATGAGAATTCAGAATGCTTGTTTTTATATTTACTTAATTATCAGACAGTTGTCTTTGATTGTACCCTCGTTGTCTTCCCCATCCCATCTGTGTCGAAAAATATCGGAACCGACAGTTCCGATGCGAAACTCCCGGTCAATGCGGGTCTGTTTACAACTATTTTATATTATTAGAAATATCATGAATTTTATCCCTTGGCATCACTTTTGCTTACTGGCTTGTTGTAGAGCAGGTTAGAACCGGTCAAAACGGCTGAACCGTTTTTGATTTAAAAAACGCAAAAATCTTATTAATATTGAGGAGAAGACAAAGATGCCGTCGCTAAACATTAGCGTTCCTTCAGGCCAGTTGATACCGGAGAATGAAGAAGAACCTCCGAGTATAGAACCTCCACGCGCAAAGCCCGCCCCGGCACAGGTGTTGTTTTTTGACCCCCCGTCGACACCGCCCATCAGCTCATTTCAAAAAAAGAATATCAGATCGCTGCCGAGAACAGTCGCATTCCGCCGGAAATTTTTTCCAACGGTTTCCGACAAACAGTGGAACGACTGGCACTGGCAGGTGATCAACAGAATCCGCAGACCCCATCAGCTCGCGGCGCTTCTCAACCTTTCGAAAGAAGAACAGGATGCATTCGACCACTCGGTTAAGCTGCCGTTGAGCATTACCCCGTACTTCATGAGTCTTCTGAACCCTGACGAACCGGCTCAACCGCTTCGCCGGACGGTTGTCCCGACCGTTCACGAATTTACCCAAATGCCCGGCGAGGAAGATGATCCCCTGGGCGAAGAAGCCCAGAGCCCCATCCCCGGGCTTGTCCACCGTTATCCGGACAGGGCTCTCCTGCTGGTGCTCGATTTTTGTTCCACCTACTGCCGGTATTGCACGCGATCTCGTTTGGTGGGCAAAGGGGCGATTTTGCCCAAGCAGAGCCGCCTGGAGAAGGCGATTGAATACATCCGCAGCACGCCGTCGATCCGCGACGTCCTTCTTTCAGGGGGAGATCCGCTGACATTGAGCGACGGAAAATTAGACTGGCTTTTGACGCGCCTCAGGCAAATCCCGCATGTGGAAATCATCCGCATCGGAACCAAGATTCCGGCCGTGCTGCCCCAGCGCATCACCTATCCGCTTGTTCGCATGCTCAAGAAGCATCACCCCCTCTGGATGAGCCTTCATTTTACCCATCCCGACGAGTGCACCCCGGAAGCTTACCGGGCGTGCGGCAAGCTGGCGGACGGAGGTATTCCATTGGGGTCACAGACCGTGCTTCTCAAGGGCATCAATAATGATGTTGACACAATGAAAGCCCTCGTACATCATCTCCTGAAGATGCGTGTCCGGCCCTATTATCTTTACCAGTGTGATTCGATTTCAGGGTCAGGTCATTTTCGAACCACCGTGGAGAACGGCATGGAGATCATTCGAGGACTGCGGGGACACACCAGCGGTTACGCTGTCCCCAACTATGTCATTGACGCGCCCAAAGGCGGCGGTAAAATTCCCGTCATGCCGGATTACGTTGTCGGTTACGAGGGGCATGATCTTGTTCTGCGAAATTATGAAAACAAAACGTTTCGATATACGGATTCGGCATGTCGTGTCCAGTAATTCCTGCCAACAAGCCGGGTGCTTTGCACCCGGTCGCACGTTCAACGTAAAAGCACTGAAGTGCTTTTGCCTTTTCGACCTGTTACCGAAAATTCACGCCACCCGCTTTCAGGGTGGCAGTTGACTCACCTACCTCGAGGTGCTACAATCATTATGGGTACTTCCAAAATTCTGTGTGCGGATTGCTCCGCCCACCAAAAAACCTGCTGTCAGAAAAGAGACATTTATCTTACGCCCGGAGATGTGGAACGGATAAAAAAATTTAGGGCAACAGAAGACTTCTTTGAATTTCGTACACCCTCGGACCCGTCATATATGGAAACCGATGACGATCCGCTGTGGAGCGAGCATGTTTTCAGGTCGGACAGCAGTCGCCGCGTACTGAAACAGGACCCCTTCGGAAACTGCGCTTTTCTCACCAAGAACGGTTGCGCTATGGCCATAAACGAGCGTCCGCTCGTGTGCCGCCTGCATCCCTATGGTTACAATGCCGATGGGCTATATGAAAGACTGATCCCGGAGTGCCCGGTGTACCTGCTGGACCCGGGAACAACGCTTCAGGAGGCCATCGGATTGGATTTAAATCAGGCGTTCCAATGGCACCACATGCTTTATTCTGAAATTGTTCTGGAGAAGTGAAACAATGAGAATAGGACTGACATACGACCTGCGGTCCGAGTACCTCGCCATGGGATACAGCGAAGAAGAAACAGCAGAATTTGATCGCGACGATACCATTGTTGCGATTGAAACCGCGCTGGAAACGCTGGGTCACATCCCGGTGCGTATCGGAAATGCGTTCCGGTTGATCGAATGCCTGTCCC
This sequence comes from Pseudomonadota bacterium, assembly GCA_043827325.1. Taxonomy (GTDB): domain Bacteria; phylum Desulfobacterota; class Desulfobacteria; order Desulfobacterales; family UBA11574; genus JBDRPF01. The sequence goes on along the minus strand of JBDRPF010000064.1, from coordinate 30,566 downwards.
GAGGTGAACGGTGGGATCTCGTGTTCAACATTGCCGAGGGTCTGAACGGTATTTCCCGTGAGGCACAGGTCCCGTCCATTTTAGATGTTTACAGGATCCCCTACACTTTTTCCGATGCCATGGTGATGGCACTGACGCTCCATAAAGGGATGACAAAGCATATTATTCGGGACAACGGTTATCCCACCCCGGCATTTCGTGTTGTCGAAGGCCCTGAGGACATTTCCCGCATTTCATTTGCGCCCCCTTTTTTCGTCAAACCGGTCAGCGAAGGAACCGGGAAGGGGGTTTCTCCGTCTTCGGTCGTCCAAGAGGCGCGACTGCTCCAAAAGACGTGTGAAACCCTTCTTCATACTTACAAGCAGCCGGTTCTGGTGGAACAGTATCTGTCCGGCCGGGAGTTTACTGTGGGCATACTTGGGACAGGCGTGAACGCCAGAGTGCTGGGGACGCTCGACATCATGCTTCTCGATGGTGCCGAAGAGAATGTTTATTCCTATGTGAACAAGGAGCGCTGCGAGGAACTTGTGGAGTACCGCCTGGCTTTACCGGGCAATGACGGGCAGGTTCAAAGAGCGGAAACAGTCGCATTGGCCTGCTGGCAGGCTCTTGGATGCCGTGACGGCGGAAGGGTGGACCTGCGCTGCGACGCAGACGGAAATCCGAACTTTCTGGAAGTAAACCCACTGGCCGGACTGCACCCCGAGCATTCCGACCTGCCGATTCTCTGCAACAAACTTGGCATACCCTACGTGGAACTGATCGAACAGATTCTTTCATCGGCATTATCCAGGGTTCATAATCTATAGCGGTTCTCAAAATTTGCGTTTCGTTATGGAAACCGCTATGCCATTGCAAACCGAAAGGAATTAAACGGTGCGCGCAGCAATCATTTTCAATGCCATTACCGACGAAAGCACTCCGGATGAAAAAGATGTAATGATTCAGGCGGAGTCTGTTTCAGTCTCCCTGCTTCACCTCGGGCACTCGCCCGAGTTTGTCCCCTGTGATCTGGACCTGGGATCCTTGCGGAGAAAGCTTGAAAGAATAAACCCCGATGTTGTTTTTAATTTGGTGGAGGCGCTTGACGGCGAAGGAAAATTAATTCACCTGGTGCCGTCTTTGCTGGATGTCACCGGGATCCCCTATACCGGCTCTCCGAGTGATGCCATCTATCTGTCCTCCCATAAGGTGATGGCAAAAGAGAAGATGGCGGCGTGCAATCTGCCGACACCTTGCTGGATCGGGCCATACCCTTCCGGGAACACCTCCTGCCGCGCGGTAAAAAACAGCTTCAAAAACGGAATGAAAAACACCTGGATCATTAAATCCGTATGGGAGCACGCATCGATCGGTTTGGACGATGATTCGCTGATAACAGCCGAAACCCACGATGCCGTGATCGATCATATTAAAAAGCGGTTCTTACGTCTTGAAGACGCCTGTTTCGCCGAACAGTATATCGAAGGACGGGAATTTAATCTTTCGCTCCTGGCAGGGCCGGACGGTCCCGAGGTATTGCCGCCGGCTGAAATTCTGTTTGAAGGGTATCCGGAAGGCAAACCCAGAATCGTGGGGTACAGCGCCAAATGGGATGAGGGGTCATTCGAGTACAGCCACACCCCGCGGTGTTTTGACTTTTCCTTCAGTGACCGGGCGCTTGTTGAAAAACTTGAAAACATGGCCATTCAGTGCTGGCGGCTGTTCGGGCTCGGCGGATATGCGCGGGTCGATTTTCGCGTCGACGACGACGGTAACCCCTGGGTTCTGGAGGTGAACACAAATCCGTGCCTGTCTCCGGATGCCGGCTTCGCCGCCGCCTTGAACCGGTCGGGGATGAATCTCGACGAAGCTGTCGAAAGGATCCTTGAAGATGCCTTGAGAAAAAAAGCGCATCATCCGGGAAAAATCGTCGGACCGAAATCGTTCGATTTCGGAGGTGTGCCCCCTGAAAAAGAATTCGAAACACCCGGCGTTTCTTTTCGCCATGATGTCACTCCAAAAGATACTGAAGATATTCGGCAGCTCGTGTCGGCGACCGGCTTCTTCAGCGCGGCGGAAGTCGATGTCGCCGTTGAACTCGTCGAGGAGCGGCTGGCGAAAGGCACGGCAAGCGGCTATTATTTTGTTCTTGTTGATCTGGAAAATCGCCTGGCCGGTTATTCATGCTTCGGGCCGATTCCGTGTACGGCGTCCAGCTATGACCTCTACTGGATTGCCGTGCATCCGGACTTTCAACATAAAGGACTGGGCCGAATGATCCTTCATGAAACCGAACGTTTGATTTGCGGAGCCGGCGGAACCCGAATATACGCCGACACATCGCAGCGGCCGCAGTACATTGACACGCAGGCGTTTTATGACCGGTGCGGATTTAATGTCGAAGCCGTTCTTGAAAATTTTTATGCTCCCGGCGACGGCAAGATGATTTATGCGAAACGCATGAAGTGAGATTCGGATGGTGATTGCCCTTGACTTTTCAAAGCCGCTGAAATACCGTTGCCCGCCATCTGAATCCAAGACGGTTTCTGCGATACACATGGTGTTTTTGGATCGTTGGCTTCAGTGCGGCACAAGACGAACCCGGAAAAAAGGAAATTCTATGGAAGACCAGGACCCTGGCGGCAGTTCCGATCTGCCGCCCCCAAGTCAAAACAAAATCTCTTGGTTCACCGCCATTCGGCCCCTGTATAGGACCGCCTTTTCCCTGAGCTTGCCCATCCGCTCCGCTTAAGGCGCAGCCTTTACCGTCCTGCCGGCCGAAAGGCTCGGGCAAGACGTGAAGGAGGCGCTAAATGACCTACGCCCTGAACATCACCCATTTCGGAGATCCTGCATACACCCAGACAAATGACGCAGAGATCGACGCCCTGCGAAACCTTCACCCTTCGGACATTGCCGAAGCGCTGGAAAAGAGCGGCGGCCAGCCGTCGCAGCTTGCTGAAATTCTATTGCAGGTCGGCAATCACAAAGCCGTCGAAGCCTTTGCCCAGCTCTCCATCGAAATCCAGCAAGCCTGCCTGGAGGGGGCAAACACCCAAACCATGCTCCGCTTTGTAGAGAACATGGAGCCGGACGATCGGGTGGATTTGCTCAAAGCCGTGGATGAAAATGTGAGAGAATCCATTATGCCGCTCATCGCCCAGGCCGAACGCAATACCGTACGGCGATTGTGGCAATATGCGGAAGGCACGGCCGGTGCCGTGATGACCACCGAATACGCTACGCTGCCCCGGGATCTGACGGTGGGCGCCGCACTGGAACAGTTGCGGCTGCAAGCCCCGAACAAAGAAACCATTTATTATATCTATATCACCGATTCCGAACGGCAGGTGGTCGGCATCATTTCCCTGCGGGAGTTGATACTGTCAAAGCCCAGAACCGCTATTGATACCATCATGGAAACCCAGATGATCAGCGTGCCTCACGATATGGGCGTCGAGAAAGTGGCGGCGATCATTTCCAAGTATGACTTGCTGGCCGTGCCGGTGGTGGATGGAAACAATCGGTTGCTGGGAATCATCACCGTAGACGATGTGATCGACATCATAAAAGCCGAAAGCACGGAGGACTTTCAACGCATCTCGGCCGTTGTGCCCTTTGAAGAGGAGTATTTCAAAAGATCATTTCCCCGGCTTTTTTGGAGCCGGTTTTTTTGGCTGGCGATTTTGCTCTTTACGTCCCTGCTCTCCACAACAATCATGGAGCTGAATTCGGCAATCCTCCACCAGATGATGGCGCTGGTCTTTTTTATTCCCATGGTCATCGGAACCTGCGGCAATGCGGGCACCCAGTCGTCCACCATGATCGTGCGGAGCATGGCGCTGGGTGAAATACGATCCGGTGATTTGGGGCGCGTTTTTCGGCGGGAGTTGCTCATGGGGCTGGCGCTGGGGGGCGCACTGGGGCTCATGACCTACTTCCGGGTTTTTTTGCAGGATAACAACGTCGTTCTGGGATGCATTGTTTCGATCGCCCTGATGGCGACCCTCCTGGCGGCCAATCTGACCGGCGCATTGATGCCGCTGATTCTCAGGAAATTGAAACTCGATCCGGCCCTGACCGCCGGCCCTTTTATCGCCACAATTATGGACGCGGTGGGAATAACCATTTACTTTCAGGTCGCGACGCACCTGCTCACGCTGTTTCGATAGTTTGGAAATGCCAAGACAAAAAGCGGCCGGTGAACTGCCGGCCGCTTTTTAACATCGTTGACGGAATTTTAATATTTCGAATCCGCGTACGCCACCCACCCGCCGGCCGCTATAAGATCCCGGTGAAACCCGGAGATCGAAAAGGGTATGTCTTCTTTTTGACCGCTGCCTTCTACTCGAAATGTTCTCGTTTTGAGATCGGTTTTTACAAATGTTTCTTTTCCGGCAAAAACCGAAAAGATGCGGTCGATGGTTTGCGCCGGCAGCTCCACGGCCATCATGCCGCAGTTAAACATGTTCTGTTTGAAAATTCTGGCAAAGCTCACCGCGATGGCCAGGTTTATATTATTGGCCTCAAGCGCCCACGGTGCGTGCTCTCTGGAGGAACCGCACCCGAAATTTTCCCTGGTGACAATCACATTTTTCCCAATAATAGCCTCCGCCGGATTGAATCCGGACAGTTTGAGATCCTCCAAAAGGTAGGGGGCCAACGCCTGCCTGGAGTTTTCCGACAGGTATTTCGCGGGAATGATTTCATCTGTATTGATATCCGATCTGTCGAGAAAAAGTGCGTTTCCGCTGAAATTCTTCATCATTTTCCTCTTTTATATAATTTTGAGTTTGTGATGCGCCCTGCTATGGCCGTTGCCGCTGCCGTCGCGGGACTCACCAGGTGGACCATCCCTCCCCTGCCCATGCGGCCGTTAAAATTCCGGTTCGTGGTAGCGGCGCACACTTCACCTTCCGCGAGAACTCCGTTGCTCATCCCCAGGCAGGCACCGCAAGTCGGATTTGTCACACAGAAGCCGGCGTCCAAAAAAATTTTGAGTATGCCCTCTTTCATGGCCTGACTGTAAATTTTGGTTGTTGCCGGTGACACGATACCGCGGACGGAATCACTGACCTTCTCTCCTCTGAGTACGCTGGCGGCGACCCTGAGATCTTCGATTCTTCCGTTTGTGCAGGAACCGATGTAAACTTGGTCTACCGTGATATCCCCCATCTCTCTGACCGGTTTCACCTGGTCCGGCTTGTATCCGAAGGTCACCATCGGTTCCAGGCGGCTCACATCGAGCTCGATGACGTCAGCGTATTCCGCATCCGTGTCTGATATCCAAGGTTTAAACGACTCGAACGCCGCCTTCTTTGTAGGATGTTCATCTTTGATAAACGGCCAGAGATACGCCGCGGTAGTCATATCCGGATAACAGATCCCACATGTTCCGCCGGCTTCAACGGCCATGTTGCACAGCGTCATCCGTGCTTCCATACTCATGGCATCCACAACGGGCCCTGTAAATTCTATGACCATGTTTGTCGCACCGTTCACTCCCAGCTCGCCGATGATAAAGAGGGCGACATCCTTTGCATACACGCCTTCAGGCAGCTTGCCTTTTATGACGATTTTAATGGAAGACGGGTAGTGAAATGCGCACACCCCTTTCAGAATGCCCACTTCCAGATCCGTCGTTCCGACGCCGGCTGCAAACGCGCCGAATGCGCCGTGGGTACAGGTGTGGGAATCCCCCATGATTACCGTGTTCCCCGGTCGAACAAAACCCTTTTCCGGAAAAATCGCGTGGCAGATTCCGTTTTTTCCGATGTCAAAAAAATCGCGAATGGCGTGGCGCCGGGCCCATTCTCTGAGGATTTTCCCCTGCATCGCGGTTTTTGAATCCTTTGCCGGTGTCACATGATCGATCACGGCTTTTATTTTTGAAGGATCAAACACCCTGTCCTTTTTCCGGCGCACCAGATCGTTGATTGCCATCGGTGTCGTAATTTCGTGACAGAATACGGCATCCAGCCGGATCACATGGATATCATCCGAAGGCGTATCCACCCTGTGAGAATCAAATATTTTTTCAGCAATAGTTTTTCCCATTTTTCCGCCCTGTTCGATTTCTAATCCACGTCTGTTTTCAGCACCGACAAGAATGCGGACTGCGGGATCATGACCTGCCCCACCATCTTCATCCGTTTTTTTCCTTTTTTCTGCTTTTCGAGAAGTTTTCGTTTTCGTGTCACATCGCCGCCGTAGCATTTGGCCGTAACATCTTTTCTAAAAGCAGAAACCGTCTTTCGAGCGATAATATTTCCGCCGATAGCTCCCTGTATGGCAATTTTGAACATCTGCTTCGGAATTTCATCCCGCAGCTTATCGCAGGTTTTCCTTGCCCTTTCAGCAGCCCGGTCTCTGTGCAAAAGCTGGGAAAGCGCGTCCACGCGATCCCCGTTTATCAGGATATCCACCTTTACAAGGTCCGTCTCCCTGAATTCGATGATCTCGTAATCAAACGATCCATATCCCTGTGTAATGGATTTGAGTTTGTCATAAAAATCATAAATAATCTCCGCCAGGGGGAGTTCGAATATCATCTCCAGGCGATTACTGGTAAGATACTGGTAATTAACACTTATTCCGCGCTTTGACAGACAGAGCTTCATGACCGGCCCCATGTAACGATCCGGAATAATTATAGATGCACGGATAAAGGGTTCCAGGGTGCGCTCAATGGTCATGGGGTCCGGATACACTGCGGGATTGTCAATCGTGGTCTTTGAACCGTTTTTCATGATCAACCGGTATTGCACCGAAGGCGCCGTCAGTATCAGGGAAAGACCGTATTCGCGTTCGAGCCGCTCTTGTACGACCTCAAGGTGCAGAAGTCCCAGAAAACCGCACCGGAACCCAAAGCCCAGGGCAACGGAAGTGTCTTTTTCGTAAATCAGGGAGGCATCGTTTAATTTGAGCTTTTCCATCGCGATGATCAGTTCTTCATATTCGTCTGAAGCTATGGGATATATGGAAGAAAACACAACCGGCTTTGCCTCCCTGAACCCCGCCTTCGGCGTCTCGCACGGCCGGTTTTTCAGGGTAATGGTGTCCCCGCACCGGGTGTCGCTCACCGTCTTTATCCCTGCAATCATGTAGCCCACCTGACCTGCAGACAGTTCTTTCTGGGGAATTCTTTCGATTTGAAATATACCGACCTCCTCAACTTTGTGTACGGCGTTGTTAGACATAAACACAACCGTGTCTCTGGGTTTAATCCTGCCCTCAAAAATACGGAAATAAACAACGGTCCCCCGATAGGGATCGTAATAGCTGTCAAAAATCAGTGCCTTAAGCGGTGCTTCCGGGTCTCCGACCGGCGGCGGCAGGTGCGCAACAATACCTTCCAAGATGGTATCGATCCCTATCCCTTCTTTTGCGGATGCCAGTATTGCCGTCTCGGGGTCAAGGCCGAGATCGTCTTCTATCTGAAGTTTTACCCGTTCTATATCTGCCGACGGCAAATCGATTTTGTTGATCACCGGAATAATTTCAAGATCGTGCTCCAGGGCGAGATAAAGGTTCGCCAACGTCTGCGCCTCGACGCCCTGACTTGCGTCTATCAGCAGGAGGGCCCCCTCGCAAGAAGCGAGTGCCCGGGAAACTTCGTAGGTAAAATCCACGTGCCCGGGAGTGTCAATCAGGTTCAAATGATATTCCTGCCTGTTTTCTGAAGTGTACGGCAGACAAATCGTCTGGCTCTTGATGGTAATCCCGCGTTCCCGCTCGATATCCATGGTGTCGAGAATTTGATCTTGAAAATCTCTGTCCAGAACCATATCCGTCGCCTGGATCAGGCGGTCGGCCAGGGTCGATTTTCCATGATTAATGTGTGCAATAATGCTGAAGTTTCTTATGTTTTTCATTGTATGTGTAAGGCTGTCAGGAGACGTGTCGATGTTTTGGAGCGAGGTGTTTGCCCGGATTTTTTGTATGGAATGTCCCGGTTAGAACATTTCAAACAGCAAAGCGCATCTGCGCGTTTCATATACCATATAAAGGCCTGTGCACGGTAAAAAAGTCGGTTGACACCGTTTTCCATTCAATTTATATTGATAACTCAATATTAAGAATGCGATTTCTACCAGATTGCTTTCAATAATGTCAACCCGGTATTTATCCGCCGGATGCAGATAACATTTGAGTATTTACGGTCAGGCAACAAAAAATGGACACATTCATCTTAATTGTCGATGATGACGAGATCATCAGGGACACGATGCGCGATTTTATCATAGCGGCCGGATACAACGCCACCGCGGCAGCCTCCGCTGAAGAAGCACTCGACCTGATAAATAAAAACCGCGTTCAAATTGTAATAACGGATATCAGGCTTCCCGGGAAAGACGGCCTTGAACTTACCAAAATCGCAAAGAAGGAGCATGATATCGATGTCATTGTAATGACAGGTTATAGTGGAGATTATGCCTACGAAAATGTAATCGGAAAAGGTGCGAGCGACCTGGTTTTTAAACCGGTCCGTTATGAGGAGCTGCTGCTCAGGCTTAAAAGAGTTCAAAAAGAGCGGCAGCTGAGAAAAGAACGCAACCGGATGCTGGAACAATTAAAGGAACTGGCAATTACCGACGGCCTCACGAAACTTTACAATTCGCGCCACTTCTACGCACAGCTGGAACTCGAGGTTGACAGGTCCCACCGTTACGGGCACTCGATAGCTCTCCTTCTTTTGGACATCGATTACTTCAAACGCTACAACGATACCTTCGGACACATTGAAGGCGACAAGGTACTGCTCCGAATCGGTCAGATCATCAAGTCGTGCCTCCGGACAATAGACTCCGCCTACAGATATGGCGGTGAGGAATTTACGGTTATCCTGCCTGAAACAAAAGGAATGGAGGCCTTAACCGCGGCCCAGAGGATAAGATCGTCGATAGAAAAAGAAAAGTTTTTTCCGGAACCCGGCAATGCCAGTAATATCACGATAAGCATCGGTTTAACTGAATATATAAAAGGTGAACGGCCGAAGGATTTTGTACAGAGAGCCGACAAAGCCATGTATTTTTCAAAAAATCAGGGCCGAAACCGGGTCTCCTCCCTTTTCGGGGATTCCGCGTCGCAATAAAAGCTATCTCAAGATCTTTTATCAATCGGGACGTAGTCTATCTTCGACGGCCCGATGTAAATCTGCCGGGGTCTGCCGAGACGCCATTTGGGATCATCCATACTCTCTTTCCACTGTGCGATCCATCCGGGGAGCCTGCCGATGGCAAACATGACGGTAAACATGTTGGTGGGAATTCCCATGGCCCGAAGGACGATGCCGCTGTAAAAGTCAACGTTCGGATAGAGGTTGTGACTAATAAAGTAATCGTCTTTTAATGCCGCCGCCTCCAGTTCCTTTGCGATGCCGAGCAAGGGGTCCTCTATTTTCATCTTTTCGAGAACTTTCTGGGACATCGCTTTCATGATTTTGGCGCGGGGGTCATAGGTTTTGTAAACCCGGTGCCCGAAACCCATCAGTCGAAAGCTGTCCTTTTTATCCTTTGCCCTTTCTATAACGCGTTTTATGTTGCCGCCGTCCTCCTGAATCCCGGAAAGCATTTCAATGACAGCCTGGTTCGCGCCGCCGTGCAAAGGGCCCCAGAGCGCGCCAATTCCGGCGGTTATGGCGGCGTACAGATTGACCCTTCCGCTTCCCACAAGCCTGACCGCCGATGTCGAACAGTTCTGCTCGTGATCGGCGTGCAGAATCCAGAAAACGTTTAATGCTTTAACCAGCTCTTCATCGATGTGATACGGTTTTACGGGCGTGTCAAACATCATGTTGAGGAAATTCGCGCAATACGAGAGATCCGGCCGGGGATAGACAACCTTGTGTCCTCTCGATATCTTGTAAGACATGGCCGCCATTGTGCGGACCTTGGAAAGGAGGCGTGTAACGGTTATGTTAATCTCCTCCTCGATGATCTGGAGTTCGGGGTAAAAGCTTCGCAGCGCGTTCACCATGGAGGATAATATTCCCATGGGGTGAGAGCCTCTGGGAAAGTTGTGATAAAAATTTTGCATGTCCTCATGCACGAGAGACTGGTCGTTAAACAGAATAGAAAGATTTTTGAGCTGATCTCTTGTGGGCAGAACACCGTTTATCAAAAGATAGGATGTTTCGATAAAGCTTGAGTGCTCCGCCAGCTGTTCAACCGGAATGCCGCGATACCGCAGGATTCCTTTTTCACCGTCCATGAATGTAATGGCGCTTGTGCAGCTGCCCGTGTTGGCGTATCCGGGATCTAACGCGATCAATCCCGTCTTCTGCCGGAGTTCAAGGATGTCGATCCCCTTTTCACCTTCCGTCCCGACAACAATGGGGAATTCATAGGTCTTTCCTTCAAATATGATCTTTACCTTTTCAGCCATGTTGCATCCTTTTTTTAAAAATATTCATCCATAGTTCGCACCACCTCTTGTCGTGCAAATTCCATGCATTTTGGAATATATCTAAAGCGGTATCAAAACAAAGAAGCTCCTTTATTCCAGGCGCAGTCAGAAATCCTCTTGAATCTGGTTTGCATACCGGCACTTTATACAGTATGATACGCTTTCAGTCAAGATTATAGCAGTTTCCATAAATATGTTCCGATTGAACCGAAAAAGCTCGCCCCGTTAAATCCTCCGGAGGAGGGCCGCAAAGCGGCATTTAACAGGGCGAGCGCTAAAGCAAAAATTATCACCGTACCGCAATGAATGAAAAACGATCATTCGTTGAAAGGGGTCGTCATGTCATTTAAAGAAAACCTGTTAAAAAAACTCGAGATAAAAAAAATGACACAAAAAGTCCTTGATTCCATGGGCCCTCCGGCAAGCGACAGCAGAGTCGACAAGGAAACCATGCGCAGGCTCCTGGAAATGTGCGGCTACCAATACCGACGGATACGGGATCTGGACCTGTACATCACACAAGACGACACGGGAAAGGAGAAAATCCTCGTCCTCGACAACGAGCTTCCTGTTTACAGAACCACTCCGGAGGACGTCGCCCTGCGGAAATCCCCCAAGGTTAAGGAAATAATGAGCATCCGGAACATCATCAAAATAATGAACGATAAAGATGTGGTGGTCAGCAAAAGAGACGAAACGCTGCAGACCATTGAAAAAGAGTGTATAGACAGGCTCGATCTTTCCTTTGGCATTTCAGACATCGAAGAAATTGAAACAGACGGCGTTGTCTCTCTGGAGAAAGATTATTCGGACGGGGTGATTGAATCCCTTTCTCTTTTTGCAGAACTTCTCGGATACAGCTCCCCCCCGAAAGCCTTCCGTGTCAGCCAAAATAAAATCTTCGGTGTTTTATCCAAAGAAGAGGACGGGGAACCGATATTCGGCCCTGCTGTCATCTACAGCATGATACACAACACCTTGAAATTCATAGACGAACACGTCGGAAGTTTTGACGCCGAAAAGCTGGAACGGTTTAAGGAAATTGTTGCCGGAAAAGAGAAAGCTTCCGCGGAAGGGCCTCGCGTATTTCAATACCTCAGAGAAGCGGTTGTCAAACAACGCTTGAAATAAACATACGCACACAGACTTTCCTTCACTAATTGATTTGGTTCATGAAGAAATCGTCAATACCGCCGCTGACAGCCTGTGCAAAGTTACGTAATACGTTCCTGTCCATCAGTTTTTTCTCATCGGTCGGATTCGTCAGGTATCCTATTTCAATCAGTACTGCCGGCATGTCCGCCCCTTCGAGAACCAGAATCGGAGCGCCCTGAAGCCTGACTTCCGTAAATTTAAATTGATCCGCGAGGCGGGCCCCGATCCGCGAGGCCAGAGTCCCGCTGGCTGCTTTATGCCCGTTCTGAATCTGATCCCAGGATATCCGGGCGCCACCTCCTTCAGCCGGTTTCAACGGCCCGGTTTCGGGTTTCAACACGGGGTCCCATTTCTCGCTAAAACAAAACACCGAGATGCCGCTTAGTTTGCGTACATTGCTCCCGCCGGTGTGGATGCTGATGAACAGGTCGGATTTCAGATGGTTGGCGACAGCAGTTCTTTCTGTAATATCAATGCCATAATCGTCCGTACGCGTCAGGTGGACCCTGTGTTTTTTTTCAAGCGCTTCTTCGATAATTCGGGCAAGGGTGAGGGTTACGGTCTTTTCAAAAGTTCCATCCGAACCTTTCACACCGATATCGTATCCACCATGCCCGGGATCAAAAACAATCGTCTTTTTCTGCCCTTTTGCCAACCCCTCTTCGGCGGCGGCGCCTCCCGCAAAAATGCCGTTAAGCATTATCCCCGTCACGCAAACCGTTATGCACCACATTACTTTCCACTCTGATAACCGTTTCGCGTCATTCCATCTGTAAAACGGTGGACGGACACCCCGCTCCAATGACGGGCTCCGATCCTTATTTCTTTTAACATTCTGCTGATAAAATACTGGCATTTCAAATGGTTCCCTCAAATTACCTTGACACACGGGTGGTTTGATATTAGTTTTGAAATTGCTAATTTATTGAATTTAATGTATTCGTTAATAATGTCAAGTTAATATAATTGACGCTGTGATGACAAGATTCGGGAGTTGTTTTTATTAAAAAACCGCGAGAGTGGCGGAACTGGTAGACGCACTGGACTTAGGATCCAGCTCTGGAGACAGAATGGGAGTTCAACTCTCCCCTCTCGCACCAGGCGCGAATTCATTTTACAGAAAGGAACGGAATGAAAATTGCAGGCATGAAAGTTGCGGTGGAAGACCTGAGCAGTGTCAAAAAGAGACTTCATATTGAGATCCCCGAAAAGGAGATCGAACGTGAGTTGGACACCGCGTATAAGAATTTAAAAAAATCGGTGAAAGTAAGGGGGTTTCGCCCGGGAAAGACCCCTCGAAACGTTTTAGAAGGCATGTATCGAAAAGATGTCCATGCGGATGTTCGGTCCAGACTGATTCAGAGCTCCTTTGTAGATGCCATCAAGGAGACCGATCTTAAAATCGTGGGGGATCCCGAGATCGACCCGCCGAATCTCGATGAAAAGAGCCCGTATGCATATGATGCGACCGTAGAGATAAAACCCGTGATCCAGAATGTTGAATTCAGGGGTTTGAATATTAAAAAAACGCTCTACCGGGTGAGTGATGAAGAGATAAACACGCAGCTTAAACTGCTCCAGAAAAATCTTGGAAAACGCGAGAGAATACCCGAGGATCGACCTGTCCGCAATGGCGACTTTGTGCTGATCGACTACGAAGGATTTAAAGATGGGGAGCCGTTTGCCGAAACTCAAAAAACGGAAAATTTTACGCTGAAAATAGGTGACGGTCACATTTCAACGGATTTTGATGAAAAACTGATCGGTATGACAGCGGGCGACACCAGGGAGGTCGTTGTAAATTTTTCGGAAGACTATTTTAACAGCAATCTGGCCGGTCAGGAAATCGCGTTTCAGGTCAGTCTCCATGAAATAAGAATGGAAGTTCTGCCTGAAATCAATGATGAATTTGCAGCAAGTCTTGGATCGTATAAAACACTTGACGATGTGAAAAGTGCAATAACCGGCAACCTGCAACAGGGATATGCCAAACGCTCAGAGCAGGAACTGAATGAACAAATCTTTAAAAACCTGATCGCAAAGACGGACTTTGAGTTGCCCGATTCAATGATCGAATATGAGCTTGAAGGCATCATTTCAGATGCCGAAAAAACTTTTTCCCAACAAAACCTGTCAATGGAGCAGCTTGGGCTTACAAGGGAAAAGTTCTCGGAAAAATACCGGGAGACCGCGGAAAAACAGGTCCGGCGCCATCTGCTCCTGGACAAAATCATCGAGCAGGAAAGTCTGACGCTTTCGGATGATCAGTTGGAAGAAGGAATGAAAGAGATGTCGGACGCCTACAAACATCCCCTTGAAGAAATTAAGAATTACTATAACCAAAACAAAGACAAGCTCGATTTATTTAAACATGCCCTACTTGAAAAACAGGCGATTAAGCTTATTATTGATAATAGCGTCATCGAAGAGGCGGCAGTTGAAAAAAACCCGGAGCAAAAGGAAAAACCCGAAGAGTAATCATTAACATTTTTTTATAAAAGACCTTTGAAAAAGGAGATGATTCGTGCCCCTGATACCCATTGTCATAGAACAAAGCAGCAGAGGTGAACGTGCGTATGACATATATTCAAGGCTGCTCAAAGACCGGATTGTATTTTTAGGTTCCGCCATGAATGACGAGGTTGCAAACCTCTTGATAGCGCAGCTCCTCTTTCTTGAATCTGAAGAACCTGACAAAGATATTAATTTTTACATCAATTCGCCCGGTGGTCTGGTTACGGCAGGCATGGCGGTGTATGACACCATGCAGTATATTAAACCTGATATATCAACGGTTTGTATCGGACAGGCCGCCAGTATGGCTGCGCTTCTGTTAGCGGCCGGCGCAAAGGGAAAACGGTTTTCACTTCCCAACTCGAGAATTCTGATACACCAGCCCATGGGAGGATTCCAGGGGCAGGCATCGGACATCGAAATCCAGGCCAGGGAAATCCTTCGCATGAAAAAAACCCTGAACAATATTCTTGCCTTTCACACGGGAAAAGATTTAGAACAGATACGGGCTGATACCGACCGTGATTTTTTTATGACGGGCAAGCAGGCCAAGGAATACGGGATCATAGACAGTGTAATTGTCAATCGAGAAGACCTCGATAGATCTAAAGACACGGAGGAATGAAATGTCCAATAAAGATGACGCAAATGAAAATCTTTTTTGCTCATTTTGCGGAAAAAACCAGAAAGAGGTTACAAAGCTGATCGCAGGTCCGGCAGTATACATATGTGACGAGTGCATCCAACTTTGCAGCGAAATAATCGAAGAGGAAAGCGAAAAGGACCTGGGGACGCTGGAAAATATTCTTATCCCCAAAGAAATCAAGCGGATGCTCGACGAATATGTAATTGAACAGGATCCGGCCAAAAAAGTTCTGGCCGTCGCGGTGTATAACCATTACAAGCGGCTTGACTCTTCCGTCAGCTCGAGTGACGTGGAAATTCAGAAAAGTAATATCCTTCTTATCGGGCCCACCGGATGCGGAAAGACGCTGCTGGCGCAGACGCTTGCCAGATTTTTGAATGTGCCCTTTACGATAGCAGATGCAACCAGTCTCACCGAGGCCGGTTATGTGGGTGAAGATGTAGAAAATATTATTCTGGCTCTTTTGCAAAATGCGGATTACGACGTGGAAAAAGCAAAACGGGGCATTGTCTATATCGATGAGATTGACAAAATCGCCCGAAAATCTGAAAACCCTTCCATAACGCGTGATGTTTCCGGCGAAGGCGTGCAGCAAGCGCTGCTGAAGATCATAGAGGGGACCACTGCGAGCGTACCGCCCAAAGGCGGCAGAAAGCATCCGCAGCAGGATTTTGTCAAGGTTGATACTTCCAACATTCTCTTTATCTGCGGAGGGACCTTTAACGGTCTCGAGCAGATCATACAGCGCCGTATCGGGTCAAAAACCATGGGCTTTGGCGCAGAACTTGTCAAGAAAGAGAATAAAAGCGCCAATGAACTCTTGCGCAAGGTTCAGCCCGAGGACCTGATCAAATTCGGTCTGATCCCTGAATTCGTCGGCCGGCTCCCCGTCGTCGCAACGCTTGACGAGTTGAGTGAATCCTCGTTGATCAGAATTCTGAAAGAGCCCAAAAATGCCCTGACCAAGCAGTTTCAAAAACTCTTTGAGATCGAAGGGGTGAACCTGAGATTGACCGACAGCGCACTTGCCGCAATCGCCAGGCTGGCCATGAAAAGAAAAACCGGCGCAAGGGGCCTCCGTGCGATACTGGAAAACTGCATGATCGATATCATGTACGAAATTCCGTCTATTAAAAATGTCAAGGAATGTGTTATCAGCGAAGAAGTTGTGCTGAATGATGAAGCGCCCATTTTGTTGTACGAACAGAAGCAGAAACAGGCTTAAAAACAATGATTAGTTTGCCGAAAATTTTCAAAGAAGACAATCCGATTCCCAGCAGAATAACGCTGCCCCTTCTGCCGCTCAGGGATATTGTGGTGTTCCCGCACATGGTTGCCCCTCTTTTTGTGGGCCGCCCCAAGTCCGTGAACGCGCTTGCCGAAGCGATGAACGGTGATAAGAGCGTTTTCCTCTCCACCCAGACAAAGGCGGGCACCGACAATCCGGAGGAAAAAGATATCAGCTCCGTGGGAACCATCGCAACTGTGCTGCAACTGCTTCGTCTGCCTGACGGAACCGTGAAAGCGCTGGTTGAAGGAAAAGCCAGATCCCGGATTTTCCGCTTCTTTCATGACAAAGATTTTTTTCAGGTCGAGGTAGAGCCCTTTGCCGAGGACGAATTGTCGGAAGCAGAGGGAATGGCCCTGAGCAGGGCCATTCTTGAAAGTTTTGAAGAATATGCCAAACTGGACAAAAACATTTCAAAAGATCTTCTGCGTAACGTTTCCGCCATTTCGAATCTCTCACAGATGGCAGATACGGTAGCCGCACATTTTGCATTCAAAATCAAGGACAAGCAAACTCTTCTTGAAACCGTTGATCTGGAAAAGCGGCTCTCTCTGCTGCTCCGCCTGATACGGGTGGAAATTGACATATATAAAATGGATCAACGGATAAAAGGTCGCGTCAAGGACCAGATGGAAAAGACGCAGAAGAATTATTATTTGAATGAACAGATGCGGGCGATCAAGAAAGAAATCGGGGTTGAAGACGACCCGGCCGACGAACTCAAAGATCTTGAAAAGCGAATCAAACGGAAACGGATGTCAAAGGAGGCCTCAGGAAAGGTCCGGCAAGAGTTTAAAAAGCTCAAACTGATGACGCCCATGTCCGCCGAAGCGACAGTGGTGCGCGGATATATCGAGTGGTTGATCGGCCTCCCGTGGCTTGTAAGAACCACGGTGCATACGGATATCGAAGAAGCCGCTAAGATTCTAGACGAAGATCATTACGGGCTTGATAAGCCCAAAGAACGCATACTGGAATATCTCGCCGTGCAGACTCTGGTCAAAAAAATCAGGGGCCCCATTCTCTGTTTTGTCGGTCCCCCGGGTGTGGGAAAAACATCTCTGGCCAAATCAGTGGCAAGGGCAACGGGGCGGAAATTTGTCCGTCTTTCCCTTGGCGGCGTCAGGGACGAAGCTGAGATCCGTGGTCACCGGAGAACCTACATTGGAGCAATGCCGGGAAAAATCATTCAGTCCCTGAAAAAGGTCGGTGTGAACAATCCGGTATTCTGCCTTGATGAAGTTGACAAGATGAGCATGGACTTCCGGGGAGACCCTTCGGCCGCACTTTTGGAAGTCCTGGATCCGGAACAAAATTACAGCTTCAACGATCACTATCTCGATGTTGACTACGATCTTTCGGATATACTTTTTATAACGACAGCCAACACGCTTCCGGAAATACCGCTTCCCCTGCAGGACAGGATGGAAATCATTCGTCTTCCCGGCTATGCCGAATATGAGAAATACAGCATCGCCAGAGATTTCTTGATTACCAAGCAAACCAAAATGAACGGCCTTGAAAATAACGACCCCCACTTTTCCAGGAACGCGGTATTGAAAATCATCCGGCAATACACGCGCGAATCAGGGGTCAGAAATCTTGAGCGCGAAATCTCCTCCATATGCAGAAAAATCGCGCGTGATCTTGTAAAGGATAAAAGCGACAAGTCATACAAGATAACCGCAAATTCGATACAAAAATACCTGGGGCCGTCCCGCTTTAAACATGGTCAAATAGAGGATGAGGACCGCATCGGTATTGTTACCGGGCTTGCATGGACACATGTCGGCGGCGATCTGCTTTACATCGAAAGCCTGATCATGCCCGGCAAGGGAAAACTGATCACCACCGGAAAAATGGGAGACGTCATGCAGGAGTCCGCCCAGGCGGCTTTGAGCTATGTCCGGTCTCGCGCCAGGCGACTGTCGATCGACGAGAACTTCTACAGAGAGGTGGATATCCACATCCACATTCCCGAAGGCGCAATTCCAAAAGACGGTCCTTCGGCGGGAATTACAATGTGCACATCGCTGGTATCGGCACTTACCAAGCGGCCGGTTGATCGCTTCATCGCCATGACCGGTGAACTCACGCTAAGAGGCCGCATTTTGCCCATCGGCGGATTAAAGGAGAAAATTCTGGCCGCTCACCGGGGAGGTATTAAGAAAGTTGTTCTTCCTAAAGAGAACGAAAAGGATTTAAAGGATATTCCCGCCAGAATATTGAAGCAGATCGACGTCGTCTTTGTAGAGCATATGGATGAGGTGCTGCCTCATGCGCTGATTCTGGATGAAAAGGATACGATTTTTAGGGAAGGTGACATCGCCTTTGACATGATGCCCGAGCAAATACAACCGCCTTCGGCTTTAATTTGAGCCGGGCCAAAATCCCGAACATTACCGAGTCATAATTTACCCTTGACTTAACACTATTTAACTGTTAGTCGTATCCGTTCTTGAGAAAGGGCACATCAAGCCGCCATCTTGCCCGGGCGGGTAGCTCAGTTGGGAGAGCACCGGCCTTACAAGCCGGGGGTCACAGGTTCAAGCCCTGTTCCGCCTACCACATCGCTTGACAATTTATCATTGAAGCTAAAACGGGGGTGTAGCTCAGTTTGGTTAGAGAGCCGGCCTGTCAAGCCGGAGGACGCGAGTTCAAGTCTCGTCACTCCCGCCATGATTAAAACAAGGACTTAGAAAATTTTTCTAAGTCCTTTTTGTTTTGTGCGCCCGGCAGGGCGCACTCACTTGGAGGTGCAAGTCCTCTACACACCCGACAGGGGGAAGTGTTAGCCGAACGGCAAGGGTGCCCACCGCGAGGTGGGATCTGAAGGAAGCCGCAGGCAAAGCGCTGGTCCGACGAACAGAAATCGCATACGAGGCGGCAATGCTGGATAAGAAGGCGAATATCTTCAAAGTCCGATACCTGTACCCGATTAGGAACAACCGTTTAGGCAACTTCCTGATACTCGGCATCCACCACGTCATCGTTCGATCCGGAATGGGGCGGACGCCGTGTGTTTTGATGGTCGCCGGCGTACGGCCCTTCACCGGACGGAGACGCCTGCTGGTACATGGACTGCGCCAGCTTGTGAGCCGCCTGGGTCAGCACTTCGGTCAGGCGCCTGATCTGATCCGCGTCTTCACTTTCCATGGCGCCCTTCAGGCTGTTCAGCGCGCTTTCAGCATCAGCCATGGTCGCACCGTCAACTTTGCCGCCGAATTCCTTCATCGATTTTTCGGTGTTATAAATCAGTGCGTCCGCCGCGTTTCGGGCATCCACGAGTTCCCGCTTCTTTCTGTCCTCATCGGCATGAAGCTCCGCGTCTTTCACCAGCCGGTCGATATCCTCCTTGGACAGGCCCGAAGATGCCGTGATTCTAATGGACTGCTGCTTCCCGGTGGCCATATCTTTTGCGGAGACATCCACAATCCCGTTGGCGTCGATGTCAAAGGCTACCTCAATCTGCGGCATGCCTCTTGGCGCCGGCGGAATACCCGTCAGTTCGAAACGTCCCAGAGTCTTGTTCCCGGAAGCCATTTCACGTTCTCCCTGGAGCACATGGATCGAAACCGCAGGCTGGTTGTCTTCGGCTGTTGAAAAAACCTGGCTCTTTTTGGCCGGAATGGTCGTATTCTTCTCGATCAGCCGGGTCATGACACCGCCCAGCGTTTCGATACCCAGGGAAAGCGGGGTCACGTCGAGGAGAAGGACATCTTTTAAATCCCCCTTCAACACCGCGCCCTGAATGGCCGCGCCCAAAGCGACAACTTCATCCGGGTTCACCCCCTTGCCGGGTTCCCTGCCGAAAATCTTCTTCACCCGACCCTGCACCGCGGGCATGCGCGTCATGCCGCCGACCAGAACAACTTCATCTATGTTGCCGGCCGTGAGGCCCGCGTCCTTGAGTGCTGTTTTACAGGGGCCTTCCAGTTTGTCCAGGAGATCGCTGATCAGCGCTTCCAGCTTTGCGCGGGTGATCCGGATGTTCAAATGTTTGGGCCCGCCGGCATCGGCCGTGATGAACGGCAGGTTCACATCGGTTTCCATGGAAGCGGACAGCTCCATTTTGGCCTTTTCAGCCGCTTCCTTGAGCCGCTGCAGCGCCATCTTGTCACTGCGCAGATCAATCCCCTGATCCTTTTTAAATTCATCGGCGAGGTAATCGATCAGGCGAAGGTCGAAGTCTTCACCACCCAGATGGGTGTCGCCGTTGGTGGCTTTGACTTCAAAGACACCGTCACCGATTTCGAGTATGGAAACGTCGAATGTACCGCCGCCGAGATCGAACACGGCAACCGTCTCTTCTGATTTTTTATTTAGACCGTAGGCCAGGGATGCGGCCGTCGGTTCGTTGATGATCCGCAGCACGTTGAGTCCGGCGATCTTTCCTGCGTCTTTGGTGGCCTGTCGCTGACTGTCGCTGAAGTATGCCGGTACGGTTATTACCGCGTCGGTTACTTTTTCACCCAGGTATTCTTCAACGGATTTCTTGATATCAACAAGGATGTGCGACGATATCTCCGCCGGACTGAAATGTTTGCCCCGGAGATTGATACGGACATCATTGTTATCCGCCCTTTCGATTTTGTAGGGCAGGACCTTCATGTCTTTTTGCACCTCGGGCGAATCAAATTTTCGGCCGATGAGCCGTTTTACGCCAAACACCGTGTTTTCAGGATTGGTAATGGCCTGTCTTTTGGCAATCTGTCCCACCAGTCTCTCGCCGCGGTCTGTGACAGCGACGATGGAAGGGGTTGTACGACCGCCTTCACGGTTCGTTATGACCTTTGCCTCGCCACCCTCCATGATCGACACGCACGAATTGGTCGTGCCGAGATCTATCCCGATGATTCTGCTCATGATTTATTCCTCCTCCATATTGGGATTTTATTTGCTCTAACCTTTCTGAGCTTTATTCGTTTTGCCTTTTTATCAAAAAATAAGCGCATGATTGCATATGTCAATATTATGCAACAAAATATTTTTAATATTATTATTTATATTTTATGCTAAAAAGTAATTGAAGAGTTCCCTTAAAAAGTGTTGCATTATTTTAAATTGTCTTTAATATAAAGTAATATGATATGAATTTGAAATCGAATCACCCGGGAGGGAAAAATGGAAAAAGACGGTGACAAAAAAAATAGCGGAGGCGTTTCCCTGTCTCAAACGACCACATGGGACCTGAGGGGAAAGCAATCTGTTCGGGCGACCTTTAAACTGACGGAAGGGTGTATCGATGCCCTCAGCATCGTCTCGGCACACCTGGGAATCAAACAAAAATCCCTCTTTGATCATCTGATTGAAGATGCCGGCTCATTGCGGTCGATTGCCAGCGAAATTCAGCATGACAGGTCAACAACACGAGGGCGTATTCAAAAAACCTTTGTGATCAGTCGAAAAACCCTGGTGTCTCTGGATAATGTCTCAAAGAGCTTCAATGCGCCCCGGGACGCGCTGGTGGAGTATTCCGTTCAGCGACTGCTGCCCGTTATCGCCAGAGAACGGGAAAAGCACGAAAAGCGGAAGGCGCTTCTATATCAAATCGAGGAGCATTTTAAAACCGGTGAGAAGCTGTTGAAAAAAACGAAAAATGCCCTTGGCGATGAAGATCCCATTTACACTAAACTCGAAAGCGCAATGACGGTTTACGAAAACGCCTATAACAGCATTGAATCGTTTATTGAAAAAGGCAAAATCATTGAGGACTTTGATCCCGAGGCGTTGTCCCGAATGTTTCAGGAGTAAAGAAATGATAAGGGCAAACCCTGTAAAACGGATTTGCCCTGTTGAAAAATGACATTACAATTATCTTAAATCTTTGATATCTCTGTTAGCTGGACCTATTCTATCAGCTTTATCGTCACGCCTTCCGGGGCCAGCTTCAACGCGATACCGGATTTGGTGGAGGTCAGGTTCATCACCACGCCGTTCTGGTTTTTCATGGTCGCAGCACCGGCCCCTCCGCCCAAGACGATAGCCGCTTCGGCGGCTGTGAAAGTACCGGCGAAAGCGGCAATGTCGTTGAGGTAATATACGTTGCCTGAGGCGTTTATCTTGGAAACGCCCACATCGATTACCGAAAGACCATCGACCTTGAATTTATACTGCTTGCCCTGAAATGTCAGCACACCGTCACCCCATTGAACGCCAACACCAATGGCAACGGAGGTGGATTCTATCGTTACGGTGCCCGAAGGCTCCACATCTTTAGCCACAGCCCGATCCAAAAATCACGACAATACGCCCTGTCCATCCCTGAACGGTGAGGATATCCGGGTTGTTTCGTCACTATCTCCAAATTGTGCTTCCCCGGCATTTTACCCGAGGAGGTTGTCCATGGCCATCATGATGACAAACCCGACCATAACGCCAAACGTCGCCGGACGCGATTTTCCTTTGGAATGTGTTTCCGGAATGATTTCGTCGCTGATCACAAACAACATGGCCCCTGCGGCAAAGGCCAGGCCAAAAGGCAGGATAGGCTGAAAGTGCGTTACCGCGGCAACTCCCAGAAAACCGCCGACGGGCTCCACCAGTCCGGTTAAGGTGGCGATGCCGATGGCACGCCATCGGCTGTAACCGAGGCCGATGAGCGGCAATGCCACCGCCAGCCCCTCGGGCATATTCTGCAGTCCGATACCGATCGCAAGACTGGTCCCGGCGCCCACATCTCCCGATCCAAAACCCACCCCGACAGCGAGCCCTTCCGGAAAGTTGTGAATGGTGATGGCAATGATAAACAGCCAGATCCGCTTCAACGAGCTGGAAGGGCCCTCGTGCCCCAATACGAAATGCTCATGAGGGAGCCACTTGTCCATACGATCCAAAAACACCGCCCCGAAAAGCATGCCGAAAACGACGACAAACACACCGTAACCCGGCCAGATCCGATCACCATGTTCAATCCCGGGAACAATTAACGAAAAGGAGGTTGCCGCCAGCATGACCCCTGCGGCACCACCCAGCATGGTGTTTAGAACCCTGTCGGAAACATTTTTGAAAAACAGGGCGGGCAGGGCGCCCAGGCCGGTGGCAAGTCCCGCAAGCGTACTGGCGACAATTCCCATCGTAATTGGCGACATAACCGGCATCTCCATTCTAATCAAAAAAACAGCGCTCCGTGCTCATGCAAAATCTTCAGACCGATAATAATGAGAACAATACCGCCGATCGCTTCGGCAAAAGAACTCAGATTTCCAGCAGCGCCGATTCTCTTCCCGATTTGCAGACCGATGATTGTAAACGTTCCCGCAACGAGTCCGATAATAAGGGCCGGTGTCCAGATGGACACATTGAGGATCGATATGCTGAAACCAACGGCCAGCGCGTCAATGCTGGTCGCCACCGAAAGCATCACAAGGGTCATCCCTCTGGTGGGATCTTTGGGTTTCCTGTTGTCCTCATCATCGCGGAAAGCCCCTCGAATCATATTGGCGGCAACAAATGCCAGCAGGCCGAATGCGACCCAGTGATCATACCGCTCGATATGTGAACGAACCGACAGGCCGGCGCTCCAGCCGATCACCGACATCATGGCCTGGAACAGACCGAAGTGCCAGGACAGTCGAAATGTCTGACGGGCGTTGACATTTTTCAGGCTGACGCCGGTGGCGATCGATACGGCAAAGGCATCCATAGCCAATGCCACGGCAATTGCGGAAATGTTGATGAATTGCACGGGCAGTCCATTTTCCCGAAACTGAGCGGCTCAGGAACAAGGCGCTTCAGCCCGTTGAAAATCACGCTTTCGGGAAAAACGCAGCACGTTACTTCAAGGGCTGAACCCGCCTGCCAAAGTCTTGTGCGGCGGACAGGTAACGCAGTTCCCGGGTTAATCAGGCAGGTAACCATTCCTAAATTTATAACGCTCAGCTTAGGCCATTATTTCCATGAGCTTCCCGCAACAGGGCGGAATCCGGTCGCCCTTTTTTAACACCACGTATTTATTGCAGGTATAGCAGACACAGTGGCAGTCATCGTCTACATGAACTTCAGCGTAAGTTTCAGACTCAGCGCCCTTTTCTCCCTCGATGACGAATCTCGCAAATTCGTCCTGCTGCGGGACATACTGTCCGATTGGCACGAGCTTTCTGTTGAACCGCACGCAATCGACGATCGTTCGCCACAGCGCTTCGAGTTTCATTTTCTCATCTGCATTTTCGGGGGTGAATTCAACGAGATTCTTATCTATGTTGATTTTCATGTGTTTTCCTCCTCTTTTTAAGATTTTATTTAACCCGGTTATCCTAAACGTTCATTTCAAGCCGGATCAAGTCTATCGACCTGATAACATATGCACGGTCGAACAAAAATCAACGGCTCAAGATGGTTATCTCCCATTTCACTATTCTTCGTTGCCTTCGCGATATTTTTGAATCATCTTTTTGGTCTGGTTGATGCGTTTGGTTATTTTAATCAACCGGGGACAGGCCTTTGTGCATTCAAAATGGTTCTGACAGGGCCAGACCCCTTCGGGTGTATCCAGTACCGGCAACCGTTCCTCGGATCCCCTGTCTCGCGAATCCGCCAGAAACCGGTACGCCTGAACAATGGCGGCGGGCCCGAGAAAGTCGGGACGATCCTCCAGTACCGGGCATGCGGAAAAACAGGCGGAACAGAGGATGCAGTTTGTCGCGTCATCGAAAACCATTCGCTCTTCCTGTGACTGCAGCCGCTCTCCTTCAGACACCGGTTCGTTGTTGATCAAATACGGTTTTATTATTCGATATTTTTCCAGAAACGATGTCTGGTCAACGATAAGGTCCCGCTGAACCGGGAAATGCCGCAACGGTTCGATAACCACTGTCGCACCATCGGTTTCAGCCACATCCTGGATGAGTGTTTTACAGGCAAGGGCGTCTTTACCGTTGATCCGCATGGCATCGGACCCGCACACCCCGTGGGCACAACTTTTGCGAAAGGCCAGGGTCCCGTCCTGGAATCGTTTGATATGCATCAGCGCATCCAGAAGGCGATCGGTGGGGTTAACCTCGACCGTGTAATTCTGAAATGCGGGCTGTGTATCTGATTCCGGGTTAAAGCGTTGTATTTTCAGGATTATTTTCATCGGTACTCCAGCAATGTGTCGAAACACTAGTAAACCCGTGCTTTTGGTTCCCAAACCGACGTATCCACGGGCTTGTAGCTTATTCGAACCTGATCACCGTCCAGCACGGCCATGGTATGCTTCAGCCAGTTCGGATCATCGCGTTCCGGGTAGTCTTCCCGCGAGTGTGCCCCCCGACTCTCTTTCCGATTTGAGGCGGATGCCGCCGTCACCAGGGACAGGTCCAGCAAGTTAAGAAGTTCTATGATATCAAGCAGAACCGTGTTAAAGGACTTGCTCGAATCTTGAATCCGGACGTCCATGTATCGGCTGCGCAAATCCTGTATTTTATCCACGGCACGGGCCATGTCGTTCGCGTTGCGATAGATGCCGACATCCGCCATCATGGCAACCTGCATTTTTTCGAGGATGTGACCGCCGTGAGGCCCTTCCTTCCCGTCTGTCAGCCGGGCGATCCACTCTTTTGAAAAATCGGCGGTAGATGCCCGGACCGGAAGTGCATCGACGTTTTTGACAATCTCGGCGATGTGTTTTCCGGCCCGTCTGCCGAAAACAACCAGGTCCAGAAGACTGTTGGTCCCCAGCCTGTTGGCACCGTGAACGGACACACATGCACACTCACCGGCGGCATACAGGCCTTCGCAAATCGTTCCCTTGCTGTCTGCAAACACCCGGCCGTGGACATCGGTGGGGATGCCGCCCATGGCATAATGGGCGGTCGGCAGAACCGGCATCGGCTTCTCCGCCGGATCGATCCCCAAATAGGTTTTACAGAATCCGGAGATATCGGGCAATTTCGCCTCGAGAACGTCCCTGCCCAGGTGTGTGGCGTCCAGGTGCACGTAGTCGTCGATTTTCCGATCCCCCCGAATTCCCCTGCCGGCGCGAATCTCCGTTATAATCGCCCTCGACACCATGTCTCTCGGCCCCAGGTCCAGCAATGTCGGCACATACCGCTCCATAAAACGCTCACCAATACTGTTCCGGAGGATACCGCCTTCCCCCCGGACCGCTTCGGATATCAGGATGCCGAGCCCTTTGATCCCGGTGGGGTGGAACTGGAAGAATTCCATATCCTCCAGCGGAATGCCCCTTCGAGCCAGCACAGCGGGTCCGTCTCCCGTATTCGCAAAGGCGTTTGAGGTGATTTTATACATACGGCCGAAACCGCCGGTGGCAAAAAGAACCGCTTTTGACCTGAAGACATGGATGCCTCCGGTAGAGAGTTCCACGGCGACCACGCCCCCGCATTTATGTCCATCAATGATAACATCGACGACCTGGAACTCGTCATAAAAGGAGACGTTGTTTTTGATGCACTGCTGGTAAAGGGTTTGCAGGATCATGTGTCCGGTTCGGTCCGCCGCATAGCAGGCCCGCCGGACCGGCGCTTCGCCGAAGTTGCGTGTGTGTCCACCGAATCGGCGTTGATCGATCTTCCCCTCCGGCGTGCGGTTGAACGGCAGACCACGATTTTCCAGATCATAAACCGCCTGAATCGCCTCCTCGGCCAGAATCATGGCCGCCTGCTGATCCACCAGGTAGTCGCCGCCTTTGACCGTGTCGTAAGCGTGCCATTCGGGTTTGTCTTCCTCCACATTTCCCAGAGCGGCACTGATTCCGCCCTGGGCGGCGCCCGTGTGGCTTCTTACCGGATAAAGCTTTGACAAAACAGCGGTATTTGCGGTTTTACTGGCTTCCAATGCAGCGTACAGGCCGGCGCCGCCGGAGCCGATAATAACGGCTTCAAATTCGTGTATCAAGACCGCCTCCTTAGCCCGCATTTCTCATGAAGAATTTAATTTTGATTTGAATACATCCCGCGCTTAGGGTCGCCGCTGCGCCACAGTCGCTTTGACGACCACGCGCAGCGGAGAATTCAAATTTACAAATCCAAATTGGCCGGTTCATAGTATTGCTGGGGGTGTTCGCAGGAAGGGCATTTCACCGGCGGCTCGGTCCCTTTGTAGGTATAACCGCAAACGCTGCACTTCCACTTTATGGGCTGCTCCCTTCTGTATACCGTCCCGGCCTCGACCATTTCCAGAATTTTCTTATACCGTTCCCTGTGGTGCGCTTCGATTTTCGCAACCTGATTGAATGCAATGGCCGCCTGTGTATTTCCTTCTTCCTCCGCCTCTTTTGCAAAGGTCGGATACATCTCGACAACTTCGTAATTTTCTCCGCCGATGGCTTCTTTCAGGTTCGCAACTGTATCACCAATCCCGCCAAGCATTTTCAGATGATCCTTTGCATGCTGTCTTTCGTTATCGGCGGTTTCTTCAAAAAGTTTTGCGATGTAATGATACCCTTCCTTTCTGGCAACCTTGGCAAAAAAAGTGTATTTGTTTCTCGCTTGGGATTCCCCCGCAAATGCAGCCTTCAAATTTTCTATCGTCTTACTCATTTTTTCCTCCTTCTTTTTGTTTTTCACTTTTTGGGTTTATATTTACACTTTTTACAGATTCCTTTCAGGACAACTCTTTTACCGACAACGGTGAACCGTTCCTGGATTTCTTCGGGAATATTCAGGTTGTTGTATTCTTCATGTATGAAATCCGTGATGCCTCCGCAAACCATGCAGTGCAGATGATGATGGTCCGTTACATCCGGATCGAAACGTTTTGAACCGCCGAATCCTTCGACGACATCAACGACACCGATCTCGGAAAACGTCAGGAGCGTCCTGTGCACCGTATCAAAGGATATATTGGGGAATTCTTTTCTGACCACCTGATACATACCATCGGTTGAGGGGTGATTCTTGGATTTGACGAGCTCTCTGTAAATTGAAATTCGCTGCGGGGTTACCTTGAGGTTGCAGTTTTTGCACGTATCGACAAAGAGCGCAACACGATTTTGGAGATCTTGTTTATGCATTTCATTATTAAATAGGAATGATTCTTAATTGTAAACACTCTTTTTTCAGGGATCTCACCTGTGGTAATTTTTATCATTACTTTACACCATTCGGCAAGTATCGGCCCTCCTGACTAAAAACATGGCTTTAATCATACACAAAGGCGGTTTTGGTAACAATTCTGCCTTTATTTATTAAGTTGTTTGCTTTATAATTCAACTTGGATATTTTACCAAGCGAGCTTACCGCTGCCGCATGGCGCAACACAACGGGGAAGTCAAATTAATGCGAGGAAAACATCATGACAATCGAAGAGGCGATAAAGACCGCCCTTGAATATGAAAGACGGATACGCGACCTCTACAGGGATGCTGCCGAGCGCGTTGCAGCCCCGACCGGAAAACGAACCCTGCAAATGCTGGGGGATGACGAACAGCGTCACATCGACTACCTGGAAAGCAGGCTGGAATTGTGGCGGAAAACCGGAAAGCTGTCTGTGGAAAAACTCGAGTCAACGATTCCGGCGGGCGCAAAGATCCGAAGTGAAACGGAAAAAATCGAGGCGTACATGCCAAAGGACCACTGGAGTGCTGAAATAGAGATTCTCGGAAATGCGCTCAAGGCTGAAGTTGAAACGAGCGACTTCTACAGGAGAATGGTTGACGAAATGACCGATGAAGGCCAGCAGATGTTTGCCCGATTCTTGGAGATCGAAGACCGCCACATTGCCGCAGTTCAGGCCGAATTGGACTACATCTCCAAAACCGGGTACTGGCTTGATTTTAAAGAGTTCGACATGGAAGAGCTGTAAGCCGGTTTTTCGACACCACTGTTACAGCATTTTTCTGTCACACACCCTTATGTTATCTGTAATTTATCAGGCGAATAATAAGAAATTAACAAGAATGGGACGCTTTGCTAAAAGCCGCGGTATAACCCCGGTCAATCTTCACCGCTTGGTTCTGAGTCTTCACTTTGATTTCTATAAAAATCCAGAAACTCAGAAGGAGATAAAATTTTTATTCTTTGCCGAGATGAATGCGGGAAATGGGGTATATTACCGGTAATTAAGCAACTAACTTTTGCGGATATGGAAACTTCAAGAAAAGGCTCATCATCCGGATCAGGTATCCGTTTATTGAGTGGTATAGACGAGACGAATTGACCGTATTGTTTGATAAAATCGGGCAGCGTATGTATATGCTTTTTGTTGAATTTAAACTTTGGCCGGTAAAGGACCTCTTGATACTCCAGTAGAATCCGTGCATCGAGACACAAGACAAGCTTGCCGGCCGAAACCATCCTCACAATTTCCCCGCCAGGGCCAAATGGGGTGAGTAACCCGGAAACAAGAACATTTGTGTCCAATACGATTTTCATTTCTGGCGCTTTGACCGTACCTTTTTAATCTCAGAATTAATATCATCTATGGTAAATTTGTCAGTCCCTTTGCGTGCCGATTCGTATTGAATGGATGCAACAGCGTCAGTTGCACGAGCCTGCCGAAAAGCGGACAGGACCTGTTCTAAATTATTTTCATTGATTGATGAAAGGATTGCAACCGGTCTACCATTATTCGTTATGATCATTTCGTTTTGGTTCGGCAATTCTTTCCATACCTTAGCTGACTTTGTTTTCAGGTCTCGTATGCTTAAAAATTTCATGGTATCACCTCCAATCGAGTCTCAATTATATGCTCAATTGGGGAACAAATCAAGCTTGTTTTTAATTGACACAAAACGGGCTGCGAGATGGAAAACGGAGACAGGTAAAATAACTTTATCACCCTTGGCATAACCTGATGTTTTCATATCTGATATTAAACGTTAAGTATTTTCTGCACGAACGTCCCCCACGAAAATGCCAAAGGACCACTGGAGTAAAGAAGTGTTCACTCCTTTCAAGAATCATGAAAGTATCGTGAAATCACAACCCTTGCCATGTTGAGCCGTCTCTGACATTGTTCGCGTAACATTTCGTTTTTGCATGTTTAAATGCGCGTTTCACATTTTATTTAAAAAAAACAAACAATTAGCTTGCTTTCTCCCTGAATAAAAATTATTATATCGGTAATCAATTAAATCCTGCCTAATCTGCGGGACGGTTTCTCTCTGAAGGAATAATCCATTTGTCAAAGTGGCACCCTCCAGTTTGTGACGTTGAAAATTTTTAAGAAAGGAGGATGTTATCATGACCAATGGAACTGTTAAGTGGTTTAGCGACCAAAAAGGGTTCGGATTCATTGAGCAGGAAGACGGAGCGGATGTGTTCGTTCATCATTCCGCAATCAATGCAAGCGGTTTTAAATCTCTCAGTGAAGGCGACCGGGTTTCCTTTGATATAGAGCAGGGACAAAAAGGTCCTTCCGCTGCAAATGTCACTGTGCTTTAGCCTTATGTTCTGATTAAAAAGGGCATTCCTTCTCATATTGAGGGAATGCCTTTTTGTTTGGTTTGGCATTATACATTCTTAATTCTCTGCCATCAGTCCTTAAGCCTTAAAGAAGTCCGCTTGTAGATCCTTTTCCCGTTGTCATTATCAGAAATAACAGCCAACCAGGTAACAAATTGGCAAGTTTAAATTATCAGTTTAATGAACGTCAAAAAGAAACCGGATGAAAAGGAGAAAAGATATGCGT
>JBDRPF010000063.1:0-9877 GCA_043827325.1 Pseudomonadota bacterium | reverse complement strand
CAAGGCCAGGCAGATTTCCCTGGCCTGGTTTTCGGTCAGGTGCCGGGGGCTTTTGGGATAAAAAACGCAGCCAATAGCATCTGCCCCCAGCGCTGCGCATTCCAGCGCTTCCTCCACCCGCGTCAGTCCGCATATCTTGATCTGGATTTTGTTACCTTTATTGGTCATCCGTTAATCAGGAAAAGTGCTTATAAATTGGGAACAATAAAAGATAATCACGAAAACACGAAATATTGAAAGCACGAAAAATAATTTTCGTGTCTTCGTGTCTTCGTATTTTCGTGCTTTCGTGATAAACGTATTTCATTGTTATTTTTTATCCTTCGTGATCTTTGTGATTCAATTAGCTTTTGTCTTTGCGTTTATTTTTTTCCCTGAAGCGATTTGAGAAACGCTTGGGGGTTTTGTGCTTTCACGAGACTTTCTCCGATGAGAAAATTCCAAATCCCGGCCGTTTGATTTTTTTCAACATCCGTCCGCGTTCGTATTCCGCTGGCAGCCACGGCGATTTGATGGGGTTCCAGCAACGATTTCATCTTAATGGCGGTTTCAATATCGGTTTCAAACGAACTCAGGTTTCGATTATTGATGCCGATCAGTTTGGCTCCTGCCTTGGTGGCCGTTTCAAGATCCTTTTCCGTGTGGATTTCAACCAGGGCGTCCATCTTGAGTTCATCGCAGATATCCAGATAGTCGTGCAGTTGCTGTTGCTCTAGAATACGGACAATCAGCAGGACGGCATCTGCGCCCATGACCGCAGATTCGTAAAGCTGGTAGGATGATATCAGGAAATCTTTTCGAAGCACCGGCAGGGAGGTGGTTTCACGGGCACTTTGTAAGTCCCGGCTGCTTCCTTTAAAAAAATCCTGATCCGTCAGAACGGAAAGGGCCGCGGCGCCGCCTTTTTCATATTCCAAGGCAAATAGGGCCGGGTCCAGATCCCGGCAAAGAACCCCTTTGGACGGGGAGGCCCGTTTGATTTCAGCAATAATGTTTACCCCCGTGTCGCCGGGATGCTCAAGTCGTTTCAGAAAGTGACGCCTGTTTCGCGGTATCATTGCCCGTTCACGGATTCGCGCTTCCGGAATACGCTGGCGGGCTGTAGCGACTTCCTGTTTCTTATGAGCGACGATTTGACTTAAAATATCTTTTCCCATAGTCTAAAGTTGTTATTCGTTATTCGTTATTCGTTATTTGTTCTTTTCTTCGTTTTAATAACGAATAACTAATCTTTTCAGCCCTGTTCCTGGGTGAATCGAATCAGGGCCTCCAGTTTTGCCAGGGCGGCGCCGTCATCGATGGATGTTTCGGCCAGGCGGATGCCTTCCTTAAATTCCGTTGCTTTGCCGGCCGCCACCAAGGCAGCGGTCGCATTAAGCAGAATAACATTCCGCCTGGGTCCTTTTTCTCCTCTTAAAATGCCAAGGGTGATTGCGGCGTTTTCTTCAGGACGGCCTCCTTTTAGATCGGAAGAATCCGCCAGGGTTCC
This sequence comes from Pseudomonadota bacterium, assembly GCA_043827325.1. GTDB lineage: Bacteria > Desulfobacterota > Desulfobacteria > Desulfobacterales > UBA11574 > JBDRPF01. The sequence continues at coordinate 8,388 of JBDRPF010000063.1, read as the reverse complement.
AAAAAAATGTTCCGGCCTAATGTCATAGGTTCGGATCAGGCCGTCTTTGAGTTCCGAGATCCGGGTGGGCGCGCAGACGGAAATTTCGTCCAGACCGTCATGGCCGTGAACCACAAAAGCTCTTTTGGCGCCCAGAAGCTGCAGGGCTCGGGCGAACATTTCGGTTAACTCCGGGGCGTACACGCCCAGGAGTTGGCAATTGGCGGCCGCAGGGTTAGTCAGCGGCCCCAGCATGTTAAAGATGCTGCGCAAGCCGATCTCTTTGCGGGCTTTGGCGGCATAACGCATGGCGCCGTGGAAAAGCGGTGCAAACAGAAAGCCGATGCCGATTTCCTGAACAGCCTCTTCCACGATTTCAGGATCAATGTCCAGCTTTACACCGAGAGTTTCCAAAAGATCGGCGCTGCCGCACTGGCTCGATACAGACCGGTTGCCATGTTTGGCGACCGTGACGCCGCAGCCGGCCACTACAAAGGCCGTCGTGGTGGAAATATTGAATGTCTGAGCGCCGTCACCACCGGTTCCGCAAGTGTCCACGACCGTCGCCGCCGAGGCCTGAATGCGCACGGCTTTGCGGCGCATGGCGCGCGCTGCGCCCGCCAACTCCTCAAAGGTTTCTCCTTTGGTCGCCAGCGCCGCCATCAGCGCTCCGATCTGGGCGTCGGTGACATTGCCTGAAAATATTTCGGTTATCATTTGCGCCATCTGATCTTCGGTCAAGTCGTTTCTGTGAACGATTTTATTTAAATTTTCCCGAAACATTTTTCCCCCTTTGCGATCTGAACAAGTCTATTAGTCATTTATTTGTAAACGGTTTGCTTTTTATGGCAACATATTCATATCAATCACGAAAACACGAAATAGGGAAAGCACGAAATTTTATATTTTTCGTATTTTCGTGCTTTCGTGATAAAAGATCTTTTTCTTTTCCGGCTCATCCGTGTTAGGTATTTTAGGCACCTTTTATATGCTGTTTAAAAAGTTCCTGAGAATTCGTTTGCCGACCCGCGTCATGATCGATTCCGGATGAAACTGGATGCCTTCGGTTGGATGCCGGCGATGTCGAATTCCCATGATTTCCCCGTCATCCGCTTCCGAGCTGATTTCAAGGCACTCCGGGAAGTTTTCCCTGGAAACGGCCAGTGAATGATATCGCATGGCCTCAAAGGGACTGGGGATGCCCTGATATATTTTTTGGCCGTCGGAGTGAATCACGGACGTTTTCCCGTGCATGAGCCGTTTGGCCGCCACCACTTCCCCGCCAAATGCGGCCACAATGGCCTGATGGCCCAGGCAGACACCCAGGATCGGAGTCTTCCCGGAAAAGTGTTTTATTAACGGCATGGTAAGTCCTGCCGCTTCCGGGCGCCCGGGGCCGGGCGATATGACAATGCCCTCCGGCTCCAGGCCAATGAGCTCCGATAAGGTTAGGGCGTCATTGCGGACCACCCGGACCGAGGCGCCGATTTGACCGAGATATTGCACCAGATTATACGTGAACGAGTCATAATTGTCGATCATCAGGATCATTTTTTGTTCTCCCGGTGTTCCATGTTTTTTTGCAAAAGCTTCAGGGCCTTTTGCATGGCCATGGCTTTATTGACGACCTCGACCCGCTCCTTTTCCGGATCCGAGTCGGCGACGATACCGGCCCCGGCCTGCACCGTCAGCTTGCCGTTTTCAACACAGGCTGTTCGGATGGTGATGGCCATATCCATATTGCCGTGGAACGAAATGTATCCAACTGCGCCGCCGTAAGGCCCTCGAGGACTTTTTTCTAATTCGGTGATGATTTCCATGGCCCTGACCTTAGGTGCCCCGGACAGGGTTCCGGCCGGAAAGGTCGCCGCCAAAAGATCCCAGGCATCGTACTCGGGGCGCAGGTCGCAAATGATGTTGGACACCAGGTGCATGACATGCGAATAGCGCTCCACGATCATCAGATCCGTGACCTGGACGGTTCCTATTTCCGCCACCCGCCCCAGATCATTGCGTCCCAAATCGACCAGCATGAGATGCTCTGCTCTTTCCTTTTCATCGGAAAGGAGTTCATCCGCCAGCGCTCGGTCCTCCTGTTCATTTTTTCCCCGGGGTCGGGTACCGGCGATGGGGCGCAGGGTGGCGATACCGCTTTCCAGTCGTACCATGACCTCAGGAGAGCTGCCCACCAGGGTCACATCGTCCAGGTGCAGAAAGAAGAGATACGGAGAGGGATTGATAAATCGCTGGGCCCGGTATAGGTTCCAGAGATCAGGAGGCGATGTACAAACAAAAGGCTTGGAAATGACCGCCTGGATGATATCTCCGGCAACGATATATTCTTTAGTTTTTCTGACCATGCTGCGAAAGACTTCGTCTTCCCACGGGGCTTGAAGCCGGCAGTTCTCGGCTGTGACGGCGTCGGTAATTTCGGGTGTGTGCTGTTCCATTTTTCGCATTAATGATTTGATGCGCATGGTTGCCGATTGGAAGGCCTCGTCAGGGTCCTGCTCCTTTTCCAGAAAAGCGATGACAACCACCAGCAGCGTATGCTGGATATTGTCAAAGATCAGCAATTCATCGGGTATAATAAAATGGGCCAGCGGTTTGTTTTCCGGCAACAGGTTGGGGATTTTTTCAAAGAAGGAGACCATTTCATAGGTGACATACCCGACCAGACCACCCCAGAAGCGGGGCAGCTCCGGAACGTGCGCCGGCCGATACGCTTTCATCAGACGACGCAGTTCAGTCAGCGGATTCCCGTTGTGCTCAAGCCGTCTGATCCGGCCATTTTCATTGATTTCTATTAGTTTGGGAAACACCCGAATATGAGAGCGTTCAGAGACCCCCAGAAAGCTGTATCTTCCCCAGCGTTCACCGCCTTCAACACTTTCAAGGAGAAAAACAGAACTTTTATTTTGATAGAATTTTTTTAACAGCGAAACCGGTGTCTGGGTGTCGGCCAGGATTTCCGCGCAAACCGGAACGACGTTATGTTCTTTGGCCGTTTGTCGGAATTGGTCGATGTCCGGAAATTCGTTTATCAGCATTGATGTTTCCTTTCCAAAAAAAATGGGCCGCAGAATTTTTCCACGACCCTTTAAAAAATTCAAATAAAAAGGACCGTGGGCTTCGGGTTGTCCACGGTCCTTTATGATGTTTACAGTTTAAATCAGACGGATCAGGTACCAGTGGCATACCCATCGTTCCGGGCTTGCCACCACCAGCAAACATATTGATGTTGAATTTTGTCGATTTTCATTTTCTCCTTATAAAACAGCTTAAAGACATTACCTGGACTTTTTGAAGATTGTCAAGATTTTTTTCGTTATTTGTCAAAAGAATGCCGTTACAAAATTGTCTTGACAAGCCAAAGCAGCAAAGGGTAGGTTAGCAAATAATAAAATGAATGGCGCAATGATGATGAATACTAAAAAATTAATTACACAAGCTTGGTGCTGGTGGTGGAAAACTGACGGGGAGGGGTGTTCCGACCGGTTCATATTCCTGTGAGCCGCCAGCGCAAAGGAAGTTTAAGGACCGTGGGCACCCCAAAGCCCACGGTCTTTTTTTTTATGGAGGAGTGTTATGTTAATTGTCATGGATCAAAAGGCAGCGCCTGAAGACATCAATGGCGTCATCGCCGCCATTGAAGCTAAGGGCTACACCGCCCGTCCAATCCCGGGAGGAGACAGGGTAGCCATCGGCATTTTGAATAACCAGGGACCTGTGGATGCTGCGTTGTTTTTAGCCCTGCCGGGCGTCAAGGACGCCATCCCTGTTACCCGCCCCTATAAGCTGGTGAGTCGCGAGTTTAAACCGGAAGACACCGTAATTCAAATTGGTGATGCATGTATCGGCAGTGGCGGGTTGACCATCATCGCCGGTCCGTGTGCGATTGAAAGCGAATCACAGGCCCTGACCATCGCCGAGCATGTCAAACGCAGCGGTGCCCAGCTTTTCAGGGGAGGGGCCTTTAAGCCCCGAACGTCTCCGTATTCCTTCCAGGGGCTGGGCCTGGAAGGATTGAAGATCCTGGCGCGGGTGCGTGAAACCACCGGCCTGCCGGTAGTTACCGAGGTCATGGATCTTGAAACCTTTGATCTGGTGGAGCATTATGCCGACGTGATCCAGATCGGAACCCGCAACATGCAGAATTTCAGCCTGCTGCGGCGAGCCGGGCGGGCCAAAAAACCGGTTCTGCTCAAGCGGGGCATGGCGGCCACCATTGATGAATGGCTGATGGCGGCGGAATACATCCTGGAAGGGGGCAATTCTGCTGTAATTTTATGCGAAAGAGGGGTGCGGACGTTTGTGCATCACAGCCGCAACACCCTGGATCTTTCGGCAATTCCGGTGGTTCGCAAAGAAAGCCACCTTCCCATCATCGTCGATCCCAGTCATGCCGCCGGACGGCGGGATCAGGTCATCCCTTTGAGCCGGGCGGCTGTGGCTGTTGAGGCCCACGGCCTGATGGTGGAAGTGCATCACGATCCGGCCAGGGCTCTAAGCGACGGGGGCCAGTCGCTTTACCCGGATCAGTTTGAGCTGCTGTGCCGCCAGGTTCGTTCAATTTACCGCATTTTAAAGAATCGCAAGGATGATATTCCACAGGATTAAGCGTTTAGATATGATTGCAGAAATTCTTGTCACCGGCCGGGAAATACTCACAGGCGCCGTCATGGACAGCAATTCAGCCCATATTGCCCGGGCGCTGGAAACAGTCGGCCTTCAAGTCGTCCGGCACAGTTGCGTTGGTGATGATCTGGACAGGCTGGTTGCCGTCATTAAAGAGATCGGCAACCGGGCCCAGATTTGCGTGGTCACCGGAGGACTCGGTCCCACGTCGGACGATATTACGGCCGAAGCTGCTGCCAAAGCGGCCGGTGTTGAACTGGTTTTGGATCAAGAAGCCCTCAAGGCCATCGAAGCGTTATTCAAGGCCCGGCAGCGCTTCATGAGCCCTTCCAACCAAAAGCAGGCCATGCTGCCCAAAGGTTCCGAACATCTTGACAACCCTGTGGGAACAGCGCCCGGCTTTTATTTGAATATCGGCCGGTGTGCGTTTTTCTTTCTTCCGGGAGTACCGCTTGAAATGCAGCGGATGCTTGGCGACGTTGTCATGCCCCGGATAGAGGAACTGCGGGGGACAGATAAGACTTTCACCAGGGTGAAGGATATTTCGACCTTCGGGCTGACCGAGTCGGCAACCGGTGAACGATTGAGCGGCTTTGCGGCCGAGTTCCCTGATATAGCTTTGGGTTTTCGCGCTCTTTTTCCGGAAATTCAGGTGAAGCTTTACGGCCGGGGCAAGGATGAAATTAATCTTGGTCAACGGATGGAAAGGGCCTCCGAATGGGTCTTAAAGAAGTTAGGGCGATATGTATTTTCGGTTGACGGCAACGCTATGGAAGCTATCATCGGCCGGCTTCTCGGCCAAAGAAGGGCCACGCTGGCTGTGGCCGAGAGCTGCACCGGCGGCCTGATATCCCACTGGCTGACCAATGTTCCCGGCAGTTCGAAGTATTTTCTCTTTGCGGGCGTTGCCTATTCCAATGACGCCAAGATCAAGATTCTGGGGGTCTCTTCCAAGACCATCGAACGCCGGGGAGCCATCCACGAAGAGACCGTCAAAGAGATGGCCCAAGGGATTCGACGCATTGCGGGGGCAACCTACGGCCTTGCCACCAGCGGTATTGCCGGGCCGGAAGGCGGAACCGCCGAAAAACCGGTTGGAACGGTTTGCGTGGGTCTGGCCGCAGAACATTTTGCAAGAGGGTATCGGTTCCATTTTCCATTCGGCGACCGGCTGATGAAAAAGAAGATATTTGCTATCGCCGCCCTGGATGTTCTAAGACGCGAGCTTCAGGGGGAAGAAGCGGAAGAGCTAGCTGATAACAACAGCTTTTCGGCAGCTTAAATGGGTGATCATAGCTTAAAGCGTGTGCTGTTTGAGTGTATTAAGGATCGTTAGAAAGAACAGACGCACGCCGTAAATCTATTATCACATGAGATCACCTTTCATTTTGGTAACTTATTGATTCTAAACGAAAGCCTCTGTTCTTTCTTTACGAGCCTTTATATACGAGTTTTATCCGCCTTTGGCGTGATCACACGTTTTAAGCTATGATTATCCATGAAGCGATTTAACAGCGAAAACTCCCCGATCCCTGAGGTATTTAGCCCTTAAAACAGGTTTTGAACCAGCTTGCAGCTTCTTTGATAAAATTTTCCTGGTGTTTGTTATTGCTCATGCGGTGATCGCCGTGTTTTTGCATGATCAGCTTTTTCGGGCTGCCGGCCTTTGAATAAATCTGGTGTGCATTTGACGGCGGCACAACCTCATCAGCGTTGCCGTGAACTATCAAAATATGATGAAGGCGTGAAAGTTTGTCCGAAATGTCGGATTGAAGGTATTTTTCGTTAAACAGGGCTTCCAGCCGATTTGAACCGTCTTTTTTGTTAAGAGCTTCAATGATGGAGTCGCTGTGGACCGGGGCCGCATAGGTAACCATGGCATCCACAGCAAATGTGCTTGCTACCGATATGCAGACAGCACCTCCCATACTGCTCCCGAAAAGGCCGAGTTGGCCGCCGGTATCGGTTCTGGATCGAATGCATTCAATTGCATTTAAAAGATCGGCATGCCGTGCTTCCAGAGAGGTTACTTCCCGGAACAGCCCTTGGCTTTGCCCGCAACCACGGTGGTCGAACCTGAAATACGCAATGCCGTGGGCAGTACATTCGCGGGCCAGAGCGACCTGTTTCGGAGAATTGCTGGTGCTGCAAAGGCCGTGAGATCCGATGACCACGGGCGGCCGCTTTACAGCCGGCAGATGCAGGGTTCCTTTCAGCAGAAACCCGCCTGATAAAAAAGATATTTCCATAATTAAACATTGACCGCATGCTAACATTCAAATTATAAAATCGTGCAGCGATTTTATAGAGGGCTCGATATATGCCGGTTAAAAAAGGGCAACGGATTGAACTTGAAATTTCCGATATCGCCTTTGGGGGCAAAGGCCTTGCCCGTGTCGACGGCCTGGCTGTTTTTGTCGATCAGGCCGTACCTTTGGATATCGTCATTGCCCGGATCACCAAAAAAAGGAAGCAGTATGCCGAGGCCCGGATCGACATCCTGGTGGAGCCGTCGCCTTTCAGGATAACCCCGCCTTGTATATACAGCGGTTTTTGTGGAGGTTGCAAGTGGCAGTTTTTGAACTATGAAAAGCAGCTAGTATACAAGCAGCAGCATGTTGTCGAGTCTCTGGAACACATCGGCCGAATACAGAGTGTTCCTGTCCATGCAGCCATCCATTCAAAACTTATTTTCGGTTACAGGAACAAGATGGAGTTTTCCTGTTCCGACCAGAGATGGCTTTTGCCGCAAGAGATGGACCGGGATGATATTGACAGAAATTTTGCCCTGGGGCTGCATGTGCCGGGAACATTTTACAAGGTTCTCGATACCAAAACATGTCTGCTGCAGCCTGAATCCGGCAACCATATTCTTGAACAAATCAGAACATTCATCAAAAACTCCGAGGCCCCGGTCTATGGACTTCGCAGCCACCACGGTTTCTGGCGGTTTGTTATGTTGAGGCATTCCGTGGCTTACGACCAGTGGATGGTGAATATCATCACTGCGGCCGAGGATCGCGACATTGTTCAACCGCTTGCGGATCAACTGATGGACAACAATCCGAAAATCGTCTCCGTTATCAATAACATCACTTCACGAAAAGCCGGCGTGGCGCTTGGAGAATACGAGATACCTCTGGCCGGCACAAATTCCATCAGGGATAAAATTGGTCCTTTTGAGTTTGAAATATCTGCGAATTCATTTTTCCAGACCAATACCCTCGGTGCCGAGAGGTTATACGAAACCGTAAGGGACTATGCCGGCCTTACCGGCAAGGAGACGCTCCTGGATCTTTACAGCGGAGCCGGGACGATCGCCATAAGCCTTGCGGCTTCTGCAAAAGAGGTCATCGGCCTGGAAATTGTTGACAGCGCCGTCACCGACGCTGAAAATAACTGTCGCCTCAACCGGATTTCCAATTGCCGGTTTATCCTCGGAGACCTCAGAAAATCCCTTTTACAGATAACCGGCAGGCCCGATGTGATGATCATCGATCCGCCCAGGGCGGGCATGCACAATGATGTTGTCAAAATCGTCCTGCAGATGGCGCCCAAGCGGATTGTATATGTGTCCTGTAACCCCGCAACCATGGCAAGGGATATCGCTATGATCAAAGACAGCTACAGCGTGCTGGAGGTGCAGCCGTTTGATATGTTTCCCCATACCCATCACATCGAGTCGGTTGCCAGGCTGGAGAAAATGTAGCTGTCGCCAATCGTTATAATACGTGATACTATGGTGAAGGTGAAAAAATACCGACGGCTGCC
>JBDRPF010000062.1:0-61976 GCA_043827325.1 Pseudomonadota bacterium | reverse complement strand
TTTATTTTTGTATCAATTTCGATCATTTTTTTTGACAAATTAACGATGTGTATCTGATCGGCCCCATCATTAATTTCGGCTCTAATTTTATCATAAAAATAAGCCGATGCTTTTAAAGTTGTTTCTTCGGTGAACCTTTCTTTTACCTGTATGGGCTTGCCTGTCATATGTATAAAGCTTCTTATAGATTTTTTACCATTCGCAAGTTTAATTGAAACCACCAACAAAAGATTCTGGTCTGGTTCAAGCTGCTTTACAATATCAGCCCCTTTAAAAGTAAGCGGCACAGCCTGAACATTGTGGTTGAAATTTTTAATTATCGCAGCTGCCGTGTCTCTTGAAATGCCCCCTTCGAGCAGTTTTTTAAAAAGGACAAACTTATAAATATCAATCCGATTGTAGACATTTTTGGTTCCGGTACCAGCAGATCCCTGAATGGACGGCTTTAGATAGCCCCGCTCAATCCATTGAAACTGCCTCGGTCTTTTGATTCCCGTCAATGTTGTCACATCAGAAGCAAAAAATTCCATGTCTCACCTTTAGGGTCAAGGAAATAACTTATAGCCTTATACCGCACTATTGATAAATTTGTCAACAATTTTTTTTTTGACAAGCCCGACGTGTATCTACCAGGGATATAAGCGGGTTGATGCTCGCTCGGCATTTCAGGCCGCGAACGGTGTTTTTCACCCGGTTTTTGTCAAACCGGCGCCGGCGCCGCGCTGAGATAATCACCTGGCCAGGTGAAATATTTCAGGCCGCTGCGGGCGGTCTGCTCGATGTGAGCCTTTCGGTAAAGTCAAATCACCGCGCCGCGATCGCCGGTTGTGGCCAGTGATCCGGACGGACCCGATACCCGGGCGCCCTTGCCTGGCCGGTTCTCTCAAATCAAAATGCAGACACCGGGCCGGCTGTCATGGCCGGGGGCCTGCAGGAGCTTTCCGGATGCTTAACCCTGGGCGGATCGACCGGGCGGGCCTGGTCAAGTCCCGGTTTTCCTGATTTCACGGCAAAACGGCCAAGGGTAAGCGCGGGAGACGTGGCCTTTTCATTTTCGATGGGTTAGGCCCGCACGGAGAATCAAGCACTTACGAATTTTAAAAGAGCATGCAAGGCGGTCCACCTGGCAGCTGCGGGGCCTGGCCAAAAGGCATTGATCGGCTTTCACTTCCGGGCGGTGGCCGGGATCCGGGCCGGCGTCGGGAGCAAACGCTCGTACCAGGTATCAGTTTTAAAGCGTTTTAATTAAATAAGGCGCTTGGTCAGAATTAGAATAGTCTGGTTTTTGGTCAACACTTGGTCAACATTTGCGAAAAATTACCCTCCTGATTCGCCTTGTTTCTCTTTGTTTACTTTTCTTGCGCAATATCTAACAATGTTCTGATATCATTTTGGATATAATATCATCAAAGATAACATAAGGGGTAATGAAGTAAGATAAAATCAGAACTGAAAATCCGCGTGTCGGCAGTTCGATTCTGTCCCTCGGCACCAATAAAGTTTTTCATGAAAAAAGGGTTGGCCGTTATAATGGTCAACCCTTTTTTATTCTTTGACCTCGGTTCTCTTTTCTATTATACTGCCGGTATTATTCGCTTTCCACTTCCGATGAGGTTAACCCCATGGCGGACAAACACGACCAGAAAGAATCAATTCGTCTCTGCAACCAAAACACATCCGCACTGAGAGACGTCAATCAAAACATACTCTACTATCTGGACCGGCTTCCGCTGAAAAAACAACGGGAGGTCGTGAAATTGAACAGGCTTATGCTCGAACAGGAGAAACTCGTCCGGGTCCGGCTGAAGGGGCATATCCCGCCGAGGGTCGAGATTTTTAACGACAATGAACGGTACCGGGCCCATCATCTGAGAAGACGGTTCAGAGAAGCCGAAAGAAACGACAGAATCAAAGAGTCCTTGCTCATAACAGAGAAGCAGTTGATTTACTTCGGAAACAAACGGTCACCGACGCTTCATCTTCCGGAGTGCCGATGGGTTAAAAAGATTTCGTCGGAGAATATCGTGATGTTCAATTCACGGCAGGAGGCGGTGGGGCAGGGGTTTGTACCGTGTAAGGTGTGCAAACCCTAACCCGAATTTCTTACTTTAGGAGGCGGGTGTATTGTCAATATCCTGCCAGGCGCCATCTAAAAAAGCCTGGGCCCAAGCATGAGCATGCCGTGATCTTACAACAAATCTTTTTTCTATTCGATTGAATTCCTGAACCGAATACCCGCTGACATATCTGGCCGGGATCCCTGCCGATCTCAGAAGGAGTACCGTTGCCGTGGCAAAATATTCACAGTGCCCCGACTTGTTTTGAAGTAAAAAACCGGCCAATGGGGTGTTATGAGAATTTTTTCCACTTTGAACAAGGGAGTACTTGAAATCTTTTTGAAAAAAGGAACCAATGGCGGTTATAATTTCCCGTGGCGATGGTGATTGCAGATTCAACTCTTTCCTGATCTTTGATATGGCATCCTTTTCTTTTTGAGGAACTTTCAGGTCCATGTCATCCGGCGGATCGTCATAATGGGCGTTTTTGCTGAATTTTGCATTGTAAGAGACAAACCCGGGGCCATCTTCTATCTTAACAGTCCCGGCCCGATTCCGTTGCATTCTCAGGACCGGCAGGTCGGTGAGTTGAAAGGTGCCATTTGGGAGCTTCAGTATGCCCTTTCCCCCCCGGAGATAATCTGAGATCGTTATTGTTTCATCGTCGTCCGGTTTTGGCCGAAACGTCCAGACCGAGGGGTCCGAATCATGCTGAACCCGGGAAAACCGTGATCCAACGGCATACCATGTTGAAGATCTATAAAAGTTGTAACTCGCTTCACGAAGAAGAAAGGGTATATGAATTTCAGACGCCGGTTTCACCCTGAACAGGATTTTACCGGAGCGTTTGAGGACGCCGATATCGCCAATTGCCGTGGTGCGTTTGAATGGATCTATGTTTTTCGTGCCGGAAAGCAGCTCTACCCCTATATCTTCGACGACAACTTGCAGCTTTTGGATGCCGATGTGTCCCGCATACCCCATAGTGCCGACCAGAATTAACAGCAATACCCATATCACCGGTGAAAACCTACTGGGCCTTATTGTCCAGAGTGACCAGGCAGAAACAATTAAAACGCCGGCATAATATGAAATGGTTCTCACATTGGCGGTGCTGGTGGAAATGACGCATTGGATTAAATACGGATAGGTAAGGTTGATCTTGAAACCCGTATCTTCTCCCATTTGACCTGCACGCTTTCTAAAAATCAGAAAAAGAGAGCTGATATCGATTCTGTCATCGGCGCTGTACACCTGGCAGAGCACCAGGGGAAAAAGCGTCACCGGAAGCCATTTCAAAAGCGTAAGGATGGCGCCAAAGGATTTATTTAATGCGAGAAGGTAGATCAACATCCCTACAATTAAAATGGTGCAAAAATCGGAGATGCGATTGACATCCGAGGCAGAGAAATTCCATCTCAGTTTGACGAGATCCGACACTTCGAGAGCTATAGCCATCGGGAAGGCAATCACCAGCTGTCCTGTTTGCCAGCCCCAGAACAGGAGTGCGGCGCCGAGTAAAAACGGTGGCGTTTTCATATTCCGGCCAACCCCTTTTGGATTCTTCCCGGTTCGAGAATGTAAAAATGTTCCGATATGTCTTTCATCAATTCTGTATCAAGCCCGTAAGAAGTTTCTGTTTCTGAAATGATCAAAACCAGTATCGGCACACCTATTGCTTTGAGCTGATCAACAAAGCTTTTTCTTTTTTCATCCCATGATATAAAGATGCAAATACAGCTGCTGAGCATGGAAGCCCGTTCCAATACCATGGGGGGCAGTATGTTAAATGATTTATCGAGACAGGGTCTTACAGAGGCTAAAATTTCCAGGGTTTTATCCGTATGGGAGAGTCCCCGGCCAAAGGTAAAACAGTAAGCCCGGGGACCTACAAACATTAAATCAAGCAAAGACTCCAGCGTACCGATTGTACAGGCAAAAGAAGCGGCGACAGATATGGCTTCTTCGAAAACCTCGCTGTGGCCCCTTTTCGAGAAAGTATCTACCACCAGGGCATGCCGTACAAAAAATTCATCCTGATACTCTTTAACGATGGGTTTACCGGTTTTCGCCCAGCTTCTCCAGTGAATCCGGCGCAACGGATCTCCGGGCCTGTAATCTCTCATGGATATAAATTCTTCGGAATCTCCAACCGATGAAGCCAGCGCCACTCCGCCGGAATGATATCTTCTGCTTCCTGGCAGATGGACAGGCGGCAGGCTATACCTTTTTGGAAGCACAAGGACAGACTGTTGCAGGGGAATTGAAATTAAAGAATTGAACAAACCAAAGGGATCCGCCCGAACAACTGTCAGTCCCGTCAATTTCAAATGTCCCCTTTGTGACGGTACGATTTCAATTTGCACTTCTTCTTCTGCATTCGGCAAAAGAACGGACAGCGGTTGCTTTTTAATAATTTTTACCTGCTTTCGCGAAATCAGCCAGAGCCACTTGTGATACCCCATGGCTCTGTCTAAAAGGTTTCGATTCTTCTCGCCCGGTTCATTTCCCTCAATGAACTCCTCAAAAGAAGGGCGGGGATCCTCGAAATTCTCCAGCAGGAAAAGTCCGCGTTGGGTTTTGCCGGTGATGTTTTTAATTACCACTCGATACGAGAGCGGTTCACCCACAGTCCCGAACCTTGGAAGTATTCTGCTTGCAGTAAAGCGGGCGCGAAAAAATACACCGAAGATTATGGAGATAATAACAAGGGATAAAAGGAAAGTAAAAGCCTGATAGGCCATGGTTTGTCTTGTGTCGATTCCGACGACTGCCGAAGCCATCAAACCAAATAGAACCAGATGACCACCCGATGTGAATCGTTTTGCGAGGAAATTGTTTATCGAATAGAATAACCGGAAACTGATGTATAGCAGGTGTTTTATATTGTTCATGGAGATGGAACCACAGCTGACTTGTCCAAACTCGTGAAATGTCCGGGTTAGGCAGGAACCGGTACTGTCTTCAAAATTTCATCTACTACCCCCCGGGCCGTTCTTCCTGAAAACCGTGCCTGGGGATTCATAACCATTCTGTGTGCGATTACGGATACGGCGATCTCCTGGACGTGTTCCGGTGTAACAAACGCTTTGCCGTCGAAGAGGGCGAGGGCCTGCGCTGTTTTCATTATGGAAAGAGAGGCCCTCGGGCTGGCTCCGAGTTCCACGCCGCCGGCTGTTCGCGTCGCACCGACGACATCGACGATGTATCGCTTCAATTCATCGCTGATTCGTATCTCTTTAACGTGATGTTTCAAAGACAGGACATCTTCCATGGAAACGCACGGTTTTATTTTATTGATGGGGTGATCTTTATCCTGGTCCGAGAGGATGGCCACCTCTTCTTCGGGAGATACGTATCCGAGATTGAACTGAAGGGCAAAACGGTCCATTTGCGCTTCGGGGAGGGGGTAGGTACCGCTGGATTCCACGGGATTTTGCGTGCCGATGACAAAAAACAGGTTCTCCAGATGGTACATGTTTCCGTCGATACTCACATGCGACTCTGCCATGGCCTCTAGCAGCGCGGACTGGGTTCTGGGTGAGGCCCTGTTGATTTCATCCGCCAGCAAAATGTTTGTAAAGACGGGCCCCTTGTGAAAATGAAATCGATTCTCTCTCTGATCGTATATCGAGACACCGAGGATGTCCGAAGGCAGAAGGTCCGGTGTAAACTGAATCCGCTTGAATTGAGAGTTGATTGAAAGGCTCAACGCCTTGGCAAAAGTGGTTTTTCCGGTTCCCGGGTAGTCCTCGAGGAGGACGTGGCCGCCGCTGGCAAAGGCGGAGAGAAGTTTTCGAACGGCCCCGGATTGTCCCCGCATGACCTGTTGAATGTTTTTTGAAATTGTTTCGTAAACCGCTTTCGGAGCCAATACGTTTGAAATCATGCAATGCGAACCCGCCAGCCAAACGGGTCCTCCTTGTATCCGTATTGGATACCGATAAGTTCGTCATATAGTTTTTGGGACAACTCACCTGTTTTGCCGTCCGCCACTTTGAAATCAGTTCCCCGGTAGCACATTTCACCCACGGGGGAAATAACCGCCGCGGTTCCGGTGGCAAAGCTTTCCTTTAAAGACCCGTTTTTGCACCCCTCGACGACTTCGTCGATGGAGATGAGGCGTTCGGAAACAGTGAGACCCCAGTGCCGGGTGAGCTGAAGCACCGAATCCCGGGTGACGCCGGGCAGGATCGTGCCCCTCAACGGCGGCGTAACGAGTTCGTCATTGATTAAAAAAAAGATGTTACTGGTGCCGACCTCTTCCACATACCTGTGTTCTTTGGCGTCCAGCCATAGAACCTGAGTGTACCCCAGTTCGGTGGCCTGCTTTGAAACCAGAAGGGTGGCGCCGTAGTTTCCGGATGTTTTCACCTCTCCCACGCCCCCTCTGGCGGCGCGCACGTACTCGTCGGAAACGTATATCCGGGTTGGATTGAACCCTTCGGGGTAGTAAGCGCCTACGGGGCCGAGGATGATGAAAAACAAGTATTGCTCCGCAGGCCGAACGCCCAGTGCGGGTTCGGCGGCGATCATTGTGGGCCGAATGTAGAGGGACGTGCCTTTTGATTTTGGAATCCAGTTCCGTTCAAGCAGAATCAGTTCCTTCAGGGCACGAAGGACGAAGTCCGGGTCCACCTCCGGCATGACCATTCTCCGAGCCGAGGCGTTCATGCGCTCGATATTTTTTGCGGGTCGAAACAATCCGATCCCGACGTCTTTCAAATGGTAGGCCTTTAGACCCTCGAAAACTTCCTGATTGTAGTGCAGGACCATGGCCGCGGGATCAAGCCTGAGGTCTCCGTAAGGTTCGATGCGCGCGTCATGCCAACCCTTATTCCGGGTGTAGTCCATCAGGAACATATGATCGGTGGTGTATTTACCGAAACCCAATTTGGAATCTTCCGGGCAGGGTTTTTGGCCAATAGTTGTTGATTTCGTAAGGCTGATTTCCATAATCGGACTCCTTTTGACGGCTTCGTCAATCTTTATCCGCCTTCTTTTTCAGACGGACGGAAAATAACATTCCCAGTATCGCAAGGCTTTCCGCGTCTAAATATTCCTCGGCACGCCGTTCAAAGAGCATGGAGCAGTGCGCCGGAAATTCATCATCCGCATCGTTATACAACAAAAGAACCGGTATCTTCGGGAGCGGTCTGAATTGCATGAACAGGTCGTACGAGAGTTCCAGATCCGGAGAAGACCCGCCAAGCGCTCGGCACGATTTTTCAAGCGCGCCGAGCCTGCCCGAAAAATGATCGGCAATCGGTTTCTCCACGGCATTGGCAAAATACGTTGTCAATGGGCCCGAATCCTTGAAGTCCCGATAGGATACCCAGTCATCGTTGACCGGCTCCATGTCAGGGCATCGCAGGAGATAATTACACAATACGACACTTGTTTCAAGCGGCGGCTGCTTGCCGGATGGATTCATAAGACCTTTTTTGGAAAAAGTAAACGATTTGTCTAAAAAAGGGATCGCGACGTCATTTTCTCGAACCCGTAAACCGAGCTTTTTTTCGATGGATTTAAAATCGATTCCGGCAATCCGGTTCATGTATTTCTCATAGGTTTCGTCAAAAACGGACAATTCCGCCACCATAATGATAAGAGTTCGTTATTATTGAGATCAGAAATAAAAATCCGGATAAAGAGATTATCCGGATCTGTGGCCAGCTCGATTCTGTCGGGGGATCATAACCGGCAGTGATGTCGTTTCAAAACCCCGAACATGATTGGAGATTTTAAAACGCCTTCCAACCATTCAAGACGCCGTCAATGGAATCGGTAAAAAGAATCTCACCTTGAACCAAACCCCCCGGTCTCCCGGAAAACGCCCGTAAGATGTTCCGCGTTTCCGCGTTTCAGCGGGGTTTTTCCGGTTATCGGAAATTTCAACGTCCCGAAAACAAGAAAAATGTGTTATATATCTCCCAGTGGTCGCCCAAAGGTGAATCTGAACGGTTCGTTGAAAAGTTTTTCACCGGCCTGCGCTGCGTTGTCGCCCATGATTGTAAAGGGAAGCGAGATAATGAACAGACCGGCCCCCGCCACAGTGGCGACGAAACCCAGCGGTCTGAGGAACACCAGGTCGGCGATCATCGCTTCGGAGCCGATGTCTTTGGATTGGGCCTTTTCTTCTGCCAGAACCGTGGCGCCGAACGGGACAAGGATCAGCGTTGCGATCAGAAGGAACATTGCGCACTGTTTTGCGATTTTAAACATATCTGTCTCCTTTTAAACTTTCTGTTGAGCCTCTTTATTTGACGGAACGAGCAAAATACACTGCGTACTTCTAGTGACCCTTAGTCAAAAATGTTTAATATGTCAAGAAAAAAAGGTATTTAGCCCGGTTTCGCCGGTCCGCCGTTTGCGAATGAAATGAAATCCATCCTTCCATACATCGAAGTTGCCGTCGCACTTCCGGTTTTTCAAACGTTTACCTATCAGGTTCCCGAACACCTTGGTCAGTATGCAACGGCGGGCAAGCGAATACTGGTTCCGTTCGGTGCGCGGACGGTTACCGGATATCATCTGGGCTCAAGCGGGCAGACAGACCAGAAGGAGATCAAGAAGATTTATGACGTTCTTGATGAGACACCGCTTTTCCCTTCCTCCATGATACCGTTTTTCAGGTGGATTGCGGATTACTACATGCACCCCATAGGCGACGTGATCAAATGCGCCCTCCCCGGTGGCATCAATTATTACGACCTTGTGACGTTAGATATTACTGAAGAGGGAGAAAAGGCGATATCCAACGATTCGCTTGCCCCGTTCGAGGCGGAACTCCTGCAAAGGCTGAAACCGGGGCCCTGTGGGCTAAAAGCACTCAACAACGGTCTGGACAAAAAGGTGCCGAATTCCTTGATTCAAACACTGGAACGGCGGGGATTGATTGCGAGCAAAAGGGAACTCAAGGGCGGGAGCACACGGCAGAAGATGGAGCGGTATGTGTCCTTGGCCGGTTTGGCTGTTCCGATGGAAAAGTTGTCTGACACCCGAAAGAATATCATCGACGCGATAAGAAGAGAGGGCGAAATTTCCGTCAGAGAATTGCGGGACAGCGTGCCATCCGCCGCCCGACACATAAAACCGTTGGCCGCTGCAGGATATATATCCATTGAAGAAAAACAGGTGTATCGGGACCCTTTTGGCGAGCCTATCGAATCCGATTCGGCCCCTGTCCTGACCGGCGATCAGAAACAGGTCGTCTCGAAAATTGTCGGTTTGCTGGGGAAAGGGTTTTCATCCTGTCTTTTGGCCGGCGTTACGGGAAGCGGAAAAACAGAAGTCTATATGCATCTGGCATCTGAGGTGATAAAGCGGGGAAATTCCGTATTGGTACTGGTGCCTGAAATCGCCCTGATATCTCAGATGGAAAGACGGTTCAGGGCCCGTTTTGGAGAGTGTATCGCCGTCCTCCACAGCGGTTTGTCCGCAGGTGAACGGTACGACCAGTGGATGCGAATTGTCCACAAAGAAGCGGCGATAGCCATCGGTGCAAGATCAGCCATTTTCGCGCCGTTTGCCGACCTCGGTATCATTATCGTAGACGAGGAGCACGATACTTCTTACAAACAGGAGACCGGCCTTCGCTACAATGCCAGAGACCTGTCGGCAGTGAGGGCAAAGCTCCATGGCGGACTTGTCCTTCTTGGATCCGCCACCCCCTCGATTCAGTCATACTATAACGTGACAATACATAAATCATTTGAAGCAACCCTGTTAAATCGTATCGAGGAAAGACCCCTCCCGGAAATTACCGTGGTTGACCTGTGTAAAAGCAGGGATATCCGCGGCATCGGACGCTACATTACACCGGAGCTTCTGGGCGCAATGAAGGAGACGCTTGAACGCGGTGAACAGACGATTCTCTTTCTGAACAGACGCGGCTTTGCCAGTTTTCCGGTGTGCGAGGCCTGCGGACAAACCGTAACGTGCAAAAATTGCGACATTTCTCTTACCCTGCACCGGGAGGCGAATGTATACCGGTGTCATTATTGCAGCTTTGTGCGACCTTCCACTTCGCCCTGCCTCTCATGCGGTTCTTCCGATATCAAGCTTCTGGGGCTTGGTACGGAAAAGGTTGAAGCTGCGGTGACAGCATTGTTTCCCGATGCCAGGGTAGCCAGAATGGACCGTGACACCACGGTGAGAAAGGGGTCCATATTGAGGATATTAAAAGGGCTCAGAAACGAAACCATCGATATTCTCGTCGGGACTCAGATGGTGGCGAAAGGCCATGATTTCCCCAATATTACCCTGGTGGGCATCATATGCGCTGACCTCACATTAAGCTTTCCGGATTTTCGTGCAGGAGAACGGACGTTTCAGGTGCTGGCACAGGTTTCCGGCAGAGCCGGCAGGGGGAATATACCGGGAAGGGTGATTCTTCAAACATACAATCCGAATCATTTCAGTATATTGTCTGCAAAAGACCAGGACTTTAAACGGTTTTACACGGAAGAAATCGCTTTCCGGAAAGTTTTGGGGTATCCGCCGTTTTCACGGATGATCCAGCTTAAGATTTCAGGGAAAGACAAGGAAACAACCCGTCATCATGCGCAAAAAATCGGAGGCCTTTGTCATGCGTTGAAAGCGGATCGAAGACATGATTTCACCACGGTGGAGATACTCGGACCCATCGAGGCCTCCCTTCCCAGAATCGCGAAACACTTCAGGTGGCAAATCCTTTTCAAGGGGTTCAGCGTTGGGGCGCTTCACCGGTTTGTTCATCGATTGTTTATTGAAAACACTGGAATGTTAAACAACAGGCATGTTAAGGTGGCGCTGGATGTGGATCCTTATTTTATGATGTGAAAGCGATACCGGGATTTTGTCTGTTTTAAATTTTTTAAAAATCAGGATAGTCGGCATTGGTACCGGAAAGGTAATACGGGTCGCATTATAAGATGCGCCTTGACTTTTGGCAAAGATTCAACATAAACAATTTCCATCCGTAAACGGTTTGCTCATGGAAATACGATTTCTTACGGGGTGATATGGTTATTCTCCGCAAGGTCGTCCGTCGCCGGTGCTGCCGACAGGGAGAATCGGCAGGGATCAGTTGTGACGGTTCCGGCCCGAAGGATAAAAAAACGTTTCCAAACATGGAACAAGGAGTTCGATATATGAAATTCAGGATTTTACTGACGGTGGTTTTTCTCTTTTGTTTTATCCTTTCTCCAGGCTTTTTCCCCGCGTCCGGGAAGGCGCCCGACGAATCTCCCTCTGCATTTCTGCCGGAAAACAGATATATATTTTCATCGGTGGTTGAAGGCTCTCAAATCGAGCATGATTTCATCATAAAAAACAAAGGGACGGCACCCTTGAATATTGAAAAGGTCAAAACCGGGTGAGGGTGCACCGCTGTTTCATACCCGAAACAGATCCCTCCCGGCGGCGAGGGAAAGTTTACCATACGAGTGAAAACGAACGGATACGGTGGGAAACGGCTCAACAAGAACATAACCGTATATACCGATGACGAAAAACAACCGCTTTTGACATTTACAATTTCAGGTAATGTCGAAAATTTTGTTACCGTTACTCCGAATCGGGTTTATTTGACAGGCATTGTCGGAACAAAAATAAGTCGAACGGTGAGTATTAGACCTGCTGAAAAATATCCGTTTAAAATAATCAAGACCAAAGCCGTGAACGGGGAATACATCAGCTACAAACTCGAAGAAGACAAAAGCGAAAAGGTTAAAATCTATTTTTTGACCATCGAAAACCTTAAAACAGACAAAGGCAGTTATTTTGACATGGTCGATCTGGAAACGGACAGTAAAATTCAGCCACACATCAAAATCGGTGTTAACGGCAATATCCGTTCCAGGGAAGAAGCGGAAGGGGACAGGCGCTCTCAGCCAGCCGGCGAAAGGAAGTAACAACGGCATATGGAACAGACAGCCCGCATGAAAGATATCGTCGTTGTTGCCTTTGATTGTGACGGTGTCATGTTTGACACAAGAGTGGCGAACATGGAATATTATAACCGGGTTCTCAACCATTTCGGAAGGCCGGGCATGACCCCTGAACAGTTTTCTTTTGCGCACGTGCACACGGCAGACGAAACGACTGCTTATCTCTTTGAAGATGAAAAGAGTTTTGAATCCGCACAGCGTTTTCGCAAAAGTATGAGCTATCTGCCTTTTTTGAAATATATGGAAATCGAGCCGAATCTAAAACCGTTGCTGGAAAAGTTGAGACCCCTTTACAAGACGGCTGTTGCCACCAACCGGTCGGACACCATGGACCGGGTTATTGCCGAGCACGATCTTACCGGGTATTTTGATCTTGTTGTCAGCTCCAGCGACGTGAAGCGGCCCAAACCTGAACCGGACGTGCTTGTCCGGGTCCTGGAACATTTTGGCGCAGAACCGCGCCGTGCAGTGTACATCGGAGACTCGGAACTGGACGAAAAGGCGGCAAGGGCGGCAGGCATCCATTTTGTTGCGTACGGCAACCCTTCTCTATCGGCGGATTATCATATAAAAAGCTTGAAGGAAGTTGAAGATATCCTTGATGGATAAGAAAAGAACATCATGGCCGTCCGGTTATTCCTGTCCTGTTTTTTAAGTGGGGACAATTTGATTTTTATCCGTTTCATACAGCGGCGCAGCGTTTTAGCGACGTTGTTGCTGTTTGTTTTTCTGCTCGGGTCGACAGCGGCCCCGGCCTCCGCCGAAATCGATGTTGTGCGGGCTCGGATATCTGCCTGGTGCAACGCCTGGCAAAACCGGGATATTGATGCGTACATGTCTTTCTACAGCCCGGCGTTCCGTTCCGATGGACTCGACTATCTGGGCTGGGGATTGAAAAAAACGGAAACATTTAAGAAGCCTGAGGATATCACGGTGCAGATATTCGACTTGTGGGTCCTCATCGAGGGAAATCGTGCCGTTGCCAGGTTTGTGCAGCAGTATGCGCGGACGTCCCATAAGGACGTCGGGGAAAAAATCCTGGTTCTGGGAAAGACCAACGCAACATGGAAAATCGTATCAGAGGCCTGGAGCCCTCTGCCCGGATACAGCCGTCTCCCCGTGAGATCGACGGGTTCCGAAAGCGTGCACATGCCTGCGCGTCAGGTACCGGCTGTTAGCGAACGGGAACAAAGAAACTCCATCGAATACGTCCGCACAAAGCCTGTTGATGTCGAGAGCATAAAATTTGAAATTGAGGAGCAGGAAGAAAGGGTTTTTGTGGATTTGAACCGTTTCTCGACTCCCGCAGTGTTCAATATCGAGGGGAGCAAACCGAGGATCGTCATTGATATCATGAATGTGGCTTCATGGAATGGAGACCCCTTCATTCCGGTTAACGGCAGGTTGATCAGGCAGATACGCACTTATTTGCACAAAGGTATCGAGACGCTGCGAATCGTCCTGGATTTGGAGCCCTCCGAAGATTATTACATCACCCAGACCTATTACGATAAAGACAACATTTATTGTCTTCAGGTGAGATAGCCCGAATAGTGCATGAAAACCTATGAGATCAAGATCAGAAATCCCCAGACATAAAAAACCTGCGAAAAAACGGATCGTTATCTATGCCGCTGCGGTCGGCCTGGTCATGGTTTTGTTTGTCGTTGGGTCAAGATCGATTTTTTCAAATACGGAAGACCCGATTCCACCCCGCAGTGTTACCAGAGTCATCTCCGGGAAAACGATCGAGAAAGAAGCCGCCAAAAACACCTCAGTCAAACCGGTCGAGATAGAAAATGCCAGTATCACTCCAGACAAAACCATAGAGAACGAAGCTGCCGAAGTCGTTCCGGACAAGATTAAAGAGAAAGCGGCCATCGGAGACAGTCTGTGGGACGGACCGGTCCTCTACCACAGAGAAGGCAGCGAACCCATCCATATCATACTCGTGGAAAAAGCCATCCAGAAGCTCCATTTGTATCGTTACGACGGCCAATACCGGCTTGTGCAAAGCTATTCCTGCGGAACCGGGGAGAATCAAGGGAAAAAACAGGATGAGAAAGACGAAAAGACACCCGAAGGCATTTATTTCAACGTAAAAGCGTTTCGAGACACTAAGATAACCGTATTCGGAGACAGGGCCTTCGGATTGAACTATCCCGACCCTTTCGACGACCTGGAGGGAAACAGGGGCAACGGCATCTTTATCCATGGTTCAAACAAGGACATTACTCCCTTTTCCACCAACGGATGTGTGGTTTTGGACAACATCCAGCTTGCGGAACTCGACAATCAGATAAACTTAAAAAAGACTCCGGTCATCATCGGTGAACGGTTGCCTTACAGGTTTGCGCCTGCAAAGCGGGATCTTTCAGAACTTATCCCTTTTTTAGAACAGGTCATGATTCCTGAACAGTACGTCCGGTCAAATTCCAAGTTCCGATCGCTTACGGTGCTCGGTTTTCAGGACCGCGTCGTTGCGATGGGTGAAGTGCGGGTTAAAGAAGCCGGGGATCTCGAGGGGTTTTCAAGAGTTTACCTGGCCGGTCCGGTCCGGAACCTATTGGTGCTCATAAAACGGGAGTGGAGCGAGGAGCGGCCCAGGATCGCCCTGGAAAAAGCAAAACGCACGCCGGTCGATACGGAAACCGCCCGAATCAAATCCACCGTGGAGTCATGGCGAAGGGCCTGGGAGAACAAACAGCTCAATGAATACATCGCCCATTACCATCCGTCTTTCATAGGCGACGGTAAAGACCGCAATGCGTGGAAACAGTACAAGGGAAGATTGAACGATCGCTACAAACGTATATCCGTTCAGGTTTCCAATCTTAATGTCAAGGTTCAAGGAAACGAGGCCGAGATATACTTTAAGCAGCGATACCGTTCGGATGCATACAAGAGCGACGGGTTCAAGCGGATGGATCTGAGAAAAAAAGATGGCGCCTGGAAGATATACCGGGAGCGGGCCTATGCTCACAAGCCATCCGGATGGCCGTCTTAGTTACTGGTTGCCGAATCCGTTATGCGCGTCGCAGTCCGGACACTCCCAGGTTATTCCATTACACGACATGCCCCAAAAATTTTCCAGCATGCAGTCCTGACAGATACTGAACCCGCACCGGCATCTCCAGGCAAAGGGAAGTTCCAGACCGCAGCAGTGGCAGTTAATTTCCTTGGCCCTTCGTCGTTTTTCCCTGTATCTGGAAGTTCTTACGGCGTTTTTCATGTTCTGCCCTGATGTATCGGTTGATTTAGTCTGACATAAAAGGCTCAGCCGTTTACAGCGGTCCCAAAATACCGTTTGGTTTCACGCCGGCTTGCCGTTTTGTTTCAATAGTGTTAAATGTCCATGAAGCTGTTTCATCCCTGGTTGCGGCCGAAACGCCATGTCAATAATGAAAAATTAATGCAGGAGAAATATCATGTCAACCACTTCGGACCCCGGCCTCACAAGAGGCGAGGCCATAAAGCTGCTGAAAGACTATCTGAAAAACGAAAAATTGATATCTCACTGTGTCGCAACGGAAGCGATCATGCGGGTGCTGGCGGAAAAGCTGGGCAAAGACGAACAGGTGTGGGGGCTGGCCGGGCTTCTTCATGATCTGGATTATGAGACGACCGGAGAAGATCCGGCGCTTCATGGGGCTGAAACAGCCCGGATTCTTAAGGAAAAGGGCGTATCGCCTGTTTTAGGTGATGTGATCCAAAAACATAACGCAGAAGGATTGGGGCTCGAGCGCACAACGCTTTTTGAACACGCGCTGGCCTGTGCAGAGTCCATAACCGGCCTGATCGTGGCGACCGCCCTTGTTTATCCCGACCAAAAACTTGCCAGCGTTAAACCCAAATCCGTAACAAAGCGGATGAAGACACCGCATTTTGCAAGGGCCGTAAGCCGTGAAAGGATCATGGAATGCGAAAAGACCGGAATTCCGCTCAATGAATTTATCGCTTTAAGCCTTGAGGCCATGACAGGGGTGGCAGCGGAAATCGGCCTTTAAATTTGACGGCTTCGTAAAAAGTCCAATTTATGTGTTGCGCTTCATTTCGTGTTCACTGCGGCGTACATGAGTACGCCTCATTCCACGAAATTTGCGACGCCTTTAACTTGAACTTTTTACTTTGCCGTCTCAATTTTGACTTTTAACGAGTTTGTCAATTTTAAGATGTAATGACTGATATGGATGAGAAGAAGACACTATATCTGATCGACGGGTCCGCGTATATTTACAGGGCGTATCATGCCATCCAGCGACTCTCGAACTCAAAAGGGCTGCCCACAAACGCGGTTTTCGGTTTTACGCGGATGCTGTTAAGGCTAATGGGAGATTGTGCGCCGGAATACGTCGCAATGGTGTTTGACGCAAAGGGACCCACATTCCGCCATAAAATCTATGAAGACTACAAGGCGAATCGCCCCCCCATGCCCGAAGACCTGTCTGTTCAGATCCCTTACGTAAAGGACATTACGGAAGGTTTCAACATTCCGGTTGTTGAAATGGCGGGTTTTGAGGCGGATGATATCATCGGCACCCTCAGTCGAATGGCTGAAGACGCCGGTTTTAACGTGGTCATGGTCACCGGTGACAAAGATTTTATGCAGCTTGTCACGGACAATTCCACGATTTGGGATCCCATGAAGGAAAAGACCATCGATGCCGATGTCATACGAAAGGAATTCGGGGTCGAACCGCACCAGATGATAGATGTCATGGGGCTTTCAGGGGATGCGGCAGACAATATTCCGGGTGTTCCCGGCATCGGACAAAAGACGGCGCTCGCCCTGATAAAGACGTTCGGCAACATGGAGTGTCTCTATGAACAGGTCGATACAATAACAAAAAAGAAGCAGCATGACAATCTTGTCCATTACAAGGCGCAGGCTTTATTAAGCAGAGAGCTTGTCGTGATTCACACCGGCGTTCCTATTTCTTTTGTTCCCGAAAACTTCAAACCCGGAGCACCGGACAACGCAACGCTTTCCAGACTTTTTAAGGAGCTGGAATTCAGGCAGTTGCAGCAGACCGTGCCCGCAGAACCGGATCTGTCCGAAAAGAAATACACCGCAATAACGACGATGGATTCACTTGCCGAACTGATCGAAGATCTCGAGACGGCCGGATTGTTCGCAATTGATACGGAAACAACCTCAAAAAATCCCATGATGGCGGAGATTGTCGGCCTTTCGTTTTCAATGCGGGAAGATGAGGCAGTTTATATCCCTTGCGCACATGATTATCCCGGTGTTTCCGAGCAGCTGGAACTCAGCGAGGTATTACGTTCATTAAAGCCGGTGCTTGAAAACGCGTCCATTCGAAAGGTCGGCCAAAATATCAAGTATGACTGGATCGTTCTGGCACGCCGCGGGATTGATCTGTCCGGTGTCGTGTTTGACACCATGCTGGCATCCTATTTGCTTAACCCTTCAAAACGGGCACACAACCTCAACCAGATCTCACTTGACTTTCTGGATCACAAGACCATGACCTACAAGGAGGTTGTCGGTAAAAAGGGGATGAACTTTGCCCAGGTTCCCCTGGAAAGCGCCGTACCCTATGCGTGTGAGGATGCCGACATCACCCTCAAGGCGTACAGGGTTTTAAGGGCCAGACTCGAAGCAGCGGGACTCCGCAATCTTTTAGAACAGGTCGAGATGCCGCTTGTCCCGGTTTTGGTGCGAATGGAAATGGCCGGGATTTGCGTCGATAAAGAGCGGCTTCTCAATTTGTCAAAATTTTTTGAGCATCAGCTGGAAATGCTTGAAACCCGTATCTATGATATCGCGGGAGAAAAATTTAATATCAAGTCGTCACAGCAGCTTGGCCGGATACTCTTTGACAAGTTCAAACTGCCGGTTCAGAAAAAGACCCGGAAAAAAACAGGCCATTCCACCGATGTTGATGTCCTGACCCGGCTGGCGCCTCTGCACGAACTTCCCGATATTATTTTGAGGCACAGGACCCTGGCAAAACTGAAGTCGACATATACGGATGCGCTGCTGGAGATGGTTCACCCGGTTACCGGACGCATTCATACGTCATATAACCAGACGGTAACGGCGACAGGGCGACTCAGCAGCTCCGACCCGAACTTACAGAACATCCCGATCCGAACGGATGAGGGAATGGAAATTCGCAGGGCCTTTATCCCCAGGAAAGGATGGCGCCTTGTTTCGGCGGATTATTCTCAGATAGAGCTTAGAATTCTCGCCCACTGTTCTGACGATCAAATTCTAATTAAGGCGTTCGAAGATGACGAGGATATACATACCCGTACCGCAGCCGAAGTGTTTCAGGTTTTCCCCTCTTTTCTCACACCCGAGTTGCGGCGGCAGGCCAAGGTTATAAACTTCGGTATCATCTACGGCATGAGCCCCTATGGCCTTTCCAGAGCGCTGAATATCAGCCAGAAGATGGCAAAAACCTATATTGACAACTATTTTACACGATACAAAGGTGTCAGGGAATTCATCCGGCGGACTATAGAAGATGCGAGAAGAACAAAACAGACGAGCACGCTCCTCGATCGTATCCGCCTACTGCCGGACATAGACAGCGCCAACAAAAACGTTCGTGAGTTCGCAGAACGAACGGCAATCAACACACCGATTCAGGGAACGGCCGCTGATCTCATCAAGGTGGCCATGATAGACGTGGACGCGATCTTCAGGGAAAACGGTTTCAGGGCGGTATTGCTTCTTTCCGTTCATGACGAGATTGTTTTTGAAGTGCATCCGGATGAACTGGATACGGTCAAGAAACGCGTCAAAGAGATAATGGAAGGCGTGTGGGATCTCAAGGTGCCGCTGAAGGTCAATGTGTGTTCCGGAGAAAACTGGGCGGAAGCACACTAACCCGAATATTTCACGCGAATGGCATACCGGAGAATGCGGCAAATGCGGCAATGGCGTGCATGGCAAAAAGAATGACAAGCGGTATAACAACCCAGAGGTCGGCTGTGACTTCATTGGCGTAAAATGCGGAGCCTTTTTCATCTCCGGGAGAGCCATGCCCGCGAAAACGGTACCGATCATAAAGAACGATTGCAGGTGAAAGGGTTAGAAAAGCGCAATTCCATATCGACAGCCAGCGGGGATAAACACCCCGAAAAACCCTCGCCGCCTGAACATCAAAAAGATACACGCACAACAGCACCGCACCCATAGCCCCGAAGGCAAGCTGCACGAGAGATACGTTGCGTTTGAGGAGATGGTTTGTCCATGCCCAGTCGGTCTTTGGCCGGTTTTTTAGACCCATAAGGATAAAAACTCCGATGATGCTTGACGCGGAATTTATCCCCATATCGATCCAGCCATAATATCGCCCGGGGTAAATCCCCTGCGCCAGCTCATCCACAATACCCAGCATGGAAGCACATAAAAAAACAAGGAGAAAAATTCCGCTTCCCCTGTAATCGACGGAGAAAGCCTCATAGAGCAACCAGGCCATGACCATGTATTCCGGCATGTGGATGTGTTTGTTCGGATTGGGTTCAAGGAATACCACGGCCAGAACGATGAAAACACAGGGGAGAATAAAAAGATGATACCCAACGTTTTTTTGAGTTATGAGGCCAAAAACGATGTAGGACAAGCCAAAGAAAAGCGTGATTACGATGGGGACTTTACGCGCGACAGGGACGGTGAAGTGTTTTGCGATGGTATCGTAGACAATAATCGCATCAGGCAGGACAAAGGTGTAGGCTGCCACGAGTGTCCAGAGAATGGTCCTCCGAAGATTTGTGTCCATATGGTTCGTTGTGAAAATCTGATGCTTTACCGGCGTCGCCTATGTGCCTTCATCGCTTTCTTGTTCCGGTACCTCTCCCGTACCCTTTACAGTTTCCTGGACCGTATGGTAAATTGATTTAAATGTTTCATTGAAACCGGCAGGGGAAATCCTTCCGGCCTCGATGAATTTGACAATGATTTCCTTGGTCGTTCTGAGGATATGTTCATCGATAGATGCCATTTGCCACTCTCTCCGGTTGGTTTTTTTACAATAATTTTGATTTGTTAGCAGAAACAATCCGAAGTGTCAAGACTGTCCTTTGCTCAAAAGGGTTGTACCTGGATTTTGCATGAAAATTAACGGGGAAATGGACTTCATTCATTTTACTGCCCGGTAACCTATTTCATGGCTAAAAATCTTACGAAACCCATTGTGTTTTAAGTATGATAAGAGCTTCTTATTCATTTTCATGCAAGATTCAGGTTGCATGGTGTAAGAATGTATGTTTGACAGAACGGTTTTTTTTTTCTACTAGGATGCTACCGTCTGAGTGGTCTCATTCGTTAATTCGATACGGAGAAAAAAGATGCCGCAATCATTTGATAAAAATATTCGATACACCACAGAGAGTCCGGAGAAAATCGATACCGGTCTTTTAGACCCTTTGGATTATGACTATCATGGCCGAAGGGACATCGAAATTACCATTGAGCAGCCCGAGTTCACATCGGTATGCCCCATGACCGGACTGCCGGATTTCGGATGTATTCGGATAACATATCGGCCGGACAGAAAGATTGTTGAACTGAAATCATTGAAATATTACTTGCTGCAGTATAGAAACATTGGCATTTTCTATGAGCATGTGGTGAATCGAATCCTGGATGATCTGGTTGCACTTCTTGACCCGAAACAGATGTCCGTTGCAGGCGAGTTCACTGCAAGAGGTGGAATAACGACCAAGGTCAAGGCGGTATATGAGGGCAAAAATGACACTTTACCATCTTAAGAATTGCATTGACAGAAGTTACCTCGTTGTTGTTCTTTTCATCGGACTGTTTTTTGCTGCCCTGATGCCGGGGTGTTCGTCGGTTTCGACCCTTAAAAAGAAAACGTTGGATATTACCGCCGGTTTGAAAATTAAGAATCAAGATTTCATAAAGAAGGCGGGAATTGCTGTTTTTGAGAACAGGACGACGTTCACCAAAGGTGATTTTGAGGACAACTTTCAGATTCATCTTGTGAACACCCTAAAAGAAGAATGCCCGGAAATGCTCCTGTTGCTGCCGGACGATCCTGAATATCCGGAAGATCTCATCGAACTGCCGAAAATGCCGTCCGGCCAGATGGACAATCTGACCCTGGCAAAGACAGGTAGACAGCTCGGCCTCAACGCAATTATAACCGGGAGCTTTATTGATATCAGAACAGATGAAACCGAACGTGGTTTCTGGTGGTTTAAAGAATTAGAACTCTTTACCCAGGTTCAGATAGGGGTTGAAGTCTATGACGTCGAAACCGGCGCGAAGCTTCTCGATGAAAGCTTTATACGCGAAATTGAAATGGGCTCGACGGAAGACGAGATGGCGAGGCCGGGGAGAGAAGCCGACCCGGCGCTGGTCAATGAGGCGATTATTCAAATTGCAACCGAGATGGGGAATCGTATCTGTGAAGCTGTTGAAGAACAGGCATGGAGCGGATATATTATTTCAAGCGACGGAAACAAGATTGTACTTTCTTCCGGCGAAAAGGCGGGTTTGAAGTCAGGAGACATACTGGAGGTGCACGAGAGCGAGAACATAATTAACGGCGCACAGGACCAGCGATTTTTCGTTCCCGGTCTCAAGACCGGTGAAATCCGGATAACCGACGTTTACCCCGAACGTTCCGAGGCGGTTTCTGTTTCAGGGAATGAAATAAAAGCGGGGAGTTCGGTCAGGTCAAAAGAATAATCCGTATTTTCACTTTACCCCATCACCCTGTAGACGTTTATCGGCGCATCAATTCCCTTGACTTTTGCCGGCGGCAGCAGTTCGGCATCAACCTCATTCGAAAGCTTCTGGAAGGTCCTTTCGTTGATAAGGATCTCGCCTTTCTTTGCCATACCCTGCAAGCGCGCGGCAATGTTCACCGGCATCCCGATGGATGTAAACTCCTTTATTCTTAGAGAGCCTAAAATGCCTGAAAAGACGCGCCCCGTCGATATGCCGATCCCGACTTTCAGGCTCAATCCATTTCTTGTTTTCAGCATTGTGTCGATTTCCTTTGCCTTTTTTTGCATCGCCATTGCAGATCTCACAGCGTTCAATGCGTCATCGACGTGAGGTATCGGCGAGCCGTATGCAACCATAATGCTGTCTCCGATATGCTTGTCAACGGTCCCGTTGAAGTTATAAGCGATCTCACCGAAAGGTGCGAAATAGTTGTCGTTTAAAAAGGCTGCGATGGCGTCCGGTGAAAATTCCTGCGACATCTGCGTGAAACCCCGGATATCCGAAAACAGGATGGAGGCTTCGTGATAGGTCGGTTTGAGTGCTCCCGGGGAGTTTCGGATCTCTTGGTAAACCTGTTCGGGGACAAACTGCTTTAAATGTTTACGTATGAAGATATCGCGGATTTTGGCCCTGAGTTCCAGGTTGTCGAAGGGTTTTGTGAGAAATCCGTCGATGCCTTGATTTGTGGCGTGAATCGCCGCTTCCATGGTTGCGTAGCCTGTCAGAATGATGCGGGTAATTTCAGGATTGAGCGAACCGATCATTGAGAGTGTTTCAAGGCCGCTTAATCCCGGCATTCTGTAGTCTGATATTACCGTCGAGATGCGAGAGATGTTTTTCTTAAAAAAATCGATGCCGTCTTTACCGCTCGCGGCCGTGTGGGTTTCATAGGGCTCCCGCCTGAGTGCGCGCGTCACCGAACGTCGAACACCCGCTTCATCATCGATGAACAGTAATCCTCTCATGTTGCGCTCCTGAAGAATTGACGGCTTCGTAAAAAGTCCAATTTAACGCTGATGGTTGCGCCGTTCGGCTTGAAAAACTGCACTTCGTGTTCACTGCGGCGTACATAAGTACGCCTCATTCCACGAAATTGGCGACGCCTTCCCTCTTCGCCTGAAGGCTTCGCCGGACAGGTGAACTTGAACTTTTTACTTTGCCGTCTCAATTCTGAATTTTTACGAGTTCGTCAATAAATGTACTGTCAATTTTCGTGCCAGGTTGTCGATCCGGGGAAATTAATTGAAATCTGGAAGACCGATCAGGGGGAAAGGATTTTAAGACATTGATTTAGCAGGCATTTCATGTGGGGATGCCGTTCATGACAAAAACACCCGGAAAAGGGAATCGCATGTCGGGGGGAAGAGAGTCCGGGTGGGATGCACAGAAAATTGTGAAGGGTGCACATATTTTTTTCTTCGAAAAAAATATATCACCGGTGTATTTAAGTATAAAAAGAGCTTTTTCATTATTAACCCTGCAATTAAAAGACCGTCATTCCGGCCCCCCGCCTTTGCGAGGGCAGGCTGCGTGAAGCGGAGAGCCGGGCACGGATTGAAGCTTAAGCGCTATCCATAACCCATTGTATTTCCTGGATTCCCGATTTCGCGGGAATGACAAGGGGAAAAGGCGTATTTTGTATATTTAATTGCCGGTTTAATAATTTTCATGCAAGATTCAGATGAACGCGGACTGATATATCTCTTCCTGCTCGTCGAGAATCTTTTCCAGCACCGGCATATCCGTCATGGGATTCATAATTACCGCCCGCAGCACGACGACACCGTCATCCGGTAAAAATGAAGCCGTTAATGTGGTTCTTGAAACAAAACTTCGGCCCGCCTCCCGCTGCAGTCTCTGGAGCGTTCGATTGATGTCGTTCAACCTGCGGTTGATCCTCTTTTTTTGCTCGGCATCTCCTTCCCGAAGCTGCTGTTTCATGTCCGGCGGGCAAATCCGGTAGGTGAGAATGTTAAGTTCCGGCCGGGTGAAGAGCTGAAAGAGAGGTCTTTTTTCAATGGCTTCGGCAAACGCTCCCGCTGTTTCGATCCCGTGCTCTATCAAAAGGGCATACCCCCCGCTTCCCATTATTTTGAGGGCGCAGTCAAGTATCAGTGAATTGGCCTCTCTGGACCCTGACAGCGATTTTATGCCGAGGTC
Source organism: Pseudomonadota bacterium (assembly GCA_043827325.1). GTDB lineage: Bacteria > Desulfobacterota > Desulfobacteria > Desulfobacterales > UBA11574 > JBDRPF01. Next base: position 38,097 of record JBDRPF010000062.1, on the reverse strand, counting down.
GACGGATCCCGGTCGGTTCACGTAGTTTGCATGGTATGTGATCACATCCATGATCAATGGATCTTTAAAGTAGGTCATGCCGCAACTCATGGGCATGTACAGCTGTTTGTGACCGTCAATCGTAACGGAATCGGCGAGTTCGATGCCGGCAAGCATATGTCTGTATTTTTTGGACATCAGCGTCGGGCCGCCCCATGCGGCATCGACATGATAGTGAATTCCGTTGTCAGCGCATATCTCTCCGAGTTTTTCGAGCGGATCAACCGTTCCCGTTTCCGTCGTCCCGGCAATGCCGACAACGGCCAGAATCTTCGCGTTGTTCTTTTTTAATTCTTTGATTTTTTTATGCAGGCTGACAAGATGCATTCTGTAATTTTCATCAACGTTTACGGCAACAATATTTTGATTGCCGATTCCCAGAACCCCCCCGGCCTTGTTGAACGAATGGTGGCCGAGTCTGGAGACGAGGACGACGCATTTTTCCGTATCGTACGCTTTGTACGCAGCGGAGATCCCTTCTTTTTCCACGCCGGTGAATCCGTTTTTCGGTGCGAACAGGGCGTTTCTGGCAACCCATAGCGCGGAGATGTTGGCGAGCGTACCGTTTTCTACAAAGCAGCCCAGCGCCGTATGGGGGTGCTGGATGTGTTCGTCATAAAAATCCCGGTTCTTTCTGTAGATCAAGCGATGGATTTTTGCGAGCACCTGCTTTTCCACCACGGAGACAATCTTTGAGGTTTCCAGTTTGACGACATTCTGATTGAGGGCGGCGACGATGGTTTTCAGATGCACCATAAAGAACGGAATGGCCGAAGTCATGTGACCGATGAAATAGGGGGAGGCAACATTCACGGCGTGAGGAGCGATGTCCTCAATCAGATCGGTGATTACATCCGCGAGCTTTTTCTCAGGGTTTTCGCTGATCAGGGTGTTTGTAAAACGGTCAGCCAATTCTTTCAAACTGACTTCTTCGGTGAAGCCGACATGGTGCTTGAGGAATTCATGCAGTCCGAAAAGAATCTGCTCCATGTATTTAAGGAGTATGGACTTGGCGTCGTCATTTTCCGGCCGAATGAACGTTCTTGTCAGTGTCTGCCAATCCGCGACAAGTGCTGCTTTGTGGGCGGGAGCGTTCTTTTTCTTCATAAGAGATTCGGACCAACCCGGCCATTAGATGAGTTTGAGGCGTTCATTCTTGAAAATTTTAATGCGATATTCGGATTAACCGCATTTCGTAAACGCACAGAAGTGGCAGGTCATGCAGCCCTCCTCAAAGCTGACGGTTTGACCGCATTCCGGGCAGGTTTCTCCCCGAAGGCTGTTTCCGTGCTTGCGGCGAGCGTTATTGGTGCCGTTTCGAAGATATCTTTTTTCGAGGACCCGGCTTATTGCATCCGGTATGGACAAAACCAGTCCGCCTTCTTGAAATACGGGATGTTCCCCGCCGATACCCTGCAGTTGTTCCACGATTTTATCCACCTTTACACCCGACCTCAGCGCGAGGGAGACGAGCCGCCCGATGGCTTCCGTCTTCGCGGTGGTCGACCTCCCCGATTTACCGATGGTTGCGAACACCTCAAAGGGCTGCTTGTCATACTCGGTTACGGTGACGTAAAGTTGCCCCATTCCGGTGTGTATCTTGGTCGTAAAACCTTCGAGAGTTTCAGGCCGCTCTTTGACCGCCTTGGAGAAATGGTCCTCATTCTTGTCTTTATCAACGAAGGAAAGGACCTGATTCTTCTTGCTGCCATCCCTGTAGATGGTGACACCCTTACACCCTAAATCATAGGCGATTTTATAAACTTTCGAAACATCCTCCACAGTGGCATCCCCGGGCAGGTTCACGGTTTTTGAAACCGCATTGTCTGTATGTTTCTGAAAAGCGGCCTGCATGCGGACATGCCATTCGGGTGAAATATCATGGGCGGTTACGAAAACCGTCCTGATATCCTCCGGGATCTCCTTAATGCCCCGGACGCTTCCCTTCTGTGCTACGGTTTCCATCAGTTCTTTGCTGAAAAATCCCCTTTCCCTGGCGATTCTTTCAAAATACGGATTGACTTCCAGCAGCTCGTCATTGTCCATGACCCGTCTGACAAAGCTGAGGGCGAACAGAGGCTCGATGCCGCTGGAACACCCCGCGATGATGCTCAATGTGCCGGTGGGGGCAATCGTTGTGGCGGTGGCGTTTCTGTATCGGCATCCTTCCCTGTCCTTGAAGATGCTGATGTCAAAATTTTTAAAAACATTTCTCTCTTCAGCCAGGTAGGCTGAGGCGTCGTGTGATTCCTTTTGTATGAAGGCCATGAGTTCTTCCGCAATTTCAAGGGCTCGTTCCGAGTTATACGGGACATTCAACCGGTAAAGCATATCGGCAAATCCCATTATTCCCAGCCCGACCTTCCGGTTTCCCTTCACCATCTTGTCAATTTCAGCCAAGGGGTACTTCGACATGTCAATGGTGTTGTCAAGGAAGCGAATTGACCACCATATCGTTTCTTTCAACGCCTCGTAATCCAGATTGTTTTGCCCATCTTTTTCAACAACGAATTTGACAAGGTTGATGGAGCCTAAATTGCAGGCCTCCATGGGAAGCAGCGGTTGCTCGCCGCAGGGATTTGTACTTTCTATTTCTCCGAGTGACGGGGTGGGGTTGTCCCTGTTGGTCCTGTCCAAAAAAATGATGCCGGGATCCCCGTTTTCCCAGGCCTGCTTTACAAGGGCCTTGTAAACATCCGCAGCGTTCAGCGTCTTGACCGTTGTCTTGTCTCTGGGGTCCAGCAGGTCGAAAGTGCTTTCTTTTTCGACCGCTTCCATGAAGGCGTCCGTAACCGCAACCGAGATATTGAAGTTGTTTAATTCCTTGTTGTCTTTTTTGCAAAAGATGAATTCCATGATATCCGGATGGTCTACCCGCAAAATCGACATGTTGGCACCGCGGCGGGTTCCTCCCTGCTTGACCTGTTCGGTGGCGGTGTTGAATATTTTCATAAAAGAGACGGGGCCTGACGCCACTCCGCCGGTCGTGCCCACCCTGCTTTTCTTTGCTCTCAGGCGTGAAAAAGAGAACCCGGTTCCGCCTCCCGACTTATGGATCAGCGCGGCGTTTTTCAGGGCATCGAAGATGCCGTCCATACTGTCTTCAACAGGCAGGACAAAGCATGCCGCCAGTTGACCCAGCCTGCGTCCCGCATTCATCAGCGTCGGGGAATTCGGTAAAAATTTGAACTGGGTCATCAAGTCGTAAAAGATGTCTTCCATCTTTTTCACCCGGGATTCATCACCATAGTTCTTTTCCGCCTTGGCGATATGATGTGCCACTCTTCTGAACATCTGCTCCGGTGTTTCAACGGCCCGTCCATTGTTGTCTTTCTTGAGGTATCTTCTTTCCAGAACCCGCCAGGCATTATCCGAGAGATCCAGCGTGTTCCGGACAAGCATCGACTTGGTAAGCCGAATCGGTGAGGCTTTGGTCAGTCCGTATTCCAGCAATTTGGCCCCAATCATTTTCTCGATTACAGGTATGGTGATTGTGTGGAGTTCCATTTTTGCAATTTCTTCCCGAACAAACCGGCTGATCGCCATGGCCTGAGCCGTATTAATGGGGTTGTCTCTGACCAGAATGTCGGAAAAAAGATGATCATCCCACTTGTAATTGCCTAAATCGAATCGCCCGTCTTCTGTGACCAAAATTTTTCCTTTTTGACCCATAGATCCACACCTGTAAATTTTTAACGATTAATTTTGAAGCTGAGATTTATCGTAACCACGTCATTTAAAATCTTTTCGGAAAATTGCTTTTTGAGGAGTTCGGGAAGAACCCACGAAACATGTGTGTTGATTTACGGTGGATTTTCCCTCTGGAGAACATCTACTAATTTCATACAATATGTTGTATGTCAAGTCAAAAACGAACCCAATATCTGTCGGTTTCCTGTAGCGTCCGGTTTGTCCGGTACATGGTTTTTCATGAGTATCAGCTGGTTAATACCGTTTCAATTGGCCGGCATGGCTTTCGGCTCCACGCCGGGATGAAACCGTTCCATGGACGAGGCGTTTTTGTCACATCGTGCAATCACGCCCGACGGTTTGAACCGAAACCGGCTGTCGGTAGGCTGTTCCGGCGGGAAACGCGTGCTTTTTGAATGATCACTCATTTGGATTGGGAACGCGACGGAAACCGAAAAACAGGCTGCTCTTTAATTGTTTGTATGGTTATAACACAAAGATATTATGACTCATTTAATTTAACGAAATAAAAATAGATTTTGTTCAAATTTACTTGACACCCGGAAGGGTTCTCTGTTAAATGAATGAATGTTCATTCATAAAAGAAGTTTCCGGGAGGTTCGTAATCCGTACAAAATCAAAACCAAATGCTAAATATCACCTGATCCTCGAAGCGGCGGTCAAAGTGTTTGCGGAACAGGGTTTTTTCCAGTCGACCATATCCCAGATCGCCAAAGAAGCCGGTGTCGCGGACGGTACGATCTATCTGTATTTCAAAAACAAAGACGATATCCTGATTCAGTTCTTTGCCTACAAGGCAAAACAGGTATTTGACAAGTTCAGAGAAGAGGTCGACAAGGCGGACAACACCGCCGACCGGCTCCGAAACCTTATTCAACGGCATCTCGAAGAGTTCCAGCGCGACAGAAACATGGCGGTCGTGTACCAGGCTGAAACCCATCAAAGCAATCGCATGATGGAAGATCAGATAAAAGAGATGTCCAAGATGTATCTTGATATCATTTCGGACATCATTGAACAGGGGCAGGAGGAAGGGACTATTCGGAAGGACCTGTATATCGGTCTGGTTAAACGCGTCATACTCGGGGCGGTGGACGAAGTGATTAACACCTGGCTGCATTCAAAGGGAAAATATGATCTTGTTTCGATGGCGGATCCGCTTGTAGAGCTGCTGTTAAGAGGCATCGGCACCGTCCCGGAACCGGATCAAATTACGAAGCCATCAAACATATAAGGAGAAAATAAATGACTGAAAGAAATATTTTTGCCGGCGGAGAATTTCTTATAACCGATGTAACGCCTGAAAATGTTTTTACACCGGAAGAACTGACCAAAGAACACAAAATGATTTACAAGGCGGCACTGGACTTTTTAAAGAAGGAAATACTGCCGGCCGTGGAAGAGATAGAGGGGAAAAACGAGGAATTTATCCGGTCGCTGATTCAAACGGCCGGGGATCTCGGGCTGAACGCAACAGACATCCCCGAAGAATTCGGCGGTGAGGGGATGGACAAGATCAGCACGTGCCTGGTAACCGAAGCGCTCGGCGGCGGAGCGTCTTTTGCTGTTGCCCATTCGGCGCACACCGGCATCGGCACGCTCCCCATCGTTTACTTCGGAACAGAAGATCAAAAAAAGAAGTATCTGCCGGAACTCGCCACCGGCGAGTGGCTTTCCGCCTACTGCCTCACGGAATCGGGCGCCGGCTCCGACGCCCTGAACGCGAAAACCACCGCCACCCTTACGGATGACGGCAAGTACTATCTGTTAAACGGGGAAAAGGTTTTTATCACAAACGGGGCCTGGGCCGATCTTTTCATCGTTTACGCCAAGGTGGACGGTGAAAAGTTCACCGGATTCATTGTTGAACGCGCCTTCCCCGGTGTTTCACACGGTGCCGAAGAAAACAAGCTGGGCATCAGAGGCTCTTCCACCACTTCCGTCATCTTCAAGGATTGCAGAGTACCTGTGGAGAACGTACTGTTTGAAGTCGGAAAAGGGCACAAAATCGCATTCAACATATTAAATATCGGGCGCTACAAACTCGGGGTAAGCGTCATGGGCGGAAGTAAAATCGTCATCGCCGAGGCCGTCAAGTACGCAAATTCAAGGGTCCAGTTCGGCGAGAAGATCAGTTCGTTCGGTATGATAAAGAACAAGCTGGCGGAAATGTGCATTCGCACCTTTATGACAGAGTCCCTTGTTTATCGCCTGGCCGCAATGATCGATGACAAGCTGGGGAGTCTGGGCCCTGAGGCCAAAAAGCATGGGGCCGAAAACGCCAAAGCAATTGAAGAATATGCCGTTGAATGCTCCATCGCAAAGGTGTTCGGCAGCGAAAGTCTTGACTACTGCGTAGATGAACTTGTTCAGATACATGGCGGTTACGGATACATCGCCGACTATCCGGCAGAGCGGGCGTACCGGGATGCCCGTATCAACAGGATTTTTGAAGGGACAAACGAAATCAACCGGCTCTTGATTCCCGGAACCGTTCTTAAACGGGCCGTCCAGGGAAGGCTTGCGATGTTTGACGCGGCCAAAGCCGTGGAAGAAGAAATCAAGACGTATTCGCCGGGTTCTGTCACGCAGGATGATTCGACACTGGCCGTTCAGGAGCACCTGGTGAAAATGAGCAAGAAGATCTTCCTGATGACCGTTGCGACCGCGGTCAATAAATTTCTGACGGAGCTGGCCAACGAGCAGGAGGTCCTGGCCATGCTGGCCGACATGATTATCCAGATTTACGCCATGGAGAGCGGGCTGGTGCGGACAAAGAAATACATCGCCATGAATGATGAAGAAACGGCAGCCTATCACATTGCTGCGGTCAAGGTCTATGTGAACGACACACTGCCGAAGATCGCGTACTGGGCCAAGCAGGTATTCGCCTTCGTTGAAACGGGGAAAGCCCTTGGCGGCCTGGTTTCGGCCGTTGACCGGCTGGCCGCTTTTCAGCCCCTCGACACCATTGTCTTAAAGCGGCTTATCGCCGATAAGGTTATAAAGGGGAGAAAATATCCATTTTAAACGGGTTTTTTACCACGAAGTTCACGAAGAAAAGAAGATATCGTCTTCGTGTTCTTCGTGGTGTGCCCCATTTTTTGTCAAGAAAAATGCAAAATATACGTCTAGGTGATTAGCTTTTTGCGCTTCTTTTTTCCAGCTCGTCCGCCCGAAGATTTTTTCGCAGTATCTTTCCCACATTGGTCTTGGGCAGTTCCTTCCTGAATTCAACCTCTGTCGGAAGCTTGTACTTGGCCATCTTTCCGGAGCAGTATTCAATGAGTTCTTCCTGGGTGGCGGTTTTGCCTTCCCTCAGCACAACAAAGACTTTAGCCGCTTCGCCGCGGGTCGGATGCGGCACCCCGATGGCACAGGCTTCCTGAACCTTCGGATTTTCGTAGAAGACCTCTTCGATGTCACGCGGATACACGTTGTATCCGCCGGATATGATCATATCTTTTTTGCGGTCTACGATATAGAAGTAGCCCTCTTCGTCTATTTTGGCGATATCTCCGGTATGAAGCCAGCCGTCCGTGAAGGATTGGGCGGTTTCCTCGGGTCTGTTCCAGTACCCCTTCATGACCTGGGGGCCTTTGATGAGCAGCTCACCGGTTTCTCCCACCGGCATGTCTATGGTTCCATCGTTCAGATCCGAAATACGACACAGGGTGTCGGATATGGGGACGCCGACACTGCCGACCTTTCGTTTCCCGCCCGCAAAAGGATTTATATGCGTGACAGGTGTTGTCTCGGTCAGGCCGAACCCTTCAACGATAACGGCCTTTGTCTTTTGCTCGAAATCACGAATGACTTCCACCGGAAGCGGAGCGCTTCCTGAAAAGCATCCCTTGATGGAAGTCATGTCCGTCTTGTTGATATCCGGGTGACTGAGCATGCCGATGTACATGGTGGGAACCAGGGCCGCGAAGGTGGGCTTGAATTTTCTTATGGTTTCCAGCAGCGCATCCGGCTGGGGTTTGGGTACCAGGATGTCTCCCCATCCCATGTAAACGGAAAAGTTCATGACCACGGACAGCCCGAAAACATGAAAGAAGGGAAGGGCGCCCAGGGATATTTCTTCCCCCTTGTTTAATGTGGGAAACCATGCGCGAAGCTGTTGAACCTGCTTGCTCAGGTTGCCGTGGGTGAGTATCACGCCTTTTGAAACGCCGGTTGTTCCGCCGGTGTACTGGAACATGGCAATATCATCGAAAGAGAGCTTTACATCCGGAGAAGGGGTGGAAGACCGTCCCAGGAGATCCTTCCATTTATAAACATTCTCGGCGGGTTTGACATCTGCGGCCAGTTTTTTCTTTTTGGCCACAAGCGGAAAGAGAAGGTTTTTCGGAAACGGCAGATAGTCACCGATGGAGGTATAAACGATCTGCTTGATGCCGGTCTTCGGTCTCAGGTCGATCATCCGGTTGCAGAGCAGATCGACGGTAATGAGTACTTTGGAGCCCGAATCGTTGATCTGGTGCTCCAGCTCCCGGTCCGAATACAGGGGGTTGTTCATTACCGATATCCCGCCGATCTTTAAGGTGGCAAAATAGGCGACCACGCAGGGGATCAGGTTCGGCAGAAGGATGGCGACGCTGTCACCTTTTCGAATTCCAAAATCCGTAAGCACACCGGAAAAACGGTTTACCATTTCGTTCAGCTGACGAAAGGTCACCGTGTATCCCTGAAAGAGGAGCGCCATGTTTTCCGGAAATTCGCCCGCTGTTCTTTCCAGAATATCCGGCAGGCAGATCTCTTCGAATTCTATCTTTTCCGGTACACCCTTTTCATAATTGGCCAGCCACGGTTTGTCCTGATATTTGATTTCTGCGGTCACTGGGGCCTCCTTCCAAATTGTTTGTGAATGCCTTTTTCCGGTTGTCTAAAAAATTAGGACGTGTGCGGCGTACAAGATTGTTTGGCCCGAATATTTCACTTAGAAAAGATTTCACAAAATATTCAGGGCGGCACATCATGAACCTGTTAAAACATATAGAATAAAATTAGATATCTGTCAAGGAATGGCGGTACTCAGAATGAAAGTGCGGTGCCACAGCTCAGCGGCCGTGGTTTACCCCTTTACGTGTGGCGGGAAAGATCCCAAAATATCCCGCGACGTTGCTGCGGGTGGTTGATAAAATCGTAACACGATTTTATCTGCGCGACATGACAATTCTTTGTCGGCGATGTGGTTTTTTTCTTGACAGGGCAGCAATTCGCCTGTTAAAAATGAATGAACGTTCATTCATTTATTGGTTGCCATCCCGGCCAAAAGCATCATCCGGGTCACAAAAGAACAGAGAGGTTATTCATGGAAGCAGCGTTGCTATCGCCGGCCAAGGCGTCTATTTTCGGTATCCCGGCAGTAATTTTATTTCTATTGATTCCGGTCGTTTCAGTCGGCATCTTCACATATATCATTGCGCGGCGCCTTGCCCCTCTCGTCAAGGCCGCCCCTGATTTTCGCACGGATCGCCTGGGAGAGCGGCTTATCAATATGGTCAAATACGCCGTGGGTCAGTATCGTCAACCCAGATACCCGGTCGCGGGAATCATTCACATTGTTCTCTTTGCGGGGTTCGTTATCATATCACTCAGGTCGATCACCCTGGTGATGCTCGGGATCAAGGAGGGGTTCGTGCTGCCGGGGTTGAGCGGTTCATGGGGGTATGCATACACCGTTATTAAAGATTTCGCGACAACCTTTGTTTTCGCCGCGTGCCTTGCGGCAATGGTCCGAAGAGGCATTTTGAAACCCGAGCGTTATGCGGTTCCGCCGAAATACGGTAAAGATCACACCTGGGAAGCCATATTCGTTCTCCTGCTCATCACCGGGCTTGTAACCTGTGATATGATATTCGAAGGGAGCCTTGCCGCCGCCCAGTTTCAAAAAGGAGTGAAAACCGAAATGCTCGTTCCGCTGACCGGAACCTGGATTGCCGCAAATGTTTTCAGCGGGGTGTCGCCGGAAAAATTGCAGGGTTTGCACCTGTGGTCGTACGTTGCACATGAACTGATATTCTTTTTCTTCCTTTGCTTTCTGCCTCTGGGAAAGCATTTTCACATCATTACGTCTTTGCCGAATGTGTTTTTCATGAAGCTCGACAAAGGAACGGTAAAACCGGTTCGGTGGGGTGTCAAAGACGAACAGCTTGATGGACTTGAATCCTTTGGCGTAAAAAAGCTCGAAGATTTTACCTGGAAGCACATCCTCGATTTTTATTCGTGCGCCGATTGCGGGAGGTGCTCCGACAATTGTCCGGCCAACGCAGTCGGCAGACCCCTTTCTCCCCGGTTTATCTCCATTAAATGCCGGGATTATGTTTTCAAAAATTATCCGTTACGCGGGGAGATGGCAAGCGGTCGGCCGTTGATCGGGCGAGTTCTGGAACCGGATGAAATCTGGTCCTGTACAACCTGCGGCGCCTGCGAGGAAGAGTGCCCGCTGTTTATCGAGTACATCGACAAGATCGTTGACCTGAGAAGAGGCCTGGTCGAAGAAGGCGCCGTGCCTCAATCCATGCAAAAGCCGCTGGGTGCGCTGGAAAAGCGCGGCAATCCATACGGAAAAATGGAAAAGAAACGCGCGGACTGGACAAAGGAACTCGCGGAAGATTTTCCGGTGAAGATCCTCGACGGGAAGGAGACGGCGGACACCCTTTATTTTGTAGACAGTATTACGTCATATGATGACAGGATTCAGCAGATCGGCATGGCGACCGCCAGGATTCTCCACGCCGCGGGCATAGACTTCGGGATTTTGGGACCGGCTGAAAGGGACAGCGGCCACGAGGTAAAGCGGTTCGGCGAGGAGATGCTTTTTTTGGATTTAAAGGAGAGAAATACCGAGGCGATCGTCAACGCGGGTGTCAGTCGGATCGTTACCGGAGACCCGCACGCGCTTAACGCGTTGAAAAACGACTACGACGGTATTCCTTCCGCAGAACATATCAGCCAGGTCATCGCACGGGGCATAACCTCCGGAAAAATCCGCCTGAAGGGTGTGGAAGACACGACGGCGGTTTACACGTACCATGACCCGTGCTATCTGGGGAGGCACAATGGAAACTACGCGGCGCCCAGGGATGTTATCGATGCCATCCCCGGCATCCATCGCGTTGAAATGTCAAGATGCCGGGATCGTTCGTTCTGCTGCGGCGGGGGCGGGCTGATGCTTTTCTACGAACCCGAGGAAGAACAGCGAATGGGGGTGCTGCGGGTTGAGATGGCGAGAGATGCCGGCGCAACGGTAATTGTGACGGCATGCCCGTTCTGCATGGTCAACATCGAGGATGCCATCAAAACGAGCGGGCTTGAAGGGAAGATGCAGGCGATCGATCTCGCGGAGCTGGTTGATAAACAGATGGTGAAGGAATCATAGTATCCAAGATAATTTGAGTTTAAACCCAGGCCGTTCGGAGTCAGAAACACCACACCGTGAATGGCTTGGAGTAATGACAGTCTGGAGGAATCGTATGGAGATTTTGGTATGTGTCAAGAGAGTTCCCGATCCCGCGGAGAACGAGATCGAAGTGAACAGAGACGGAACAGACATCGAACGCGACGATCTCGTGTATTCGGTGAACGAGTGGGACAATTACGCGGTTGAGGAGGCCATTCAGATTCGCGACAGGGTCGGGGGCAGCGTCACCGTTGTTTCGGTCGGAGACGAGGAGGCAGAGGAGGTCGTTCGGAGACAGATGGCCATGGGGGCCGACAGGGGTCTTCTCCTTAAAGACGAGGCCTTCGAGGGATCTGACGGGTTCGGAATCGCGCGAATTCTCAAAGCAGCGGTCGAAAAGGGAAAATACGACCTGATCCTAACGGGTGCCCAGGCGGAAGACGGCGCGGGTCAGGTGGGAGGCATGCTGGCCGCAATGCTGGACTGGCCTTTTGCATCGCTTGTAAATCATCTTGAAATCCGGGACGATAAAACCATTAAAGTCGGCCGTGAAATCGCGGGCGGAAACCAGGAAATGAACGAGATGGACCTTCCCTGCGTACTCTCCATTCAGACCGGCATTAACGAGCCGCGTTATGTGGGAATCCGCGGCATTCGAAAAGTGTCGTCCATGGAGATTCCCGTCCACAACGCGGACGATCTCGGTATCTCTCTTGATGCCGTCGGTGAATCCGGTTCGAGGGCGAAGCGGGTGGACTATTTTGTGCCGGACCCCGGCGAAAGCGCCGAGATCCTTGAAGGAAGCACCGGTGAGATCATTGAAAAGCTGATTGAACTGTTAAAGTCCAAAGGAGGGATCAAATAATGGGCCGACAGGTTTTTTCATATATCGTCCACAAGGAAAGTAATGCCGACGACACGGCGTTCGAGATGGCGACCGCCGCCCGGGAAATTGATTCCGACGCCTTGCTCACAGCAATCGTTGCCGGAACCGGCGCCGGGCTTGAAGCCGTCTGCAATCAGGTTTCCGCTGTATTTCAAGAGGTCTGGAAGATCGACAACGAGGCCCTTTCACACGCCGACGCAGAGGTGATTCGGGGTCTGCTGACCCGTATTCTGCCCAAAGACGGTATCGTTCTCGTTCCTCATGAACATTTTGGAATGGATCTGGCGCCGGGTCTTTCCGTGAAGCTTGATGCGGCATATCTGCCGGATGCCGTTCAGTTCGAAGGCGTTGAAGGCACCCTGCTCAAGGCGGTTCGCCAGGAATACAGCGGCCAGGTCAGCACCCACATGTTGTGTGACATTTCCGGGGCGGCGGTTATAACGATTCGCCCGGGATCTTTTAAGGCCGATGAAGGTCAAAATGCAAGCGGCCGGATCGTCGATAAAACAGCGGAAGCAATGGCAGGCGAGCTCCCGGGAAGCGCACGCCGCTTTCTGGAGATCGTCGAGGCGGAGGTCGGCGATGTCGATATAACGAAATCCGATATCCTCGTTTCCGTTGGCAGGGGGATCGAAGAGGAGGAAAATATGGAAATCATTCATGAACTGGCGGAGGCCATGGGCGGAGTTGTCTCATGCTCGAGACCCGTCGTTGATGCGAAGTGGCTGGAAAAATCCCGGCAGGTCGGGACTTCAGGAAAGACCGTCCAGCCGAAGGTTTACATGGCCCTTGGCATCAGCGGGGCTTTTCAGCATCTTGGCGGCATCAAAGGCGCGCCTTTCATCGTGGCAATAAACAAAAATCCCAGGGCGCCGATTTTCCAGATTGCCGATGTCGGCGTTGTGGCGGACATCCTCGATTTTGTGCCCGAGCTAACAGAGAGAATCATAGAAATAAAAGGTTAACAGGGATTGTCCTGCGGATGATAGCCGGCTGCCTTTGATGGTTGAGGGCGCCGGCTATTTTTTTACGCGGGTTTCGCCCCCTGATGAGAGAATGAATCATATCTATGGAAAATACAAACGGGCGAGTGCCTCGCTTCACGGGGTTCTTCCGTATTTGTGATTGTGTAACGATATAATATAATGTAACTATACAATTATTTAGTCCTGAAACGGCCATAGTGGAAAATCAGACATGAAAAGAGAGTCTTTGCTCAATTCCGTGCGGATAATCGTTGTTCTTGTTGTGGCCATATCCATCGCGCTGCTGCTGATAACCCTTCGTCCAAAGGCGGAGCGGCGCGCCCGGACCGACACGGGCCGGCTTGTTGAAGTCTTGCCCGTGAAGGCCGACGACGTGAACATGATCATTGAAACATATGGTACGGTGGAGCCGCGCGAAACCTTGAACCTTGTCGCAGAAGTTCGGGGACAGGTTGTGGATATCCACGGTTCATTCAAGGAGGGAAGCTTTTTTGAAAAAGGAACACGGCTGATTGCAATTGACCCCCGGACCTTTCAGTTCGAGGTCGAGCGGCGAAAGATCCAGATCGACCAGGCCGATGCCGAACTCAACCGGTTGACTCAGGAGGTCCGAAACCTCGAGTCCACCATAAAGATTGCAGCGTCGGACGTGTCGTTGGCCGAGGCGGAATTTTCCCGCTTGAAAAGCCTCATCAGCAAAAACGTGGTCGCCCAGACAACCCTTGACAAAACCGAGCAGAGATACCTTGCAAGCCTCGAACAGCTGCAACAGATCAAAAATCAGCTGGCATTGACAGGCCCGATGAGAAAACAGCTTGACGCGCAGCGAAAAATGGCCATTGTTCTGCTTCGAGAGGCGGAGCTGGATCTGGAAAGGACGGAGATTGAAGCGCCGTTTGACGGCTGGGTTATTGAAAAGGCCGTGGAGAAGGGCCAGCATGTGACGGCAGGACAATACCTGGGGAAGGTCTACAGCGAAGACTCTCTGGATATCGAGGTCGGGATTCCCGTAAAGGATCTGGAATGGCTTTCTTATGATTTTGCTGAAAATATAATGCCCGAGGCCGAGATACTTTTCAACAGCGCGGACACCTTGCCGGCGTGGAAGGGACGGGTGACGAGAATAATGGCCCGGATGGATGAAAAAACCCGGACGCTCCCTGTTGTGGTCGAGGTAAATCCGCGTGCCGGGGAAATCGGAAATCCGGTTTTACTGCATCTGAGGCCGGGAATGTTTGTGACGGTTAAAATAATGGGGAAAAAAATCGAAAACGCATTTGTGCTTCCCCGTTATGTTGTTCATGATGGCGATGTCGTATACGTCGTGCAGGACAATCGACTGGTAATCAAGCCGGTGAATGTGCTTCGCAGCTACAAGGAGTCGGTGTACATAGATAAGGGGCTGGAAAACGGAGACCGTGTCGTCAAAACCCCTTTGTCCGGTGCGGTGGACGGTATGCTGGTGCGGTTGAAAGCGGATGAAGGAAGTCGTTAAAAAACATGAAGGCATTCGGAAACTGGTCGATAAATAATCGGGTCACGGTGAATCTCCTCATGATTTTCATCATTGTCGCCGGCCTGTTTACCGTGCGGAGAATGCGGAGAGAGGTGTATCCGCAGTTTGCCCTTGATATGATCAATGTGAGCGTCCTGTTTCCCGGGTCAAGTCCTGAAGAGGTCGAGGAAGGCATATGCATCAAGATAGAAGAAAAAATAAAGGGGATCGAGGGGATAAGCCGCACTTTTTCAAGCGCATACGAGGGCAGGGGCTCGGTTACGGCTGAGCTGGACGCGAGTGCTGATATCCAGAGCGTTCTGGACGATATAAAGACGGAAGTGGATCTCATCGACACCTTTCCCGAAGAGGCGGAGGACCCCGTTGTAACGGAGATCACCAATCGAAATCCCGCCATTACGGTCGCAATTTTCGGGAACGTTTCCGAGAAGCTTCTGCGTGAAATGGCGGATAAGGTCAAGGACGACCTTGTCGATACCCCGGCCATTTCGATTGCCGACCTCATCGGCGTTAGAAATTACGAGATATCCGTGGAGGTGTCGGAGGAAAATCTCAGACGATACGGCATTTCATTCGATGATGTCGTCCGGGCGATCAGGACCGGAAGTGTCGATCTTCCCGGCGGCACCATAAAAACCGCTCAGGGCGAGATACTGGTAAGGTCCAAGGGGCAGCTCTATACCGGGCGGGAGTTCGAAAACCTGCCGCTCATAACGTTGAAGGACGGTACGGTTGTCAGGGTCGGACAGGTCGCGACTGTGACGGACGGCTTCGAAGATGTGGACATTAAAACACGATTCAACGGAAAGCCGGCCGCCCTTGTGCAGGTCAACCGCACCAGTGATGAAGACCTCGTCGAAATTTCGAGGGTCGTGCAAGATTATGTCGATGCGCAAAAACACCTCATGCCCGAAGGCACCAGCATCTCGACGTGGTTTGATCTGTCGACCATGGTCCGGGACCGGATCAATCTTCTGCTGCGCAACGGTGCCCAGGGGATTGTTCTGGTTTTTATCTCCCTGGCGCTGTTTCTGGATCTCGGCCTGGCATTCTGGGTTTCCGCGGGCATCCCCCTGTCGTTCATGGGCGCGTTTATGGTTCTCGACTACATCGGTGCAACCATAAACATGATCTCACTTTTTGCGTTTATCATGACCCTCGGGATACTCGTGGACGACGCCATCATTGTCGGAGAGAACATCTACACCCATTTCGGAAGAGGGAAGTCACCGCGGGAGGCGGTGGTGGACGGATTAAAGGAAGTCGGCGGTCCGGTGGTTATGGCGGTTTCCACCACCTGCGTCGCCTTCATGCCGCTCATGTTTATCGACGGAATAATGGGAAAATTTATAGCGGTTATGCCGCAGGCCGTCATTGCGATCCTGGCGGTGTCGCTCGGCGAAGCCCTCGTGATACTCCCGGCGCATCTGGATCACACCCTTACCCGCGCTTCGACGCATCCCGGCAGGATCCGGCGCGCGCACGAGCGAATAAGAGCGTGGACGGACAGTAAGCTCAACATCTTCATCGATCGGTATTACACGCCGGCCATCCGATATGTCATCTCAAAAAGGTACTTCACCTTTTCCATCGGCGTGGCCGTCCTCATCATCAGCATGGGGATTGTCATCGGTGGATACGTACCGTTTGTTTTTTTTCCCAAGGGGGAAAGCAACTGGATCATCGCAGAGGTCGGCTATCCCCTCGGGACCCCTTTCGAGACAACCGGGAACACCATCAAACTTCTTGAATCGAAAGCGTTTGAGCTGAACACTTTTTTTAATGTACAGTCGGACGAGAAGAAAAGTCTCGTGGTGAACACCTTTTCGCTGGTGGGGGTGATTCCCAGAAGGGACTGGAAACCCGGGGTTCTCGGCGGTCATGTCGGCGAGGTCTGGGTCGAACTGGTTTCTTCGGAAGAACGCCCGGATATATCGGTCACCGAAGTGCTCAACAAGTGGCGCGATCTTATAGGCGAAATCCCCGGTGTGGAAAAACTGGTGTTTACCATACTGTCCGGGGGGCCTGCCGGCAATCCCATTGAAATCCAGCTTGCCGGAAGAGATTTTGATCAGCTCAGACAGGCGGCGGATGAATTAAAAGCCGAGATCGGAACGTATCCGGGGACTTTTGATATTGCCGATGACTTTAAACTCGGGAAGGAGGAAAAACAGGTTCGAGTTAAGGAGGGTGCGAGATCGCTGGGAATCACCATGAGCGATGTGGCAAGACAAATTCGACAGGCCTTTTACGGTGAAGAGGCGATCCGTATTCAGCGGGGCAAAGATGATATCAAGGTTCAGGTACGGTACACCGAAGACGATCGGAGACGCGAGTCGGGTATTGAGGAAATGCGCATTCGAACCCCGGACGGGCGCGAGATACCCATCGAAGAGGTCGCGGAAATACAACAGGGCAGGGCCTACTCCGTAATCCGGAGGGTGGACAGGAAACGTGTAATTACCGTAAGCTCGGATCTCGATGAATCTACCGCCAACACCGGCAAGATCGTGGCGGACCTTCAGGCGGTTTTTCTCCCGGAGCTCGTACAGCGCTATCCCGGATTAAAGTATGACCTGGAAGGACAGGAGAAAAGAACCCGGGAATCGCTCAACAGTTTAAAAAGAGGATTTGTCCTGGCGCTGATGGGCATATTCCTTCTGCTTGCGAGCCAGTTCCGCTCCTATATACAGCCGGTCATCGTCATGATGGCGATTCCCTTTGGTCTGATCGGCGCGATTGCCGGTCACCTCATTATGGGGCTGCAGCTCACCATCATCAGCATTTTCGGAATTGTGGCGCTTTCCGGAATTGTGGTAAACGATTCCCTGATTCTGATCGATTTTATTAACAGGGCCAGACGCGGCGGTCTGGAGATACACACGGCGGTCGTCGAGTCCGGGAGAGACAGATTCAGAGCGGTCCTGCTCACATCCGTGACAACTATAGCCGGTCTGTTCCCGCTTCTTCTCGAACGAAGTTTTCAGGCGCAGTTTCTCATTCCAATGGCGGTCAGTATCAGCTTCGGGCTTCTTGCCGCCACGGTGCTGACGCTCCTGTACGTTCCTTCGCTTTACATGATCATCAGGGATGCAAGGCTTTTTATGGAAGCCCGGTTTGGGCGTGTGGACAGCGAAAAAGAGATAACGGAATAACATTTCGTTTCAAGAGTTTGAAGTGAGCTAATCCGCCAGAGGTTTATCCACCGGAGGCGGACAAGAGTTAAAGAATCCTGCCAATTATATAAAATCAGCGGAGCGAAGAGTCGATCCCGCCATGCGGGGCTGCAGGGTACTCTTCAATAAAGGGTCTTGCGCCAGGGCAGGCTTTAGGCTCTTTAGATCATTTTTGGCACTTTTAACTTTTACGGCTTTAAGGAAAACAGCCCCTTCCAGGGGTTATATCAAAGCCGGGTTCTCTGGTCCGGATTCTTTACCAACATAAATTCTTCACGCGAAATGCGGGGCGGAGACACAGGAACGCATGCGAATCCCTTCAAAAACAGTGTGCTTGCAGCTCATGTATGAAATGAGAATGCTGGACAACATTGTGACGCATTCTTTCAAGGTTTGCCAGGTGGCGACCTTTTTGGTGGACCGGATGGTGGTCCCCGGCGGAAGCTTGAGCCGTGAAATGGTCCAGGCATCGGCACTGCTTCATGACATCACGAAGACGAGAAGCTTCGAAACCAAGGAGAATCACGCCTGGACAGGCGAACAACTGCTGGCGGACATGGGATATCCGGAAGTGGGACGCATTGTGGGGCAGCACGTCCGGCTTGACGCGTATTTCGGGTCCGCAAATCCCACGGAGGCGGAGATCGTCAACTACGCCGACAAGCGTGTCCTTCACGACACGATTGTATCTCTGAAAGATCGCATGATCTACATTCTGAAAAAGTACGTGAAAACACCGGAGCATCGGGAGGGCTTTTGCGCGCTCTGGCGTGAAACCCGGAAACTCGAGGACAGACTGTTTGGGTGCCTGGCCGTTGCCCCCGAAACCCTCGACCACCTGATCGAATCCGAGGAGTGTTCAGCGGATTTACTGGCCTACCGGAAGATCTGCGAAGAGAACTCGACCCGCCGAGAAACATAAAATCGTAACACGATTTTATTGCGATATTCCGGATGAGGGTTTGACCTCGACACAATAGATATTGTTTAGCCTGTAATAGGTCGGGTTTACGGAATAATCCGCTTCCGGGTCGAGATCCAGAACGATCCGCAGTTTTTTATCATCCCGGTGCAGGTGCGTTCGTATCTGTTTGATCAGTTTTCCGTTTACCGGAACAGTCGATTTCCCGTCCCAGGCGTAAATGACATCCTGAGCGGCGTCGAGGTCGTTTGCTGCGCGCGTGTTTGCCGGACAAGATACGACAAAGCAGAAGATCAGGGCTATGGCCGTTTTTCGCAAAAACAACCCCCGGGTATTTTACTCAACATCGTAACCCATTACCACCGGGTCGCGCAAGATGGACTCGATGGATTTTGAAGATGTTCTGGCTGCTCGAGGAAAGACACGCCTGAGGGCCCGGATATGCCTTAAGTTGTCCGCGGTCCTGAGGATCAGCATGGCGAGGTTTCCTTCTTCCGTTTCGGCAATGGAGAGCACCTTTTCCCAGGATTGCCCGGCGGCCCACGCATACATTGCGGCAGCCGGTCTTAAATAAAGAGGCCTGACATGAAAGCCGCTGCCAGCCATCTTCGCCGCGAACGGCGTCAACCGCTGTTTCACCCGGAGAAATGATGTGAAAAGAGTATCCGGCAGCATGGACTTTTGGATAGCGTCGTCGGTTTCCTGCTCGCTCACAAAGGACGCGATTAGGGCGGCGAGGAGCGCGGGGTCGGAATCGGGAAAAATTCCGAGCCTGAAACCCTCGGCGATCATCAGCGGTTGGTCGACCCTGAGTCTGGACGCCCATTCACCGTCATTCGTCAATTTTCCGCTTTCCGTCACATACCCGGTTTCTTCCAGAAAGTCGAGATGCCGCATAAAATCCTGCCACAGATACCTGTGGCTGTTTTGGACGCCTTTACGCTGAGACCGCTTTTTATCAGCCTCGACGATCGTGTATGTTGCAAAAGATTTTTTAAGGAGATCCTCGATCTGATCCGGTGTGTGTGACAGAAGCAGGTTGAGGACCATGGAGAAGTTGATCTTTATCTGACTTTCCACGTCAGAGGGGGGTGATCCCATGAGCTTCGCGGTCAACCGTACATCCATGAATTTCCCCGGAAGTGCCACCGCGAACCCGATATTATCCATACCCCGACGTCCCGCTCTTCCGGTCATTTGATGAAATTCGGTAGGGCTCAACGGTTGAAACTCCCTGCCGTTGAATCTGTCTGAATTGAGAAACGCGATCGTTCTTGCGGGAAAATTGACCCCTGCCGCCACGGTGGAAGTGGCAAAAACCGCGTCCAGAAGCCCCTCGGTCATGAGTGTTTCCAGGACCAGTTTCCATGACGGCAACTGCCCGCTGTGGTGGGAACCGACTGCCAGGTGTTCGAGCTGCCAAAGCTGCCGGTGTCCGGCGTCGTGAGAGCCCTGGGAGACGAGCTCCCGGATCCTTTGGCTGAGGTGCTGTTTCCGTGATGGGCTCAGAATAAGGTTTTTCGTACACAGATCCAGGGCATGGTCGCAATCCGCTCGGGATTTGAGAAAAAACAGTGCCGGCAGCAGGCGATATTTTCTCAAAACGCGCAGAATTTCATCAAAAGGGGGCAGCTTCCGCGGCGGCGAAAGTGTCGGCGGATGCTTGATTTTCAAGTAGTCGTCGACTTTTTTATAGATCCTGTCTTTTTTCCCGGGACCGCTTCTCATTGTGAGCGGGAGAAGCGTTCCGGAAGGATGAAAGAAAATCGGAAAAAGCGGCACCGGTCGTTTTTTTTCCTCGATTACGAGACATTCTTTCGAACGGATCGACGACAGCCATCGCGCAATCTGGTTTGCATTTCCGATGGTGGCTGAAAGCAGAAGCAGGGGTATTCGATGCGGGAGATATATCATTATTTCTTCCCAGACGACGCCCCTGTCTTCGTCCCCGAGAAAGTGCGCCTCGTCAAGTATGACAAGATCGGCGGAAAGCGATTCCCCCGTGTGCATGGCATCGTAAAGCTGGTTTCTCAGGATCTCTGTGGTCCCAACGATGATGGGCGCGTCCGGGTTTTCTTTTCGGTCGCCGGTCAGTATTCCGACGTGTTTGTCTCCAAAAATATTTCGAAATTCTGTGTATTTAGAATTGGACAGGGCCTTCAAAGGGGAGGCGTACCATGCCATGCCTCCTTTTTCGTGTATTCGGGCGATGGCTTTTTCCGCGATCCAGGTCTTTCCGGCGCCGGTCGGCGCGGAAACGATGCAGTCCGACCGGTCAATCGCGGAAAGTGCCTCTAGCTGGAAAGGGTCCGGCTGAAAGGGGGTCTGCTCCGGTATGCCGATAGCGGTGAAAACCTTTTTGAGTCTGGCATCCGCACCCGGCTTGATCTTTGGGATATTCGTTTTTCGGCTGAATATCCGTTTTGATCTCCGGGGGTATCTTCTTGTCGGTTTCATCTGGCGATTATCGAAGCCATAACGATTTAACAGCTGTTCTCATGATGACGGTTACAGCCTGGAAATCATTTCTCGAACGATGGTTTTTGACGGGGCGTCAATGTCGAAGGGCGAAATCCCCTTGAGATCGGCCTCGATCATCCTGTCGTCATACGGAAGGAAACCGAGAAATTCCAGCCCGGGCAGGTGCTTTAAAAGAAATTCCTCGTCTTTTTTACCGCGTATCTTGTTTCCGACCACGGCAATGTTCTTAAGCCCGATTTCAGATGCCAGTTTTTTAATGTGACCTGCCGTGTCGATGCTGCGGCGCCCGGGTTCCACGACCACAATGAGCTTGTCCACGGCCTGTGCGGTTGCTCTGCCCAGGTGCTCGATGCCGGCTTCCATGTCCATTACCACCACCTCATCCCTTTGAAGGACGATGTGTGTGACAAGCGCCCGCAACAGTGTGCTTTCCGGGCATATGCACCCGCTTCCGCCTTTTTGCACGCCGCCGAGCCGCATGAGCTTGATGTTCTCGAGCTTTGCCGACAGCGCGTCCGGCAGGTCGTCCACCTTCGGATTGAGCTTGAAGAAACCGCCGATGGTACCGGGCTTTGCTTCCGTTCTTTCAAAAATGAGTTCTTTCATTTCAGCGATGGGTGTTATTTTATCCGCCTCGGAGATGCCGAGTGCCGAGGCGAGATTTGCGTCCGGGTCCGCGTCTATGGCGAGCACGTGCTTTCCCAGTTCGTTCAGGCTGCGAATCAACAGGGCGGAAAATGTTGTTTTCCCTACCCCGCCTTTACCACTGACTGCAATTTTCATATTTCTTTCCTTTTCAATAGCAGCGAAGCTGCGGTATATTTAATCGCCTAACTTAATCGCAAAGCGATTAAGTTAGGCGATTAAATTAATATAACACAGGATCTCCCGGGCGCAAGAATATATTGGCTGAAGCGTTTGACCTGAACATGTTGAATGACTAAATTCTCCATTCATCGATCCGGAGGAAAACACTTTAATTTCTTGACCCGCATCGATTTTACATATAGATGAATAGTTTCATATTTTTTCCGGTTTTTGAGCGGCAGGGGGACGGGATTGGAAGATCGTTCGGGTCCGCCCCTGGCGCTGTTTCCCGGAAAGACATCCCTTTCGGTATAGCAACAGATGAGGTGATAAATGCTCAAGCGATTTACCGCGTCGGCTTTTTCAGGATTTTTTATCGTTGCCGTGTTTGTCCTGTTCGTTTCGGCTCAGGCGTCATTGGCTGAAGATGCCGCCAAAGACAAAGGGCCGCCGCCGGCTCCCGTCCGGGTTGCCGAAGTGGAAAGAAGGGTGGTGTCCGACCAGATCTCCCTGATCGGAACGACTGAAGCCATTGCAACCAGTATGGTGGCGGCCGAAGTGTCGGGCGTCGTTGAATACTTCCCGGCGCAGGAGGGCGACTTTGTCGAAAAGGGAAAATTGCTTGCCCGGTTGAGATCGATCGATTTACAGCTTCGTCTGAAAGCCGCTGACGCTGTGCGAAAAACGATTCAGGCAAATCTGGAGAGAGCTAAAAAAGAGCTGGAAAGGGTGAGCAAGCTAAAAGACACGAGGAGTGTTGCTGAAAAGGCATACGATGACGCATACTTTACCCATCTCGCGCTTTCCAGCGATCTGATGCGAAGCGAAGCGGACATCGCGTATCTTGAATATGATATTAAACAAAAGCAGGTGCTTGCGCCGTTTTCAGGTTTTGTTGCGCGGGAACACACCCAGGTGGGAGAATGGATCAACGCCGGCGGGCCCGTAGTGACGCTGGTGGATCTCGGGGAAATTCGCATCACCGTGGATGTGCCGGAGCAGTATGCGGTCATGCTTGCGCCGCAAGATGAAGCAAAGGTTCTGGTCAAAAATGTCTCGAGCGACCCCTTTTCCGGAAAGATATTTGCGGTTCTTCCCCAGGGCAACCCTGACGCCAGAACCTTTCCGGTACGGATCAAGATGCCGAACCCGGATCTCAAAATCAAAAGCGGCATGGAGGCGATGATTACATTTAACCTGTCAACGACAAAAGATGCCCTTCTGGTGCCGAAAGACGCCGTCGTCACCATGGGGAACAACCGGATGGTCTACCTGGTGGCCGATGGGAAGGCCGTGCCGGTGAGCGTCACTATCCTCGGCTACTATGACGGAAATGTGGCGGTAGAGGGAAATTTCATTCCCGGCGCGCCGGTGGTCATCCGCGGAAATGAACGCCTCAGGCCGGGACAGCCGGTGTCGATTTCGGAATAGAAGATTAATTTTCGAGTTTTCGACCTTTCGTGATTTCGTGATGATTCCTTTCATTTGAAGATTCTGGTGAAACGTGAAGCTTGTCGATAGTGCCATAAAGAAACCGGTCACGGTGACAGTGGGCGTTCTCCTGCTCGTTCTGTTCGGTTTTATTTCACTGTACAGGATCCCCATCCAACTCACCCCGAATGTGGACCTTCCGGAGGTTTCCGTTATTACGGCGTGGCGCGGTGCCAGCCCCGTGGAAGTGGAACGCGAGGTGGTCGATGCCCAGGAAGATGAGCTCAAGAACCTGGAAGGGCTCCAGGAGATGACCAGTGAAAGCCGTGATGGCGAAGCCTATATCAATTTGATGTTCGAAATTGGTACGGATACCGACGCGGCCCTATTGAGGGTTTCAAACAGCCTGGAACGGGTAAAACAATACCCGGACGACATCGAGAAACCGATTATAAAATCGGGAGGAAGACGCGACACCGCCATTGCGTGGATGATATTGCAGGCGCAGGACGGATACCAGGGGAAACTGCAGGAGGAATACGATTTCATCGACGAGTACGTTAAAACCCGGCTGGAGCGTATTTCCGGGGTCGCTTCATCGAATATATACGGCGGTCGGGAGCATGAGCTTCAGGTCGTTGTGGATTCGGATGCCCTTGCCGCCCGGAGAGTGACCATCCCGGAGCTCGTACGGGCCCTGGATCTCGAGAACAAGAATATCAGCGCCGGTAACTTTGACGAGGGCAAGCGGCGCTATGTCGCGCGAACGGTCGGCGAGTTCAAAAGCCCGGAGGATGTGTCCAGCGTGATCGTGAAACGGGTAAACGGCATCCCCGTTACCGTGGGCGACATCGCCGAGGTCCGGTTGGGGTATAAGGATCCGATCATCGTTGTGCGGCACGAAGGCGTTCCCACCATCGTTCTGAACGCCGTTCGCGAGCCCGGGTCCAACGTGCTTGTGGTCATGAGAAAACTGCAGGACGCGCTCACGGAGTTGAACGAGGGCCTGTTAAAAGAACGGCACCTGAAGATTATTCAGGCCTACGATGAAACCAAGTACATTTACAGCGCCATCGACCTTGTCAGAGACAACATCTACCTGGGCGGTACCCTCGCCATTATCGTGCTTCTCGTGTTTTTGAGAAATATCGCCAGCACCGTTATCATAGCCATTGCCATCCCCATCAGCGTGATCGGGACCTTTCTGGTGATGACCCTCATGGGCCGCAACATCAACGTCGTCAGCCTGGCAGGCCTTTCCTTTGCCGTGGGCATGGTGGTTGACAACTCAATCGTGGTCTTTGAAAACATATTCCGCCACCGGGAGATGGGGAAAACCCGCGCAAAGGCCGCCTATGACGGCGCCGTCGAGGTCTGGGGCGCTGTTTTGGCCAGCACGGGGACCACTGTTGCGGTTTTTCTCCCAATTGTTTTTGTGCAGGAGGAGGCCGGCCAGCTTTTCCGGGATATCGCCATCGCCATCAGCAGCGCGGTGTCCCTGAGCCTGCTGATTTCCATTACCGTTATTCCAACCCTGGCCTCGAAGATCCTGGGAAAGGTTCAAAAAGACCGGAATACAGAGATTGAATCGCGAAGTCATTCCAACGCCGCCTGGAGGCCCCTGCGCGCTGTCGCCGGAGGCTTGAACGCGCTGGCCGGCGGTTTTGTCAACGCCGTTACAACGTTTATCAACTGGATGTGCGGGCTGGTGAGCGCGCGTCTCGGGGTTGTCGTTTTGATGACGTGCCTGTCTGTCGGCCTGGCGGTTTTTCTGATGCCGAAGACCGAATACCTGCCTGAAGGCAACCGTGAATTGCTGTTCGGCATTCTTCTGCCCCCGCCGGGCTATAACCTGAAGGAACTCGAGAATATCGGCACCACAATTGAAAAAGACATTCTCCCCCTGATCGAGCACAGCAAAAAGAGCGAGCTTGCGGAGAAACTGAATCTCCCGCCGGTGGAGAACTTTTTCTACGTTGCCGTGGGGCAGCAGATTTTTATGGGGATTATTTCAAAGGTACAGGAAAGGACCCGGGATTTGATACCCTATGTCACGGGGGTGTTGAGAAAAATACCGGGCATGTTTTCCATCGTTCAACAGCCCAGCCTGTTTACGAGGGGTATCGGCAAGGGCCGGTCCATCGAAGTCGAGATAAAGGGCCCGGACCTTCCGACCCTGATCAACATCGGGTTGCAGGTCTTCCTGAAGACGAAAGAGTTTCTGCCGACGGCGCAGGTGCGCCCGATACCCGGCCTGGACCTGGGAAACCCGGAGTTGCGGGTCGTTCCCAACCGTGAACGGTTGACCCGCATCGGCATGACCACCACCGATCTCGGCCTGACCGTGGACACGCTGGTCGATGCAGCCAAGGCCAGCACCTATCGTCTGCACGGGGATGAAATCGATCTGGTCGTAAAAAACAAAGAGGGAAAGCTCGGGCGAACCCAGGACCTGGAGGAGTTTCCGATTATCGCCCCATCCGGAGAAAAGGTGACCCTGAGTTCGGTGGCGGATATCACCCTGGAGGAAGGACCGAATCAGATCAATCATATCGATTCTCAGCGGGCCATCACGATCCAGATCATTCCGGACCGGCTGATGGCCCTCGAGAGCGCTATGGCGATCGTGGCGGAGAAGGTGGTGGCCCCCATCAAGACCGGCGGGTCGCTTTCAAGTCTTTACAGCCTCAACCTCGGGGGAACGGCCGACGACCTGACGCGCACCCGGAAGGCCCTGATGTGGAATTTTATTCTGGCGGTGGTTATCGCCTATCTGCTCATGGCGGCGTTGTTCGAGAATTTTTTCTATCCCTTTATTATCATGTTCAGCGTTCCGCTGGCCGCGGCCGGCGGGTTCGTGGGGCTGTTGCTGGTCAACCTGTTTATCACCTATCAGCCGCTGGACATCATCACCATGCTCGGCTTCATCATTCTGGTGGGTATCGTTGTCAACAACGCCATCCTGATCGTCCACCAGGCCCTGAACAACATCCGGGATGGCGGCATGCAGCCCAGGGCGGCGATTGTCGAATCCGTTCGAACGCGCATCCGGCCCATCTACATGAGTGCCATTACCACCGTGTCGGCCATGATACCCCTGGTCGTTTCTCCCGGCGCGGGATCGGAATTCTACCGGGGTCTCGGCAGCGTTGTCGTGGGCGGACTTTTAATTTCCACGGTGTTCACCGTGTTCCTGATCCCCGCCCTGTTGAGCCTTGCCTTTGACGCCGGGGGTTATTTTAAACGAAGGTTCCCACGGTCAGAAACCTGACGGCTTCGTAAAAAGTCCAATTTAGCGCTGATGCTTCACTTCGTGTCTGCGTTGCGCTTCATTTCGTGTTCACTGCGGCGTACATAAGTACGCCTCATTCCCCGAAATTCGCGGCGCCTTCCCTCTTCGCCTGAAGGCTTCGCCGGACAGGTGAACTTGAACTTTTTGCTTTGCCGTCTCAATTTTGACTTTGAACTCAAGCAAAATTGAACATTTTTAAAAGGTCTCGGACCTGATCCGTTTCTCCGACAGGATGTTCAGGATTCTTCTATTGAATTAACAGCTTCAAGGAAGAAACCGTTAAAAAACAAAACCGCCGTCGGCGGTTAAAAGGGTTATCTCAATTTTAGAATTTGATCACTTTCATCCGGAAAGTGATTAAAAATTCTTTAAATCCTGTAGATCCTAGTTAAAATATTGTTTCGTGTTTTCGTGTTGCTTTTTAGCTATCTGTAAAAGTGTGCCTGCTTCTCAAACAGGTCGGCGTACTTCCCGCCATACCGTATCAGTTCATCGTGTGACCCGCGCTCGATTATTTCCCCTTCATCGAACACGAAGATCCGGTCCGCCATGCGAACGGTGGAGAACCGGTGGCTGATCAGGATGGCGGCGCGGCCCTCCAGGAGCTGTCGGAATCGTTTGAACACCTCGTATTCCGTCTTTGCATCCAGTGAACTGGTGGGTTCGTCGAGCACGATGAGCTGGGATTCCCGCAAAAAGGCCCGCGCCAGGGCGATTTTCTGCCACTCGCCGATGCTGAGTTCCTCTCCGTCCTCGAACCATTTGCCCAGGATGGTTTCATATGCTTTGGGAAGGCTTGAAATGAGATCGTCGGCTCCGGCGTTTCGGGCTGCGGTTTCGATTTTTTCTGAATCCGGAGGCAGTGAAATGTTGCCGAACCAGACGTTCTCCCGGGCGGTCATGTGATACTGGACATAGTCCTGAAAAATAACGCTGATCTCCCGGCGAAGGGCCGCTGTCTCGAATTGACGCAGGTCAATGCCGTCCAACGTAATGGACCCGCTCAGGGGATCGTACAGCCGACAGAGGAGCTTGATCAGCGTGGTCTTGCCGGAGCCGTTCTCGCCTACCAGGGCAATGACTTCATCCGGCCGGATCGTGAGGGAAACATCTTTGAGCACTTCCCGGTTTCCACCGGGGTAGCTAAAGCTGACATGGTCCAGGGCGATGCCCTGTTTTACTGGCCGGGGGACCGGGCGGGGATGGAGCGGCTCCCGGACCCTTATTTGCAGATCGAGGAACTCGTAGAAATTGGAGATAAACAGGTTGTCTTCGTAAAGCGCGGCCAGATTCCCCAGCAGTTGACGGAGATATGCGAGCCCCCTCTGGAACGCCCCGAAATACATGACCATGTCCCCCAGGGTAATGCCGCCCTGCACGGTACGATACGCGATAAAACCGAAAGACCCGAAAACGGCCACGGTGGCACCGGCCTCGGCCCCAAAATCCGCAACCGTACGTTTCCGGCTGAGGTCAAACTGCTCCCGCCGAAGTTTCGTACGGATATCGCTGAAACGGCGAATGAACAGGTCGCCCAACCCGAACAACCGGATTTCCTTGGCGTGGGTTCCGCCGGTGAGCATCCAGTTCAGGTAGTTGATTTTTCGTTCCATCGGGGTCCGATGCCGCTGCCAGTGATACATTTTGTCGGAATATTTCAATCGGACCAGAATGCCGGGAACGGCCGCCGCGAACAGCACGGCGGCCACTCCCCAGTGGAAGGAAAAGAGAAGAGCAGCCATGGCGACCAGCGATATCCCGCTCTGCCCGAACTGCATCAGGTCGTTGACGATCCGGGTGGGTCGGTGGGGGCCTTCCTGTTGTGCCCGGTGAAGGGTGTCGTAAAATTGGGGGTTTTCATAATAGGCCAGGTCCGCCGCAATCGACTTGGCGTGGAGAATATTTTGCACATGATCGGTTACCTTCAGAGATTGGATTTCTTTTACAAGGCCGGCGGCCATCTGGAATAACGCGTTGAGAAGCGCCACCCCGATGGCCAGAACGATGAGAAGCACCACGTGTCGGAAGGCAACCGTCCGGTCAGGGGCTGCCATGGCCACGGTCACCCCGTCCACGATCAGCTTCATAACATAGAGCGCCAAAAGGGGCAATGCACCCTGGAAAACCGTTAAGGCCAGGCTGACAAGAGTCCAGCCCGGCCCGGCTTCCCACACGAACCGCATTGCGCGGTCAAGGCGCATGGCGTGTTTTACTTTTTGTTTAAGGGTATCATTTTTTTGCATATTTTTATTTAAAATCAATCACGAAAACACGAAAGATTAAAGCCACGAAACGGTATTATTATTTTTGCAATTTCGTGCTTTCTCGATCTATTTAGTATTTTAGCTTCAATATATCAAGTTTTTGCTGATTACCCGGAATTCTCAAGAAACATTTAAGCCGGAAAGGAAAAGAATTTCCTAAAAAAATTAAGGCCGGGCTGGCAATGTACCAGTCCGGCCCGGCATATCATCCAAATGTTTGGTGTTATACTTGCTTGACAAAAATCACAATATCAGATATTCTGATTATCGGAGGTGAGTCTCATGCCTGTTGAAACGACAAAAGTCGGCAGAAGGGGAACAGTGGTCATTCCCGCTGTTCTTCGCCGAAAATACGGATTTGAAGAAGGTTCGCAGCTTATCGTTGAGGCGCTGTCCGAAGGTGTCCTTTTGCGCCCTGTGGTGACACTTCCTGTGGAGATATACACGCCTGAGCGGAAAGCCGAGTTTCTCTTAAACAACGCTGTTACACAGGAAGATTATGCTGCTGCGATAAAAAAGGTTCGCAACATGGGGCTTGACCCGGACACGGTTCCCCATCGAAACCCGGATCGAACATGAGCGTCGATAGAATCTTTCTTGATGCAAACATTTTGTTTTCTGTGGCCTACGGAAGCCCCGGTTTGGATCGTTTCTGGGAATTCGCTGAAAGGGGCCGGTGTGTGTTGCTTGCCTCGGGGTATGTTGTTGAAGAGGCAAAACGGAACCTTGATAAACCAGTCCAACTCAACAAGCTCGAGACCTGTCTATCAAATGTTGAGATCGTTCTTGAGGCGGATCCGAGAATAGCATGCCCCATAAATTTGCCGTCAAAAGACAGCCCGGTTCTTATGGCCGCCATTTCTGCCAGAGCGGATTACCTGATTACTGGTGACATGACCCATTTCGGAAAATATTTTGGAAAGACAGTCAGCGGCGTTAAAATATGCAGAGCAAGGGATTATTTCCAATCAAAGTGTAAACCTTAAATCTTCTCTCTTTCTTCGAAACTCTTGCATCCCGTAAAAAAAACCAGGGCCAGGCTGGCAATAGTCCAGCCCGGCCCGGCCTCCCAAACAAAGCGCACCGCGCGATCGAGGCGCAGTGCGTGCCTCACCTTTTTCTTTAAAGGATCATTTTTTTGCATAATTTATCAAACCTATGAAAACAATCATAGAACATTTGATATCCGATTTTCAAGAAAGGAGTGCGGATTAAGGCAGGCTACGGTAATTACGCTGAATGAAGAAGAAAGAATGGAAACCGAATCTGGCCGGATTCAGGTTCTGCCGGCATGGCAGTGGGCACATGAGTAGAAGAGATGAAAACCAAAGCCGGGTCCTTTGGACCCGGCTTTTTACTCTGTCATGGCGATCCCGCAAGGGACAGATCCGGGAGACAATCATTAAGAAGAAAAAAGCTGATCGCAGGGCGCGGGGCAAGCCCCGCCTGCTGTTGGAGTTATCCAACAATTATTTTTGGCTGTTTTTGGACTACCTGTTCTTGTTGAGTGTTTACAAGTTACCAGCACACTCTCCTCTGGTCTTCCTCGATACAGCACCATCAATTTTGGTTTCTTCCACGCTTTTTTTCCCACCTTACACCTCCAATGGTTCACATTCCACGTGTTTATCCTTACAGTATTAACCTCGCCATGTCAAGTTTGACGAACTCGTAAAAAGTCAAAATTGAGACGGTAAAGTAAAAAGTTCACGTTCACCTGTCCGGCGAAGCCTTCAGGCGAAATAAAGTGCGACGCAGACACGAAGTTTGGACTTTTTACAAAGCCGTCAAGTTTCAGTGATCAATTCCGCTCTTGCGCGAGCAATTTCACAGAATTGATCCACCGGCATGTCCATTTCTCCGGACTCGAGGTGTGCATGGGCCGGACACCACATGCAGAGGTTTATCAAAGGGCAGACACGGCATTTCGCAAGAAATTCCCGCCTGTCCGACCGCATATCCCGTACGCCGGGAACGAAATTCTTCCAGGCATCGGTAAGCCTTCCTTTTTTCAGATTGTAGACACAATCCGGATGCCAGAGAGAGGAACAGAGCCGAAAGAGACCATTCCAACTCACGGAGAAACTGTTGACTCCCGCGCCACAATAAAAGAGATGATTGCTATCGGCAGGCAGAAACCGTGATACAATGAGACTGTCACACTCTTTTTTCAGGTACTGGAATCGCTCCGGGTCGGATCGCTCCAGAGCGACGATTGTTTCAGGCGAGAGCCTTTCGGACTTGATCTCCTCATTTCTGACCGGGTTTCCGTCAAACCTCAGGTGGATAAAAGGATCGAAACGAAAATAGTCTTTGGTTTTTTCCCTGCAGAAGCGGACGATCTCCGGCAGTTCGTGTGCATTGGAACGAAGTGCCATGGCCTTGAGACGAACGTTGATCCTGTTTTCAATCAGCAGCCCAAGGCCTTGCCTGTAGGCGGCAAAAGAGCCCGGTTTTCGGGTTACTTTCTCATAGGTTTCTTTGGTCACGCCGTAGACGGAAACCTCGATGTCTCTGGGCGGATATTTTCTGAACAATCGCACATGTTCACCGGTTATGAGGGCCGCGTTGGTGAATACCGAAACCAACAATCCCTTTTTTTTGAGCAAAAGATAGATATCAATAAAGTCGTCTCTCAACAAGGGTTCGCCGCCGGTTACGAGACACCACAGGGCCCCCAGAGAAACAGCCTCATCAGCGATTTCATTGATCGCTTCCAAGGAAAGTTCATTCTGTTTTGCCGCTCCGTCCCCGGCCGGAAGGTTGATGTAGCAGTGACGGCAATTGTTGTTGCATCGCGCGGTGATCTCCAGGTCAAAGGATACAGGCTTCCGCTTGTCCTTTGTCTTCTCCCAGAGAGAGAATTCAGGGAGAGGGATGGCGGAAACAAATGGGTTGTCCATATCGGTAACTCTTTATGTCTATCTGTTAAACCTGAAAAGGACTTGAGCCAGCCGTCTCATCAGAGCCAGCAAGGGCGGAAGAACGCCTGCGCGGGACAGAAAGGCAATCAAATATTTTTCCGGGCCAAGGCCCATGAGAACCTTTTTCCCGTTTCGCTCCACCTGTTTGACACATCCCAGAATATTTGATTTTCCGACAAGGCCGTCCGATCCGGGTGTGTTGTCTCCATGAATGAGATAAGAACCGTTTTTTTCCCGGACCAGTCTGTGGACGACGAGTTTTCCGGCGTTTTGACGGATAAAGGCCACGACGTCACCGATGACGGGTGAGCATTCTGCCAAAGGATATACGGTCACCACATCGCCATTCTTTATAAAAGGGGACATGCTGAAACCGCTGGCCTGAAACCTGAACCGCATCCCTTTCTCCAGAACGGTCTGGAGCAGATCTACAAAAGCGGGCCCGGGGAGAGAAAGTTCCGCTGCCGGCGCGTCTGAAAAAGAATGGTCAAGATTTCGGGATTTCAACGATGATTTTCCGTTTGATGAGTTCTTCCAGCAGCCCTATGACGTCTTTCTCGATTTCTCCGGGAGGCGCCTCATACGCCGCCGCCAGTGCTTCTGCCACATCTTTGAGACATTTTTTGCCGTCCAGCATGTCCCAGACGGCTTTTCCGGTCTCGTTGAGGGTGAAAAGGTCGTCTTCCATGTCACCGATGCTGGCCGTTAAGGGTACGATGATGATTTCCCCCTCGATTTCTCGGGCCACGATATCCTCAGAGGGTGCATAAGCGGATTCGAAGTTTACTTTTCTTTTCATTCCTTCTCCCTTTTTTAGGAGTGGTCATTGATCGAGACAGGATTTGAGGGATTCAAGCGGCTTCTTTCCGGAAAATTTTTCAACCCTTTTTCTCCAATCCGTTACCTCCCATGCCCGCTCGTCTTCTTCCAGCATTCCGAAATACCTTGCCTGTGCATGGGCAATCTCGCAGAGATATTTCACGGGGGTGTCCATGGTCCCATGCTCCATCCAGGACTTTCCCGGACATTGGTCACAGAGGCCTCTGATAAAACAGCGAGCACAGCGGTCCAGATATAGGGGATTGGATGCTTTGAGCGCCCTCACCTCAGGGAAAAAACGGTTAAGTGCGTCCCGAAGAGAGCCACGCTTAATGTTGTAAACAAGGTCCGGATGTCTGAGCATTATGCAGGGTTGGAAATAACCATATGCATCCACACAACCGCTGCCAACTCCTGCGCCGCAGGATAAGAGTTTATCACCGGGCGCCCCGACAAACTTGGTACAGAATTCTTTCATCTCTTTAAGATACGCCTCGCGATTCCTTGTGAGTATCTTTAATCCCTCTTCGGGAGAAAGCCGGAACTTTTTGATCATACGGTTTTTTACTTCCGAATCCCGACGGCAGCGAAGATCGAAAAACATGGCATGGTCCGGCGGGCTGTCCATCCATGGGACACTCTCCGCCCACGTTTCAAAGGCCTTCACCTCCTTTTTGTTGGACGGAAGAAGGGCGCTTTTCACGACAAATGGAACCTTGTTTTCTAAAAGCAGATTTATTCCCCGCCGGGCGGCCTCAAACGAACCGGGGATCCTGGAAACAGCCTCGTAAGATTTTGTTGTCACGCCATAGACCGAGACTTCAATTTTATCCAGGGGCGGGATGCGGGTAAAAAGTTCGGCAAGGTGTCGAGAAATAAGCGTGGCATTGGTAAAAAGAAGGACCTTCAGGCCCTGTTTTCTGGCAAAGATATACAGCTCCTCAAAATCTTCCCTGAGTAAAGGTTCGCCGCCGGTGAACCGCAAGGTAAGGCACCCTAACGCGGCCGCTTCTTTAATGATCTCTTTGATATCCTCAGCGGAAAGTTCCCTCTCTTTTGCGGTCATATCCTTAGACGGAAGGTTTATGTAACAGTGGATGCAGTTGTTGTTGCAGCGCTCGGTGAGTTCCATGTCCAGATGGGTCAGGAGAGGCCCCTTGCTTTTCCACAAGTCGGCCCGGTCTGTCCTCACCCTTACTGCGTATGTGCTGTTTTGCATAAATCCGAGTTTCTGCGGCCTGAGCGCCTGGCAGCGATAAGCTGATCGAGCAGGTCCACTATTTTGGCGCTCTTGTCGAAATGTAAATTGTAACAGGGAACCTCTCGGGACAGGTCTTCCACCAGCGTCAGCATTTTTTCCCACCAATCGGCCGTTGTCAGAGGCTTTATCAGACAGGCCAGAAGTTTTCGGATGATTTCCTGCCTGTTTTCAATCTGTTCGAGCTTATTTTCAGGCGCCTGATTTAAAAAGAGGATAGCCTTCAAGGGGGCGGAATGCGGGGAGACTTCCGGTACGTCCCCATGGCTCCACGTGCCGTAAATTCTGAATCCCTGTTCCAATCGCCTTACAATCATTCTGTCGTCGCACAGGATTTTGGCCCTGTTCTTCAGCATTCTTGCCACTGTCGATTTCCCCGCGTCCGAATGGCCGACAAAAAGAAATCCTTTGCCGTCAAGGGCTATCCCGCAGGAGTGCATGTAACAGCCCCCCCGAGCGGCAAGAACCCGTGCAAGGAGGATCTGGTCTGTAGGAAAAAGGGTGAGCGAATCTACGGAACCCTTTTGATACGCCTTCTCTGCTTGGGTGTTGTTGTAAATTCTAACTTTCGTATGGTCTTCATTGAAAACCGCAACCTTGTGGATTTCCGTGTCTGTTGCGTCATTCGAAACACTCAAGTATATCCAGGCGTTTCCCCTTCTGTAAATGGCCCAGGGCGGCCTCCGGTAGACCTCTCTCCCCAGGTCCCGGCCGTTTAGTTCGGGTAAAAAGAAATGGTGTCTGATTTTGACGATGTCTTCTCCTGGCGCATCCGTCTCGAAAGGCTTGATCTTTCGGTGAAAGGTTCCATCGGTTATGGGGAGGTCGGAATCCACCTGAACGGTGATCCCTGCAATTTGATAAAAGCGCCGATGGTTATTTTGCCAGTCTTTTTTAAAACGCTTTTCTTCCCGGGCGATGTCGCAAAGATGCGATACTCTGGCTGAAAACCGACGGTGTTCCAGATAGCCGTAAACCGGACACCACCGGCAATCGTTCCTCAGTTCACAGGAGCCGCAGTTCTCCTTGTATTCGCTTCCACCGATGCTCTTGTCTGAAAGAGAAGGTATGAATTCTTCCCAGCATTCTTCAAAATTTCCTTTCTTCACGTCATAACGGAGAGCAGGATCTTGAATAAAGCAACAAAAGGTCATGCGACCGTATGGGTCTATGTTAAAGTCGCGTCGTGTGTCTATACAGGCGGCAAAAAGACGCCCGTCTTCATCTGGGCGGCAGGTGTTGTGAACCCCTTCTTTTTCTGTCCAATCTTCATGGGAGAGATCGGGTTTGTCGAGCGCTATTACCTCTTTTGGGTCAAGCCGTTGGCGCATGATTTCCTGGTTTCTTTTAGGATCCCCGGAAGCCGAAAGATAGAGCCAGGGTGCGCCGATTCTCCAGTAGGGATTCAAGGATTCTGCCAGGGTCACCATTTCCTTGAACTGGTGAAAGTTGTCATGCATGGGGATGAGTTGGACGATAAAGCCTGCTCCGGCCTCTTTCAGGTATGACATTCCCCGAATGACGAGGTCAAAAGAACCGGGGTTCCGGGTGATGTGGTCATGCACCTTGGCTGTGGCGCCGTAAAGCGCCACCATTTTGCTTCCTTTTCTCTTCAGGAGCCGGGCGATTTCCGGGGTAATCAGTGTGCCGTTGGTGTTGATGGAATAGGAAACGGATTTCCGGGTGATGGTGTCGAAGATGTCTGAGAAATCGGGCCGCAGCATGGGTTCCCCGCCGGAAAGGGCCCAGCGGCGACACCCCATTTTTCGCGCGTCATCGACAATTTCCCGGATCTCGTCGAAGGTGAGCTCTTTTTCCTTTTCCGGGGAATCTTCGGGGATGCTGATCCAGCAGTGGCGGCAGGTGTTGTTGCACCGGTATGTCAGGTCCAGAGACCCTTCCAGGGGGATGCGGGGCATCTCTTTGATTTCTTCTATTTTTACATATTCCGTCATCGCTTTGCCTTACTTCTAAAGCTGAAGCAACCATTTCCACAGAGGGATGATACTGATCTTGCCTTTGTAACGCGGGAGTTCGAAGGGAACAGTCGATTCCTCATCATCGGTAATCACCGTAAGATGCTTGACGTTTAGCTCATCTTTCGATTCTGTCAAAGCCTGTATCTCCCTTTGCCTTGTTCTTTCGTCTTCCAGAGAAAAACAAACCTGTATGGCTTCAGTGAGATGAATGCCTTTCTTTATGATAAAATCAACCTCTTTGCCTTTCTTGGACTTCCAGTAGTAAATCTCTTTATTTCTCCTCAACAGCTCCAAAAAAACCACATTTTCGTAAATATGCCCCATATTTTGTGAGAATTTAAAGCTGATGGAATTGCTCAGCGCCGTATCAATGCAATAGATTTTGGAAGGATTATAAATTTGCCGTTTCAAAGAATAATCAAACAGGTCTATAGAAATAAAAAGGTAGACATCATTTAGCGCTTCAAGATAATTTTTGACTGTATTTTGGCTCCTGACACCAATCATCCTTTGCATATTCTTGTAGCTTTGAACTGTGCCGGGATTTGCCGACAAAAAAAGGGTTAATTCCTTTATCTCTTTAATATTTTTAATGCCATAGCGTGTAATGACATCACGATAGATGATATCTTTATAATACTGTTCAAGAAGTGTTGTGTCGCCTATTTTCAGGATTTCGGGAAAACCGCCCAGGTCGAGATATTCCCTGAACAACCTTTTTATTTCAACCTTCTTCTGTCTTCTGTATGCACTTTTGGCATCAATTGACACCCCTTTCATGGTCAGAAATTCACGTAAGGAAAAGGGCCAGGTCACGATTTGACGATTCCTGCCTGTCAGGGCTGTGGAGATTTCAGAGCTCAACAAGGAGGCATTGGAACCGGTGACGAAGATCTTGACATCTTCGAATTCATAGAGTCTGTTCAACCATTTTTCCCACCCACGGATGTTCTGAATTTCATCGAGAAACAGATAGGTTCTCCCTTGAGGATTTTCCAACTCGATAAATGTTTCATAAAGAGGCTCAAAATCTTGAACGGTAAAGGGTACAAACCGCTCATCTTCAAAGTTCAGATAAAGGATGTTGTTTTCCAAAACATTCTCGTTTTTTAGAAGATCATCACATATCAGCTTCATAAGAGATGATTTTCCACTTCTCCTTACGCCGGTAATGATAAGGATCTCACGCTGCGGGATATATTTTGAGATTTTATCCTGTACCTCTCTTCTGATAAGCCTGCCCTTGGAAAGAAATTTTTCCTTATGCCCTATGATAAGTTCTTTTAATTTTTCTTTTTCCATTTTCTAACCACTATTATAGTTCATTGATAATGAACTATAATAGATAATATATAGCATTGTCAATGCATTTTAGGAGGGATAGTGATCACAGCTTTTCATCGGGCTTTATAACTTTTTGCTCCCAATAGAACTTGAATAGCCACAGACGCACACAGACATACGCAGACGTTTGGGCAATTAAAGTATAAAACGTTTTATTTCAGCTTTAGGGTGGGTAAAGTTTACCAACAGCCCGATTTTATATTCGGTAGCTTTAAGGTAATTTAAGAGCTGAGCTTCATGGATTTTTTGAAGTTGTTCGACAGCTTTAAGTTCTATGATTATCTGATCTTCCACAACGATATCCGCAAAATATTCACCAACTAAATTCTCTTTATATGAAACCTTAATCGGAACTTGGTTTTCGACTTTCAAACCTCTCAGCCTAAGTTCAAGCAGCAAAGCATTTTCGTAAACCTTTTCGAGAAAACCTGAACCCAAAATCTTATTTACCTCAAAAACTGCACCGTTTATTTTGTAGGTTATGTCATTTACATCCATTTTTTTAAGTCTGTGTCTGTCTGTGTGTGTCTGTGGCTAATTGAGATTAATCTTGCCTGTCTCAAATGTTCGGAAGATCGTACGGGATTAGAGCTATATCTACGGCCATTTCCCGAGATCATCATCACCCCCTCCATTCGCTCAATCGCCACTTTATAAACCGCAGATAGTTTATAGGCAATGTCCGATCCCGGTTGTCGTTGTAAAGCGCCTTGATGGCTTGGGGAAACGGAAATGCCGTATTGGTCAAATGCAGAGATTTCCTTTCTTTCAGGTAGTCCGCGGCGGCGCTGTTTTCCGGCCACGCCTTGTGGTATTTTTGCAGCCGGTTGTAGATCAGCATCCGCAGGTTGTGC
>JBDRPF010000061.1:0-57161 GCA_043827325.1 Pseudomonadota bacterium | reverse complement strand
GACCAGCGCCGTTGCAACGATCATCCAGGCCGTGTCGCCGGTGTCTAAAACATCCGCAGCAAAGGCAGAAGAAAACGGGAAGAGCAGGCAGATTGCGGTTGTTAAAAAACTAATTCGTCTCATTTAAATGTGTTCCTCCTTTTATAAAATCGCTCCGTGATTTTATATAATGCGGCGATACCGCTTTAACTTATTTCACAGGGTTAAAGATCCGACCCCCGTCTTCCCATTACTCCATCATTCCATTCTTCCGTTTCCATATCCGGCTGTCGGCAGGACAGCTTCAACGGCAGTCTTTATGGCAGCCACCTGATCCGGTGAATCGACTTTTTGCCCGTCGAAATCCCGGACATAAAAAACATCCACCACCTGATCGACTTTTGTTGCGATTTTGGCCACCCAGATATCGAGCCTGCACCTGAACAGGGCATCGGTAATACTGTAGAGAAGTCCCGGGAAATCATATGCAAAAACTTCAACAATGGTAAAAAAGCTGGAACTGCTGTTATCCACCACGATTCTATTGGGCCTCTCCCCGGGCCGGCGCCTTTTGGACCGGTAAATCGTCATCTTTTCATCCAGCGCTCCGGCAAGATCCGTTTCGCCG
Organism: Pseudomonadota bacterium; assembly: GCA_043827325.1. Taxonomy (GTDB): domain Bacteria; phylum Desulfobacterota; class Desulfobacteria; order Desulfobacterales; family UBA11574; genus JBDRPF01. Next base: position 56,554 of record JBDRPF010000061.1, on the reverse strand, counting down.
GCCAGAGCGACATGCAGCTGCTTTTCCGCGCGATGCCATATTTCCGTTTCAAAAAGCTGATCGGGCGGTGGCTCGACCTCAAAAATATCGAGTGCGATATTGTTTCGCCATGTAAAAACCTGCACGTCGAGGATGTTCAAATTGTTCAGCGTAAACGTGCCCGCGATTTTTGAAAAAAGACCCGGACGGTCTTTGGCGCAAATGGTAATTCTACGGGTGTTCGAGTCCGGTGTTTCGGCCACGTTCCATACAAAATCAGCGTTGCCGAGACGCTGGTACAGTTCGATGTGGTCCTTTATATCTTTTTCCGGTGCATACAGAAGGTATCGCGGCGACATCACCTGGAAAAGGGCCTCCATTTCCCGCGCGCTTTTCGACGAGAGCGCGGAGTGTATGACCGTCTCTTTTTTTCGTTCAACGACCTCTTCCGCCTCGCGGGTCGCAAGTTCTCCTTTTTCAATGATATTGAGAACCTTGAGAAAAAGATCTTTTAAAAGTGTTGAAACCCATTCATTCCATGCTTTCGGGCCCGTGGAAATGGAATCGGCAACCGTCAGGAGATAGAGCATCTTTAACCGCTCGCTGTCTTTTATTCTTTTTGCGCATAAAATTGCGGTCTCCTCGTCGTTGATATCCCTTCGCGTCGCAGCCTTGACCAGAAGCAGATGTTCTTCAACCAGAAAGGAAACCGTGTCGACATGTTCGGCACTGTATCCCTTTCTCTCGAGCACCGCGCGAACGATTTCGGCACCGCGCTTTGAATGGCTCTCACCGTCTTCGCCTTTGCCGATATCATGAAGAAGGGCGGCCCACAGCAGCAACTTCTTATTGGCAAGTTCTCCGTACAGCGTACCGGGCAGCGAATCACCGGCCTCGTCTTCGTCCGTGCCGAATGTTTTTATTTCCTGAACAGTGTGCAACGAGTGCTTGTCCACGGGGTAGAAATGATATTCATCATACTGAATTCGATTGATGATGCTTTTAAATTCCGGTATGAAGCGCTCGAGAAAGCCTGTGCTCATCATCTCGCCCAGCACGTCGAACCCCGGCGTCCTCGTGACCAGAATCTGTTCAAAAGCTTTGATCGCAAAATCGGAATTTGAAAAATCATCATCAACCAGATAGGCAAACTCCCTGACAAGCCGCCTGGCTTCCGCGCTCAAAGGAATCCCCTTGCGAACACACGCGCGGAATATGTTTATAAGAAGGTCCGGAGACAGCAGAATATCCTCGGATGAATTAAAATTGAGCATCTCCTTGTCAACATGCAAACCCTCGATATCGATCTGCCTGACCGGCTTTTTCCCCGGTTTCAATTTTCTGGCAAGGCCGAGTTCGTACAGAAACATCATTTGCTGTTCTTTTACGAATGCCATCTTTCCGTGCAGCTTTCCCAGGAACCTTTCAACCGGCTGCTGCCCGTTTCTCGCCGTGAATTTCAAGGCATCGGCCAGCTCTATCTGATATTCAAAGTGCAGCTGGTCACATTTTCTTCCGCTCAAACAATGCAGCCGGTTTCTGACACCCCAGATAAAGGAGAGGGCCTCTGCCAGTTCCTGATACTCGTTGTGCGAGAGACAGCCGAGATACTCAAGGTCCCGGGGCTGCATCAAATTGTACTCTATCCGGCCGACCCACAGCATGGTGTGGTAGTCTCTCAGCCCGCCCTGTCCCTCTTTGAGGTTGGGCTCCAAAAGATAGGTGGAGTCTCCGAATCGAATATGACGGTCCCTGTTTCCTTCAAGAAGCCACGTGATGATTTTTCCGCCGCGTTTTAAAACAACCTTTTTTCGCAGACTCTCCCAAAGCGTTGAATACAAATGAGACATGCCGCACACGAAACGGGCGTCCAGCAGGGGCATCAGTACTTCAAAATCCCTGCCCGCAAGCGCGACACACTCTTTCAGGGACCGGGTGGCATACCCGACTTCAAGTCCGATGTCCCACAGTGGGTAAATAATCTCGCGTATGAGATCTTCGGCTGCTCCGGGAACCTGTTTTTCAAAAAGAAAAAGCAGATCGATATCGGAATGAATACACTGCTCTTCCCGGCCGTACCCTCCAAGAGCAATGATGGCGTAGGGATTTTTGCTGATGGCCATCCCGGGACCCACCGTGCTGTTTTCAAAGCTTTCACGAAAATAATCGTCTAAAACCTGCGCATGTCGATTTAAAAAGCCAGGTTCACTGCCATTCAAAAAATCAGAGATCAATTGCGCTGTCTTTTCCTTTAGTCTCTCGGAAACGAGTCCACGGTCATTTTTCATGTTTGATTCTGCCAATGCCATTTCAACCTGAAAAAATTGGGTCATGGGAATATGTTGATTCCACTTTTAAAAACTCAAGTACTGCACAAGATATAGCAATAGCTGTGCCAAATCAGTTGAAATCACTTAACTATCAGATAATATAGAATGTTTATCGGTAAACTTATAAAAGGCGGGGAGGAAGGTATAAAATCGAATGATACATTTTTGTAACGAATGAGTTCTTAAAGTTACATAAATGTAAAAGCGATATGAATAAAACCGTTTCGTTTCGTAATGGTTATCGAAGAAATTATCATCCGCTATTTAATCCAAAATTTAATTATCAAACCGCAGACCCGACCATTTCCGACAACCACACATTTTGTGGTACGAATCAGCCTCGAACACCATTCGAGGCCAGGAGGAAATGTCCATATTGCCGGCTTAAATTATTGTTGAAATGGCCGGAAAGATAAAAACGGGAATATTATCGATTCTGCGTAACTACTTGATCTTGATCCAGAGCAACCTGGCTTTGCCCGGTCCAGGATTTTTCCACTGGGAGGGGATCTCAGATGTAAAATAAATCACATCCCCTGAACGGACGTTGTGCACCGATTTTTCCAGTTTCAGCTGCAGCTTCCCTGATAACAAATAGCCTATTTCTTCTCCTTTATGGATAAAAAAGTGACCGGGCAGGGATTTTTTAGGTGGAATTTCAAGAAGGTAAGGTTCAGCTTTGGGTTTCAAATCCACCGGTGTCAATAGCTTTGCATGAATATTCCCTGCCGGCAAATTGGGTAATTTTATATCCACCGCTTCCTCTGAAGGAAAAATTATCCGGTGGGTTATATCTATGGGTTCGTTAAAAAAGGAACTTAACTCAACAGCCAGCACTTCTGCCATTTTAAGCAGTGCCGGTAAAGACGGATATATGAGGTTGCTTTCCACCTGGGAAATGGTGCTCGGTGTCACCCCGATAAGTTTTGCCAGTTCTGTTTGGGAGAGCCCCCGCTTTGAGCGAAATTCTTTTAAACGCATCCCCAGATCAAACCATTCGGTTGAACGTTTTTCTGAATAGAAAGTAATTTTTAGATCTTTGCTCCAGTAATTGAAGGGTTTGTTCAGTGTATCCAGGTCACGCTTTTCAGCTTTTAGAATTGTCAAAGACGTTTTGCCTCTTTTGACGGATAAATCAATAGCAACCTGCGCAATTTGATTGATCTGGGCTCTGAGTCGCGGAGAGTGGGCCCGTTTTTCGATGATCCAGTAGGCAATGGTGTTCAATTCATACAGCCGTGGGCATGAGTGAGAATAAAAGTTAATTAGATTCTCCTCGCCGCCCCATAATTCCTGCATGCCGGTCAAGCTTTCAAAAACAAATCGAACGTCACCGACAAGGGTTGCATGGATACCGTAAAGGGCATCCATCACCTTATCGATTTGCCGTGGGGTATCCACCCTGATGATCTGACAGGGCCATTTGGATTTTTTATTCTCGTAAAACTTGAGAAAGACCTCGGAACCCGAACCTTTCCCATATGTAAAGCAATCCATGATGATTAACTGATTGTTTTGGGCCAGCGGCCCCAGCTTTTCCAAAAGGTTTTTCGGAGAACGGTCAAAACTGACGTAGATAAGGGGCCTGTTTTGTGCCTGTGAGGCTTGAATGAAATTCAGACAGTACACGGCGGCCAGACTGCCGGCATCGTCATACCAGACGACATTGTCTCCAATATATAGACCGTCGAGCAGGTGGTCCAGGTGGCTGACGCCTGATGCGACTCGCATTTTTTTTTTATGCATTGGATCCTCGCTTTTGTTATCCAAGAAAAGCACCATCAGCAATAAAACGAATGAATCATTTTATGGTGAGCTATATCCTTCGAACACCTATTTCACCATACTTTGCCGGATTTGGCAAACGTGTTTTCAGCTTTGTATTTAAGGTCAACATGATAATAGAAGAATTTTGAATCGGATTTTTTTAAATGTTTTCAGATTTAATTTGAACTCAAATTTTGAAATGTAAGATCGGATTTCAATTTTTACACATAATATCCGCCCAAATCTCCTCGATGCTTTTCCGCAAGCCAGGAAACCTGTTCTCCGGAACTTTGGATGGTTTTCCCTGGAGGTTGAGTCTGTGCACGGACGCTCTGAAAGTCAGATACGCCTCTTTGAGCACGGCGGCCGCGTTTTTATCAAGTACGCCCGTTTCGATGAGGGTTTCGAGAATGCGGACATTGTCGGTCCACGTCAGGAGGTCGGAAAATTTACAGGAATTTAAAAGCACCAGATGCTGAACCAGGAACTCGATGTCAACAATTCCACCGGCATCTTGTTTGAGATCGAAAAGGCCCGGTTCGGGGTTCAGGAGCTCCCGTCGCATCCGTTCGCGCATCCCCGTGATTTCTTCCCGAAGTTTCGCCTTAATTCTGGGGCGGGCGAGCACTGCTTTGCGGATCTCCTCAAAGCGTTTCATCACCTGAATCTCTCCGCTGACCGGCCTTGCCCTGACAAGGGCCTGGTGCTCCCACGTCCATGCCGTATTCATCTGATATTCCTCAAACCCCTCAATGTGGCTGACCAGAGGGCCGGAACCGCCGCTGGGCCGCAACCGCATATCGGGTTCATAAAGCACGCCGGCCGACGTATGCGCGGACAAAATGTGGACAACTCTTTGCCCCAGTCGGGCAAAAAACTGTGCGTTGTCCGTGGGCAGCCTCCCGCCGCGGGTCTGCCCTTGAACACCGGCATGGAGAAAAACCAGATCGAGGTCGGAGCCGTAACCGAGCTCGATTCCGCCGAGTTTTCCGTAAGCAACCACCGTAAACCCCCTGTCCAGTCTCTTGGTGTCCAGCCGGCAGTCCGGCGTACCGTTCTTTTCAACGAGATGGGCCCATGAAACCTCAAGAACCTCATCCAGAATTGTCTCTGCGATATAGGTAAGGTGGTCACTGGTCCGCATGAGGGGGAGGGCTCCGCTGACGTCCGCGGCCGCCACGCGCAAGGTGTTGACCTGTTTAAAAACACACAATTCCTCGATCTGATGTTCGAGGTTCCGCGGGTCTATCCCGTCGAGTCTCCTGCGCACCTCGTTTTTGAGATCCGCTTTTTCAGGGGGAAGATAAAGGGATCTGGGATCCAGGAGTTCATCCAGCAGTACCGGATGCCGGGCCAGGTATGAGGCAATCCATGGGCTGGCATTTGCCAGTTTCACCAGATGGCTGATTGCTGCAGGTTCCTCAAGCAGGAGGGACAGGTAGTTGGTACGTTGCTGTATGGCCTTTATCAGGTCGATGATGCGGGTCAGGACGGGCAGCGGTTGTTCGGATTGGCCGACAGCTTTCAGGAGCTTCGGAATCAGCCGGTCGAGACGGCTTCGACCTTCCCTGCTGAGCGACCGGGTCGCCGGATCCTTGCGAAGGTGGTCCAGAAGGCGCGTCACTTCATTCCCTTCATCAAATCCGACTTTCATCAGTGCGTCCCGGCCGCTTTCACCGTCTGCCTGCCCCAGCCATACCGCTTCCAGTCGCATTTCAAGCTCTTTTTTTTCATCCGGGGGCGTTGAATCTCTGCTTTCCAGTAATGTGTTGAAATGACGGTGCACGTTTTCTTTGTGCGCCTCCAGGCAACGGACAAAGGATTCCGGTTCGGCAAATCCCATGGAAGCGGCCAGGCGCAATTTTGCTTTGGGGTCTGTCGGAAGTTCATGCGTCTGCCGGTCGGAAAATTCCTGCAGACGGTGCTCAAGGTTTCGCAGGAATTCATATGCATCTGTGAGTTCATCACAGACATTTCGGGGAATGCAATTCTTCACGGCCAGAATGGCGAGCACCTTTTGGATGCGACTTTCCTGAAGCGCGAACGAAACGCCGCCGCGAATCAGTTGAAACGTCTGGCCAAAGAATTCGATCTCGCGTATCCCGCCGGGGCCGAGCTTGATGTTGCCGGACATGCCTTTTCGTTTCACTTCCCGGGAAATTTTCTGCTTCATACGCCGCAAAGATTCGAACGCGCCGAAATCCAGATACCTCCGGTAGATAAACGGTTTGAGCCTTTCCAGAAGCCGGGCCCCTGCCGGTTTGTCCCCCGCAACCACCCTTGCCTTGATCCACGCGTATCGCTCCCACTCGCGACCCTGTTCCTGGTAATATTCCTCCATGGCATCGAAGCTCATCACCAGCGGACCGCTTTCGCCATAGGGTCTAAGGTCCGTGTCGATCCGGAACACAGTGCCGTCTGAAGTGTTGGTGCCGACGGCCTTTATCAACCGTCGGCAGAGGCGAACAAAAAAGTCATCGTTGCTCACGGGTTTTTCAGCATCCACCGTTTCCCCCGCCTCGGGATAAGCGAAGATCAAATCGACATCGGAAGAAAAGTTCAGCTCGAAACCGCCGAGCTTTCCCATTCCCAGAACAACGGGTCTTTGCCGGGAGCCGTCGCTTCCCGAAGGAATGCCGGACTCCGCGCACTGCCATTCGTAAAGAAGTGAAATCGTCCGGTCAAGGCATGCATCCGCAAAAGCTGAAAGGTCGGCCATGGTTTCCGCGAGATCTGACCAGCCGGCAAGGTCGCGGAAGGCGATCCGGGTCATTTCACGGCGTCGAAACCGTCGAAGAAGGACCAAAAGCCTCGCCTCGTCCCCGACCCCGGAAAGAAACGATTCAAGCATCGTGTGGTACTCGCCCGGCCTGAATCGCCGTCCGAGGTTCCCGCTCTCCACCAGATCGGCAAGCATCCCGGGGTTGCGGATGCAGCCTTTTGACACGAATTCGCTGAACACGAAAACCTGTTTGATCGTGGCGATAAATTCCGGATCGCCGGGCAGCGTAATGTTCGCATCCGTTGCGGCACTCCGGAGCGCTTCAAATTTACGGTCTGCATCTTCTCTGAGATCCGGGGGAAGAATCGGTATGATTTTCATTTCCTGATCTTGTGTTTTCCCATTTTATACCGCAGCACCCGCTCGCTAATGCCTAGTTCCGCTGAAGCCCGGGTCTGCACTCCGTCGGCCCTGTCCAGAGCGGCGATGATCATCTCGCGCTCCAGGGCGGACAGCCGTTCTGAAAGCGTGCTCTGTTCCGTCACCTGATGAAAGCGGATTTCCGACGGTAAATCCCATGGTTTGATCACATTCGTCCGGACCAGCGTGACCGTCCTCTGGATCATATGCTCCAGTTCCCGCACGTTTCCCGGAAAAGGATACTTCATCAGGGTCGACATGGCGTCCGGATCCATGTGAACCGGGTCCCGGCTGTGCCGCTGGATAAAAAAGTCCATAAGCACCGGGATGTCCTCCTTGCGGCGGCGCAAGGGGGGAATCTCGATGTCCAGCACCTTCAACCGGTAGTAGAGATCCTCACGAAAAGCCCCGCTTTCCACCAGGGATTTGAGGTCGCGATTGGTTGCCGCGATCACCCGGACGTCCACCGAAATCCCCTGTTCGCTGCCGATTCTCACGATCTCTTTCTCCTGAAGCACCCGCAACAGCTTGGGTTGCAGGTTCAACGGAAGTTCTCCGACTTCATCCAGAAAAAGACTTCCTCCGCTTGCCAGTTCAAATCGGCCGCGGCGACGCGCAACAGCGCCGGTAAACGATCCTTTTTCATGCCCGAAGAGTTCCGACTCGAAAAGGTTTTCCGGAATGGCGCCGCAGTTGACCTCGATAAACGGACCGTCGCTGAAACGGCTGAGCAGATGGATGAGCCGGGCGATAAGTTCTTTTCCGGTGCCGGTTTCGCCCCGAATGAGGACGGTCCACGGCGTGGGCGCAATCCGCTGCACCAGGGACAACACTTCTTTCATAACGGCACTCTCGCCGACAAGCTTGATGGGCAGGTCTTTCTGATCCAGCGTTTCGGTGACGCTGGCGGCTTCTTCCGTGATGATCAACCGCTGCTCGACCAGCCGGATTTTTTCCAGGAGCTCAACCAGGTTCACCGGCTTTTCCAGGAAGTCGTCGGCGCCCAGCTTCATCACCTGTACGGCGGTTTCCACGGTGCCGTATGCCGTGATCATAATGACCCGTATCAGCGGATTGATTTCCTTTATCCCGGCGAGCACCTCATCTCCGCTGATGTCCGGCATTTTGTGATCCAGAAAAACGAGCTGAAAAGGAGATTCCGAAAATCTTTCGAGGGCCTCCCGCCCGCCGGCGGCGGTAATGACCTCATACCCCTGCTTCTCCAAAAAACCTTTGAGCATGTCGCGCTGCATGCGCTCATCATCAACAACAAGAATTCTCATGGCACTCCCGTATGGGAACATACACGGCAACACGCAGGATGCCTGCCGACGGGACCTCCACCGCCAGGCGGCCTTCATGGGAACGGATGATCCGATTGGCGATGGACAGTCCCAAACCGGTCCCCCTGGTTTTGGTGGTGTAATAGGGTTCCATAATCCGCTCCGGTTCGGTTTCTGAATTCGTGTACCCGCTGTTCTCGATGACGAGAACCGCATCAGAACCGACGCGTTCCAGCGTTACACGAAGATATCCGCCGTCCGGCTGAGCCTCGATCGCGTTTTTGATCAGGTTTTCAACGACCTCCTCGAACATTTCCGGGTCGCCGGTAACAGGGCTGCTGTACTTGATTTCGCATGTTGTTTCAATTCGGCGGGCTTTGCACTGTTCAGTATAAAGTGTCAGTATCGTGGCGACAATCGTATCCAGCCGCACCGGTTGGTTACGGGGGACCAGCGGTTTGGCGTATCGCCGGATATTCGTGATGATACCCTTTGTTCTCTTTACGGCTGTCAACATGCCTGAAACAAGGTTCCGGTGTTCCTCGGTCATTTCATCGGCCTCGATCTGCAGACGCTGCAGTCCCATGCTGATGGCGTTTAATGGGTTTCCAATTTCGTGGGCGATGGACGCGGCTGACTGGCCGAGAACGGCATCCTCTCTTTGCCGGGCAAACCGCCGCTCGAAATTCTGAACCTGTTTCAGGTACGCGGCCTGAAAACGATACAGCAGCCATGAGAAGAAAACGCCGAAAAACGCCAGGATGGCGCTGAAGATGATAAATTCATACCGGAGTTGTTTGACGCGTTCGAAAAAATGCCGCGCATCCAGCCCGACAACCAGGATATCTTTTCCAACGGAAAGCCGGGTTTCCGCAATCTTGCTGCCAGGCGCTTCGATCAGGGTGACTTCAGGATGGGACGATGGATCCGGCGCAACCGGGTTGTCGGTTTCGATACGAACATATTCTATACCTGCGAGTGCGGTCAGCGTTGTCAGCAGATGCGGCAGCCCGATCTGATCCTGCAGTTTTTCGATCCGGCCCGCGGTAATTCCAACGATGATGCAACCGGTCGTTTTTTCTCTCGGCCACGCAAGGGTGTAAAGATGGGAGGCTGACAGATGTTGAAGGTGGGGGGCCTCGGGCCTGCACACAGCGTTCTCCGCGGAAAACCAGCCCGGCGGACCGTCTGTATATTCAGCGCCTTCTCTCACGACCCGGATACCTGCAAGCCCCGCTTCCGCGGTGAATGCGGCAAGTTCCTCCGGGGAAAACGGTTCGACATCATCCAGATAATCCACGAAACGCGCCGTATTTCCCAAAAAGGTCTGAATGATCTCCTCGACGACATTCTGGGACAAAACCGCACCCTTTGCGTTAAGACGAATCACGTCGGCAATCATCTTTGAATTCTGCCGTACCCGGTACAAAAAAACACGGTGGGCCTGCTGAACCTGCCAGTAGAAGTAAACCAGCACCATAACGATAAGAAATCCGAATACAAACAGGTTGCCTTTCCAGGTGGGCACCAGTCGAAGAAAGGGTGAAACCTCGGGTCGATCACTCTGGTTTTTCGTAAGTTGAACACCCGTATTCATTGGGATCTACTTTAGCCGTGATCGCACGCCGGTCGGATCGTTTCCGGGTTCCCGGGAACGATCGCGGGTGATTTTTCGGGCTTGAAACACGTCAGGATCACGCTGAATGTATTGGCCCCATGCGGTGATCCTGTCCCCGGCTTTCAAGAATCCCGGCACGAGATCCGGCAGGATCACGACGTCAACATTTTTTTGCGTGTCCGCCTGCCGCAGGATCAACCGGCCGCCCTTGCGATCGATCGAGACCACCGTCCCCTGAAGGAGATCCGCTGCCGTTGCGGGAACCGTCACAAAATGGGCGAGTAAGATAAAAAGGGCCAGACTTTGTCGCATGACACTGCCGTTTCAGTTAGAAATTCTGTTCTTACATTAATAATCATCGTCTGCAAGGGTCGGTTATCCCCGGAACTGTCAAACTCTGGGGAGTCTCCCCATCAGAGCTGGGGGCTTACCGATGATTATTATGTTGGTAGAAGAAATGAGTCAAGACCCAAATAGGATTGCCGATCTCACCACATCTACTGCGTCAGATGCCATCCCGCATAGGCGACCATAGCGGAATGACATCTTCCTTGTATCTGCGGCAACACCGGCAAGGGCGGGCAATCCTCAATTCAGGATTAAACTACTTTTTGGGATGGCACTTGGCACACGTCGTCGGTGCCGATTTTTTTCCGGTCTTTTGATTTATTTCCTTATCTAATACTGGGGGGGATTCACCGGACGCCATTCCTGGTATCCCGGAATCCAGCGGTTTCCTTCCCAGTGCCCGGGCACCTTTACCCACTGGCCCGGAGGTTCCGTCAGAATTTGAGCTTCAGGGGAGACATACCGGGTCTGCTCGTGATAATTCGCCTGTCCCGGATCCGGCCGGCCGCTCAACTCTGCTGCCCGCTGATCTTCATAATTACCCACAATGGTGCCCAGCAGCGCCCCCACACCGGTCCCGATGAGGGTCGATTCCGTGTTTCGCCCGATGGCCTGACCTGCGATCGCCCCGGCGCCGGCACCGATGGCAGCCCCTTTCTGGGTGTTGTAACGCCCGGTGTTCGCGCACCCCGCGACCACAACGGATAGGATGACGGTGATCATGACTATTTTCTTCATTTTTCTACCTCCATTTTCAGGGTTTTGTGGAACGTTTTGACTGTTTAACCAATCAAATAGCGTGCCAACATCGTTTTTTAAGTATTAACAATGTGTTATTTTAAATCTATTAGGACCGGATTTCGACAATCACCGCACAGATTCGACAATATTGTCGAAATTCATGTTTTTCAGAGCGGATTAATTAAATCGGCCGGTTTCGTTGACAAACAACACGAGACCGCTTAATTTACAGTTATTGCTTTTTATGAATGTTTTCCGATCGAATCTTTTTCGCTGAAAACATCCTGTGCACCGTCCGGATGACGTCGTGAAATCGGAAAACTGTCCGAGTAAACTTAAGCGCGTTCGTGTTCCGTTCGCGTTTTAAATTTTATTGAGGAGTTCAAATGACCTTTGAAACAAAAGAAGACGTTTTAGAAAGAATCATGTCTCAGGAGAAACCCGCATGTCCCCATTGCAAAACGGAAATGAACCTGTGGGAAGTTCCGCCCTTTAACTTCAGCGACGGCCTTGGTTGGGGAACCCCTTATCTGTATCTGTGCTTCAACGATGATTGCCCGCTGTACAAGCAGGGGTGGGACAACCTGATGGAAAACTACGCCCAGCATGCATCATACCGGTGTATTTGCTACCCGGGGACCCAAACCTTTCAAGTCATGCCGGTTTTCAGTTCCATGGGCGGCACAGGGCAGATTGTTGACGAACAGGTGGTTGCCCAACAGGAAGCCATCAAAGAGGCCATAAAGAAAGGGTTTTCCATTCTCGCAAACTGCTACGTGGAAAAAGACGGGGTCACGGTCCTCAGGCTACTCCTGGACCCCGGCGAACCGCAGCGGGTCCGGCTAAAAGCAGCGGAAATGATCGGTGATATCGGGGAACTGGAAGCCATCGAGCCCATCAAGAACGTCAGATTCGGGAACGATATCGTTCAGAAACAGGTGGATGAATCCATACGAAAGATACATGAGCGGTACTATACCCGGGAGTGCCCTTTCTGCGCTGAACTTATCAAAAAGAGAGCCAATATTTGCAAGCACTGCGGTCAGGATGTAACGGGCCAGTAAATAATCCCCGTCACTCATCCAGTAAAGACCTTCCCGTCATTTTTTCCGGCTGATCGATACCCATAATTTGAAGAATGGTCGGCGCGATGTCCGCCAGTACACCTGCTCGAAGTGAGGCTTTCCTGCGTGAATCATCGACCAGGATCAACGGAACGCGGTTGAGCGTGTGCGCGGTCTGGACGTGCCCGCTTTCATCCAGCATTCGCTCGGCGTTTCCGTGGTCCGCCGTAATCATCGCCACCCCGCCCAGTTTACGTATAAGGGCGACGATGTCGTTCACACAGGTGTCAACCGTCTCGCAGGCTTTAATGGCCGCCTCCAGCACACCGGTGTGTCCCACCATGTCCATATTGGCGAAGTTGAGGACAATCAGGTCATATTTCCCTGAACGTATTCGTGCAAGGACTTCTTCGGTCACCGCGTAGGCGCTCATTTCGGGTTTCAGATCATAGGTCGCGACCTCTCGGGGTGACGGGACCAAGCAGCGATCTTCAAGGGGAAACGGATGCTCTTCGCCGCCGTTGAAAAAGTAGGTCACATGGGCATACTTCTCTGTCTCGGCGATCCTGAGCTGTCTCAACCCCTGGCGGCTTATGACTTCACCAAGAATATCATTCAGGTGAACCGGCAAAAAAGCCACGGGCAGCGTGAACGTTTCATCGTACAGGGTCATGCAGACAAAGTCGCAAACCTGCGGCAGCGGGTCTCTCTCAAAGGCGTCAAAGGCGGAATCCGTGAATGCGCGGGTTATTTCCCTTGCCCTGTCGGCCCGGAAATTGAAAAAAATGACGCCGTCGCCATCCCGGACGATTGCCGGGGGATTTTCGTTCCCTGCCGTTATCACAATGGGGCGGACAAATTCGTCGGTTTCGCCGCGCGTGTAAGCTTCTTGCACAGCCGCTACCGGGTCTCGGGCCGGGGTTCCTTCACCCCGGGTAAAAAGGCGGAATGCCGCTTCTATCCGGTCCCACCTGTTGTCCCGGTCCATGGCGTAAAACCGCCCGCATACAGATACAACCTCGCCAAAATCGATTGCGCGCATGTATTCCTGCAACCGGTGCAGGTATGTCACGCCGCTGTCCGGCGGCGTGTCCCGGCCGTCGAGTATGGCGTGAACACACGCTCTGGCCACCCCGGCGTTTTTGGCCAGATTCAGCAGGGCGAACAGGTGGGTTAACTGGCTGTGCACGCCGCCGTCTGACACCAGCCCCATGAGATGAAGCACCGAATTGTTCGTTTTCACACCGGCCAGAAGCCTTTTGAACACGTCGTTTTTATCAAATTCCCCCCTGCGGATTGCCGTGTCGATTCTCAACAGATCCTGGTAGACGACTCTTCCGGCGCCGATATTCAGATGCCCCACCTCGGAATTGCCCATGATTCCCTCCGGCAGTCCCACGGCTTCGCCAAAACACATCAGTCGGGTGTGGGGATATTCTTCCATGAGTTTATCCAGACAGGGTGTGTCGGCAAGAAAAACGGCATTTCCTTCCCGGTCCGGGTTGATCCCCCACCCGTCGAGAATCATCAGCATAAACGGTTTGGGTCTATTCATCATCCGGCTCCATTTTGTTTGATTTTTCCCTGTATTTTTTCAGGCTTTCGGTCTCTATTCTTTCCGCGTCCGCCCAGAGCCCCTCGAGATCATAAAACTCCCGTACGGGTTTGTAAAATATGTGAAAAATCACATGGCCGTAATCGAGCAAAACCCAGTGGCCCTCTTTGGCACCCTCCATGCCCAACGGTCGTATTTTGTGTTTTTTGAGATTCCTCTGAACATGTTCCGCGATTGCGTTGACCTGCCGGTTTGATCGTCCGCTGCATACAATAAACACATCCGCGATGGATGTTAAGTTGCCGACATCAAGCAGCACAATATCGATGGCTTTTTTGCCTAAAACAGCGTCGACATAGAGTTCAAGAGAAGGGTCCGGCGGTGATTTGGAATCATCAATCATAAATAAAGCCCTCTGTTTGTTATAAAGTCCGCCACGCTTTCCGGTACCATGGCACGGACGGATCTGCCTTCACTGACGTGTTTTCGGATCATTGTGGATGAAATATCCGCCGGAGGGACATCGATCATGTAAACCGGCTGTTTTTCGTTGTGAACATAACATGACTCCGTGAGAGAAAACCGATACCCGACGGACATCCTGGATTCTATAAATGCCGCCAGCGCCTGCCGCATCTTGGCCGTGTCTCTGTAGGCTCTATCGGGCCGGGTCATGACAATAAAAGAGATGAGTTGAAAAAGGTCCCGGTAGGATTTCCAGGTGTCGATTTCAAGAAAAGCGTCGAGACCCAGAATAAAATGGAGATCCGCGTCATCGGGCAGAATGGATTTGAAATGACGCACCGTGTCGATGGTGTACGAAGGCCCTGAACGGTTTAACTCAACATCTGAAACACAAAAGTCCGGATGGTTCAAGACCGCGAGGCGTGCCATCTCCATTCGGTCCCTGGCATCGGAAACACCTCTCGGCTCCTTGTGCGGCGGAAGGGCGGAGGGTATAAGGTAAATCTTCTCAAGGGCAAAAACTTTTTTAACTTCAAGAGCAGCCCCGATGTGGCCCAGGTGAATCGGATTAAACGTTCCGCCAAACAGTCCGATTTTCATTCGCAGAAACCCATTTACTTTCTGATCTGCCCGGCTCCGAATACCACGAACTTCGTCGTGGTAAGCTCTTCCACTCCCATGGGCCCGAAGGCGTGCAGTTTGGAGGTGCTGATACCGATCTCGGCGCCAAGGCCCAGCTCGCCCCCGTCGTTAAAACGGGTTGAAGCGTTCACCAAAACAACCGAAGAATCGACTTCGCGGACAAAGCGCCTTGCCCTGTTCAAATCGTTGGTTACGATGGCTTCCGTATGGGCGGAACCATACTTCGATATGTGACGCATGGCCTGATCCATGTCATCGACTACCATTACGGCGACAATAAGGTCAAGGAATTCCGCCGGCCAGTCGGCCTCCAGGGCGGTGACCGCCCCCGGCAGGATGCGGCACGTTTCAGGGCAGCCCCGAATCTCCACGTCCGCCGCGTCGAAACGTTTTGCCATGGCGGGCAAAAACGCCTGCGCCGCGGACCTGTGGACCAGCAGTGTTTCCATGGCATTGCACACGCCGGGACGCTGTACCTTTGCGTTAAAACAGATCTCTTCCGCCATGGGAAGATCGGCGCCGTCATCGACATACACATGGCACACGCCCTTGTAATGTTTCAGAACCGGTATTTTGGAATGCTCCACGACAAAACGAATCAAACCCTCCCCGCCTCTGGGTATGATAAGATCGATGAATTCTTCCTGGCTCAAAAGCGCGGTTACGGCTTCCCGGTCTCTGACAGGTACAATCTGCACCGCTGCTTCCGGCAGACCGGCTTTGGCCAGGGCACGGCTGATAATCCCGGCAAGGGCCTGATTCGAGTTTAACGCTTCCGACCCGCCCCGAAGGATCACCGCATTTCCGGCTTTCAGGCAGAGTCCGGCCGCATCCACGGTGACATTGGGCCTGGATTCGTATATAATTCCGATGACCCCCAGCGGTATGCGCATTCGCGAAACCTGCAGGCCGTTGGGTCTCAACCATGTTCCGCTCATGGAACCCACGGGATCATCCAGCTGCGCTACCTCCCGCAACCCCTGCGCCATGGACCGGATGGTGGCGTCGGTTACCGTAAGCCGATCGATCATCGCGCCGGAAAGGCCCGTTTCTTTTGCGTGGATGAGGTCCTTTTCATTCTCGGTTTTGATGGTTGCCGCTTGGTGTTCGATTTCGTCCGCCACTGACAGCAGAACCGCATTCTTTTTTTCCGAGTCGCATGCGGCAAGCGCTGCGGCGGCGGACCGTGCCGTTTTTGCCATTTCCGCAATTGTCGCATGTATTGACATATTTCTACCCCCGCTCAGTGCAGTTTTATTCTCTTTTCCACGCGTTATGCACACGTTATAACCAGGTTGTCCCGGTGTATGACCTCATCGTAAGGCTTGTGCCCCAGCCGTTCCTTGATCTTGCTCGACCGGAGTCCCATAATCTTGCGGATGTCCGCAGCGCTGTAGTTGACGAGGCCTCTCCCCAGCAGTTCGCTGTCGCTTCTCCTGCAGTCTACGGGCGCGCCGACGCCAAAATCACCCTCCACCCGCAAAATGCCGCTGGGCAGAAGGCTCTTGCCCCCGTTCAGAATCGCGCTTGCGGCGCCCGCGTCAACGAAGATCGCCCCCTTAGGCTTCAGGGTAAAAGCGATCCAGCATTTACGACTCTTTATTTTTTTTGTTTTCGGAACAAAAAATGTGCCGAGGTCTTTTCCTTCAAATAGCTTTATCAGGATATCGGCTTTCTCGCCCCGTGAAATCACCATGGGGATCCCCGCGGACGTCACTTTTCTGGCCGCCTCTATCTTGCTGAGCATGCCGCCGGTCCCGAGAGCGCCCGGAATGTTACCGGCAATTTTTTCAATGTCTCCCCCGATGCGGGCCACCACCGGAATCAATTCCGCGTCCGTGTGCGCGCGCGGGTCCCTGGTGTATAAACCGTCGATATCCGTGAGACTGATCAGTATGTCCGCATCCATCAGCAGGGCAATCATGGCGGCCAGGTTGTCATTGTCTCCGAATTTTATCTCTTCGACCATAACGGTGTCATTTTCATTGATGATCGGGACGACCTTCCATGACAGAAGGGTGCGGAGGGTGTTTCTCGCGTTCAGGTATCTGATCCGGTTGTCGAGGTCTTCACCGGTCAAAAGAATCTGCGCGACTTTTTTCCCGTGGCGGGCGAACGCCTTTTCGTATTCCATAATCAAGCCCGCCTGCCCGACAGCGGCAACCGCCTGCCGCTGGGGTATTTCATCCGGTCTCCTGGCCAGACCGATCTTTTTTATCCCTGAAGCCATGGCCCCGGAACTCACCAGGATGATCTCCAGCCCCCGGTCAATGAGGCGGCAGATCTGCCTGCTGATGGATTTTACAGCGCGCAAATTTAAACCGTCGTCTCTGGTGAGCACGCCGCTGCCGACCTTGACAACGGCACGTTTCGCGCTGCCGAAACTTGATTTTCTGTTGTCATGCATTATTACTGTCCAGCATTTGGAGGATTTTCAGTTTTAAATCGTCCACGCCATGGCCGGTAAGGGCTGAAATGAATGCGACCTGTTTCAATTTTGCAGCGGACAGAAACATTTTTGCCGTTTTTTTGGCCCCACGCAGATCCAGCTTGTTCAGGACGACGATCTGAGGTTTTTGAAGCAGCGTCTCGTTGTACATGGCCAGCTCTTTGTTTATCGTATTGTAGCCGTAGAGGAGATTCTCCGGATCGATGGCGGACACGTCGATGAGATGGACGAGAATACGCGTCCGTTCGATGTGCCGCAGGAACCGGATACCCAGGCCGACCCCTTTGTGAGCCCCCTCGATCAAACCGGGTATGTCCGCGACGACAAACGGCTCTTCCCGGCCGGTCCTGACCACCCCGAGACAGGGTGCAAGTGTCGTAAAGGGGTAATCGCCGACCTTGGGGTGTGCGGAAGACATCGTGCCGACCAGCGTGGATTTTCCGGCATTGGGAAGGCCGATAATACCCACGTCGGCAAGGAGTTTGAGCTCGAGCTTGAGTGTCAGGGTTTCCCCCGGTTCTCCGGGTTGGGCAAACCGGGGTGCGCGGTTCGTGGATGTTTTGAAGCGGATGTTGCCCCGGCCGCCCCGCCCCCCCTTTGCCATACAAAAGGTTTCTTCGGGGTTGATGAAATCTTTCACGGGCAGACCGGTGACGGAATCCGTGACCAGGGTTCCGGGTGGAATTTCGATGACCAGGTCGTCGCCGCTTTTTCCGGTCTTCTGCTTGCCCTGGCCGTGCATGCCGTTTTTGGCTTTGAAATGTCTCTTGAATTGAAAATGGTACAGGGTTCGTTTTCTTGACGTTGATTTTAAAATAACGTCACCGCCCCTGCCGCCGTCTCCACCGTCCGGACCGCCCCGGGGTATGAACTTCTCACGCCTGAAACTTACACAACCCCTGCCGCCGTTTCCGGACTGTACGGTGATAATTGCTTCATCAATAAATTTCACGTTGCATAAATACTCACTTTTTTACGCGAACGACCCATCCTTTCAAATGCAACGACGCCATCGATCTTGGCAAACAATGTGTAATCCTTTCCCAGCCCCACATTTTCTCCGGGGTGTATCTTTGTCCCCAGCTGGCGCACCAGTATATTGCCGGCTTTGACAAATTGCCCGCCAAATCGTTTTACGCCGCGCCGTTGCGCGTTGCTGTCACGGCCGTTTTTTGAACTGCCGCCTGCCTTTTTATGTGCCATTGTTCATCTCCCTGCTGCAACAAACAATTTTTTATTTTATGCTTGGATGCTGTCGATTTTTATCTCGGTGTACTGCTGGCGGTGCCCCTTCTTTCTCCGGAACCTCTTTCGCTTTTTATACTTGAAAACAATTATCTTTTTCGCTTTGCCCTGGTCGACGATTCGGCCGTTGACCGTCACATTGTCGAGAACCGGCTGACCGACGCTGACACGCTCTCCGTCCGACAACATGAGAACCTGATCAAAAGAAACCGTACTGCCGACCTCCCCCGGGATTTTCTCGACCCGCAAAACATCGCCCTCGCAGACTTTATATTGTTTTCCACCCGAATTTAAAATAGCGTACATATGTTCAATCCCCCTTCACGGCATGATAAAATCTTTATTTATTCTCGGAACCCTATACATTTATTCTATCCTATGCTTTTGTCAAGAGATATTTGCAATTCTTCGGGCAATTTGTTTGCCCGTGCAACCCCTTTTCCTAAAAAAAATGTTGACATCTTCTTTAAATGTTGACACATGAACATTTGTTCATATATTAGGTGAAAAATGGACCAATGCCAGGAAAAAATTATCCACGCGGAAAAGGTAAAGCAGGCCCTTGAAAATATGCCTGACGCGGCCACGGTTGAGGGGCTGATCGATATTTTCAAGGCCCTGAGCGATCCGAACCGGCTAAAAATCGTCATGGCGCTTTCCACGTGCGAGCTGTGCGTATGTGACCTTGCGGCCGTTACCGGTTCGTCCGAATCCGCGGTTTCGCACCAGCTTCGGATACTCAGAAATCTTAAAATAGTCCGCTTTCGCAGGGACGGCAAAATCATGTTCTACCGGTTTGATGACGACCATGTTGATCTTCTGATCCGCCAGAGCCTGGAACACGTTAACGAGCAAAAAGGAAACCAAACTTAAATGTTGCACATGGCATATCAGATTCTCGCGGCCTCATGGCATGTATTCCTAGAGTCCGCCGTTTACATGCTTTTCGGTTTTTTCTTTGCAGGTTTGCTGTATGTTTTTGTCAAGCCCGAAACCATCAGCCGCTACCTGGGCAAAGGAAAGGTCCGTTCCGTGTTTTTATCCGCGCTGGCGGGAATTCCTATTCCGCTGTGTTCCTGCGGGGTTGTTCCGGCTGCCGCCGGCCTTAAAAGGCAGGGCGCCAGCAGCGGAGCGACGCTGTCTTTTCTGATATCCACGCCGGAATCCGGTATCGACTCCATACCGATCACCTACGCGCTCATGGACCCCGTGATCACGCTGGTCCGGCCGGTTGCGGCCCTTATCACGGCCATTGTGGCCGGCATAACGGAAAACTTTTTCAACAACTCAAACGACATTCCGGACAGTGCGCCGCCGGACGCCTGTTCTGCCAACGGCTGCGGCTGCAAAAAGCCGGTGACGGATGAAACCGGACCCGCCGGAACCTCTTTGTCCGCCAAGATTCTCTCCGGTTTGAAATACGCCTTTGTGGACCTGCTGGGTGACATCGGCAAATGGTTTCTCATCGGTGTTTTTCTGGCCGGCCTCATCACCTATTTTGTTCCGGACAATCTTTTTGAATCGTACCTGTCGAACAATTTTCTCGCCATGCTGGTCATGCTAGTGATCGGAATGCCCATGTACGTGTGCGCGACCTCGTCAACACCCATCGCCGCAGCACTGGTTCTAAAAGGTCTGAACCCGGGGGCGGCGCTTGTGTTTCTGCTGGCCGGACCGGCCACCAACATTGCTTCCCTGACTATGGTTTCCGGGCTTCTGGGTCGAAAATCACTGTTTATCTACCTGGGGTCCATTGCCGTGTGCAGTCTCGTTCTCGGGTTCCTGACGGATATGCTGTACTATGGTATCGGTATCACCGCAAAAGCAAGCGCGGGACAATTTTCCGAAATTTTTCCGTATTCCATCGAACTCACCGGCGCCATCGTGCTTTTGGCTCTCCTGCTCTTTGCCTTTTACAGCAGTTTTAAGGGGAACACAACGTGTTCATGAAACACCATGGCCCTTGGGCCACAACTTTCAAAAAAGAGTGTCCATGTTGTTTATTACAAACCGGTCAAGAATTAGAAATGTATATATTTTCTATGAACACCTGCGTTAGCCAAGGTGTCTCATAAAAAATATTCAGGATTCGGATTTGGACAAACCCCTTATTCATAACGTCCTGTACTGGGAAAAAGATCGAAGCACGTCTTCGGATCACGAACTGATCGAAGAAGAGCCGCTGTCGATTCGGGTTCAGGGAAAACCGTACTCGGTTGTCATGCGAACCCCGGGGGACGAGACGGCGCACGCCGCCGGCTTCTGCCTCGCCGAGGGTATCGTGGACACACCGGACGACATGGCATCCCTGGCCTGTTGCGACGGGACGGATTCCAACGTGGTCACCGTGACCCTTACGGAATCGCGAAACAAAAAAATCAGCGATCTTCTGGACAGGCGCGGCTTTATCAGCCAGTCCAGTTGCGGCATTTGCGGCAAGGAAATCGTCAAGGATCTTTATCAGGTCATTCCGCCGCTGGGCAGCGCGCCGCCGATCGACAGCCGCTTGGCACTCGACTGTCTTGAAAATCTCTCCCGCCACCAGCCCATGCGAAAGAGAACCCGCGCCTCCCACGCCGCCGCAATTTATGGGCGGGACTTCAAACTTTTGTCCGTGGCCGAAGACGTAGGGCGTCACAACGCCCTTGACAAGGCCGTGGGCAAGCTGTTTCTCGACCGCAGACTCGAAGCGGCCTCTTTTCTGACACTTTCCTCCCGGATCAGCTATGAACTGGTGCAGAAGGCCGCACGGGCGCGCATCCCCGTGATACTCGCGTTCTCCAGACCCACTTCCCTTGCCGTGGCACTGGCTTCCGAGCTCAACATGACCCTGGCATGCCTGGCCCGGGAATCGGGTTTGTACATCTTCTGCGGCGAGGACCGACTGAAAAGATAGACTGATCACCAATATTCTCTCTATTTTTTTGTATCGCCACGAAGAACACGAAGAATCCAGAGCTTCTCACATGGCGCACGGCGCACGGTGCATGGGCCTATTCCGAATATTTCATTAAAAAACCGAAAAAGATAAAACAACGTTCTCGATATCAAAAACTACTTGCCGAAAATCATTTTTCCATACTATTTTATGGAATATCGGAGTAATGGAGTGTTGGATAATTTTTCCCCCATTACTCCAGTACTCCATCACTCCAAAGCCCCTTTACAGGATTAAACCGTTTAAACAAA
Source organism: Pseudomonadota bacterium (assembly GCA_043827325.1). Taxonomy (GTDB): domain Bacteria; phylum Desulfobacterota; class Desulfobacteria; order Desulfobacterales; family UBA11574; genus JBDRPF01. The sequence continues at coordinate 34,737 of JBDRPF010000061.1, read as the reverse complement.
TTTTACTGCATGTTTGAAAACATGAGCAGTTTCTTTTAGAAAATATGACACGTTCGGTATTTCTCCAAAAATTGAAAGAAGACGCCCTGACCATGGGCGCAAACGACGCGAAGGTGATATCCACGGACATTATTTCCATCCAGGATGAAATTATAGAAATATGCCGGGACCCCCTGTGCGAGGGTTTCGGCACCAGCATCAACTGCCCGCCCTACGCCATGAAACCCGCCCGGTTCAGGGAAGAAATCCGGCAGTACCCGAACGCGCTGCTGTTTAAAACCGATGTGGACCCTGAAATTCTTCTTTCAAAAAAGCGGCATGCGGCCTTCAGGAAAATTTATGAAATTGCCGCCCGGCTGGAAACCCTGTGCACGGAGGCCGGCTATTCACGCTCTAAAGGCCTTGCCGCGGGTTCCTGCAAACCGGTCTTCTGCCCGGACTATGACTGCCAGGCATTGATAGACGGCAGTTCCTGCCGGTACGACGCCCTTGCCCGTCCTTCCATGGAGGCGCTGGGCATCAACGTCTTCAAACTCATCGGGGATGTGGGATGGGAAATTCACCGGCTGACCCGCGAAAGCGATCCGGCGGTTGTCCCGGGAGGGGTACTGGCCGGACTGGTGCTTGTCGCCTGAAAGCAAAGAATCCAGACTCAACGCCCACTCGAAAAAACAGCGAATTCTATGGCAAAACAAGTGAGCCGCATCCAACCTCAGAGGCTTCGGAAACTCCTCCACAGGATGATTGACATATACAGCCATTCCGACGCCAACCAGATCTGGGCAGCGGGAATCAAACCGATCCTCCTGGGCCCGGGCCGGCTGGAAGAGGCCCACGTTCCCGGGGAGTCCGTATCTTTCCAGGAAGTGTGCCGGACGGCTGAAATCTATCTGGACATCCTGGTCGCTGCCGAATCGGGACGCTGGTAGATATCCGAACGGAAATACATTAAAGCAGATCAAAAATGCGTATACCATTTAAACAACCGATAAGAACCGCGATATGCAAAGAAAAATAATCTGTATTCTAATATTTCTTTTACTGTCGGCATTTCCCGTCCACGCCGAAAATGCAAGGGATTATTTTGATCTCGGGCTAAAAAGCACCCGGACCCGGGAAAAGATCAATTACTTTTCCCGGGCATTGGAACTGGATCCATCTCTGACGGAGGCATATGAAAAACGCGGGATGCTCTATTTTTTTCAGAAAAAATATGACAATGTGATTCAGGATTTCCAGGCGTACATCGACCGATCTCCGCCCAAGGCCGAAGCCTACCGGATGCTGGGAATGGGCTATCTGAAGAACGGGGATTACCGGTCGGCCATTCGCACTTTCACCCGGACGATCGAAATAGACGCCGGCTTGTCCGGCGCGTATTCCGGCCGGGCAGAGACCCATTACCTCAGCGGCAATTATGACGAGGCCATTTTGGATTCGACCAGAGCCATCGATCTCGGCGGTGATCCGCGGAATATTGCAGAAACCTATCGGACACGGGCAAAGGCCTACCGGAAAATCGGCAAAACCGATTTGGCGGCAATGGATATACGGTCCTCATGGCTGATTGACCCCCGTTACGCTGTCTATATGCGATCCTTATACAGCTATGCGAGCCCGGAGGGCATGGGAAAGGCGGGACTTATTGCCATCATCGGCATTGTCTTTGTCATTATCTTCAAACTCAAGCTCAAACCCCCTGAAAAAGACGAATAACAAAACATCCGGAAAGAAAAAAGGGAACCGGTGTGCAAATCCGTACCCGTTCCCCTTCTTGTCGTTGAGTTGAATTTAACCTATTTGGGCGCCTCAACCTTCTGCTTGTCTTCGGCTGTTTTCCCGCTGTCCTTTTCCAGCGGAACACATCCACAGCCGCAATCGCCTTTTTTTTCTGCCATACCATTCACCTCCTTTCTGTTTAAGCTATTTAGCAACTACTTAATTGTTTGGGCAAAAAAAATGGGCTACATCTTTGCGGATTCCAATTCTTTCACCCTTTGCCGTACGGTCTCGAGCTCATTTTCAAGCGATTTCTCATAGTTTTTCAGGGATTCCAGGCGTGAACTTTCCGGTTCAATCTCTCTGATTTTCCCCGTTCCCCGGCATCCGCACGTACACACTTCGTTCAGAATTTTCCGGCATTTTTCCATTGCTTTCTCGTCTATGGAATAGGGTATCCAGTACCCCTTTCTCTCGCTTCGAACCAGACCCGCCTGTCTCAGAATCTTAAGGTGCTGGGACACGGCGGCAGCGGTTATGCCTACTACAGCTGCGATATCCTTCGCACCCATGGGTCCTTGACTTTTCAGGAGGTCGATTATTTTCACCCGATTCTCGACGCCCAACACCTTGAAAATTTCGGAAGGTTCTAATTTCATATCATTGCCAAGCCGCCTGTTAAGTGATTAAGCAGTTACTTATTCAATATTTCATTAATCAGATGTTGTCAAGGTTTTTTCGAGCCTTTTAATTGTAAAAATTTCAAAATGGTATTATGTCTATCCCATATTCTCGTGCTGGACAAGACCTAACGCGGAAGTTGAAATTTGGAGAGATCACCATATGGACCAAAACGCCTTTCAAGACTACTACCCGGACGAAGTGAGTTACTGTTACGGCTGCGGCCGGCTCAATCCGGACGGGCTTCAGATAAAAACCGTCTGGGATGGTGAGGAATCGGTCACCACCTTTCACCCCAAACCCTATCACATTGCACTTCCGGGCTATGTTTACGGCGGACTGATTGCTTCGATCATCGACTGCCACGGCACCGGTACTGCCGCAGCCGCAGCGTATCGCGCCGAGGGGCGCGAGATGGACACCGCACCGCCCTTGCGTTTCGTAACGGCATCGCTGCACGTGGATTACCTGCGGCCGACCCCGATGGGAGTGCCGCTGGAAATCCGGGGAAAAGTAAAGGAAATAAAAGAACGGAAAGTCGTCGTGACCGCGTCGCTTTCGGCCCGCGGAGAGGAGTGCGTCCGGGGAGAAGTCGTGGCGGTCCGAATGCCGGAGAACATGATACCGGGGCCGTCGGCTTGACGAACGAATGTTAAATATCGAGCGGCAATAGGGTATGAACAAACAACCTTCAATTGATTTGTTCTATGGAAAAGGGAAATGCAACAGTCAGAATGTGAATATGTACACGGCTATTCAGCAAGGGAACACGAGAGGCTGGTTGATCAGGCGACGACCTTGACAGATCTTTTGCACAGCGATACAACGTACCCGGCGGACTGTTCGGTGCTGGAGGCGGGCTGCGGCGTGGGCGCCCAAACCGTCGCTTTGACAAGAAACAGTCCGGAAACGCATTTTACATGCATCGACCTGTCTGAAGCGTCTCTCGAAGCCGCCAGGACGCGTGTTGAATCAACAGAGCGCAAAAATGTTACATTTCAACGGGCCGACATATTCAACCTTCCTTTCCCGGAGGACAGCTTCGATCACATTTTTGTCTGTTTTGTGCTGGAACACCTTGAAAACCCCGTGGAAGCGCTGCTGCATCTCAAAGCAAAATTAAAACCGGGGGGTACGATTACCGTTATTGCCATGGTCGAAGGGGTTCGGGATCAGGCGTTATCGTCCGGCATAATCCGGGACGACATATGGGAACGGGGCATAAAAGATCTGTATCGGACTACGGAACAAGACGGGACCTTTTGCTATACCTTCTTTAAAGGTATCGCCCGCAAATAAAAATCGAAACGCTTGTTTGTGAAAAAGCCGGGGACCGTTTTTATTTCACTCTTTCTGATATTGCTGTCGATTGGATCGGCGACGGCACAAATTTACAAATAGAAGAATGTAATCGCGGATTACCCGGCAATACAAAAAAGATTTTATGAAATACAGCTTAAATTTATGCGGAAAGGGAAAACTATGAATGATGATCTAAAACCCGAAGCCCTAATCGATATGGTGACCTATCAGGAAGGGTCGGTCGTCAGTAAGACGATTATTAAAAAGAAGACCGGAACGGTCACTTTATTTGCCTTTGATCAGGGACAAGGTTTAAGTGAACACACCGCGCCGTTTGATGCGCTGGTGCAAATTCTCGACGGCGAGGTGGAAATTAAAATTTCCGGAAAACCATTTCTGCTTAAACATGGGGACACGATCGTCATGCCGGCGAATAAACCGCACGCCCTGACAGCCGTAAAAAGTTTTAAAATGCTGCTGACCATGATCCGATCGGAATCCATCATCACATAACATGGAAACAGAAAGAATATGATCTCTGTCGACTATCACGAAAAGGTGGCGCTCGCTAGGCTGAACCGTAACGTAACAAACGCGTTGAGCCTGTCGTGCCTTCACGAACTGGATGAGGTTCTCCAAAGCGTGGAAAAGGATCCCGGCGTTCATGGCCTCGTTCTGGGGAGTTCGAACGAGAAGTTTTTCTCCATAGGGTTTGACATCCCGGAACTGTTTGATCTGAACAGAAATGACTTCATAAACTTCTTTCGACGGTTCAACCAGGTCTGTATGAATCTGTTCACCTTGCCCAAGCCCACTGTCGCGGCAATAACAGGCCATGCCGTAGCGGGCGGCTGCATCCTTTCCCTTTGCTGTGATTACCGTTTTATCGCGGAAGGGCGAAAGCTGATGGGGCTGAACGAGGTAAAACTGGGCGTGCCTGTGCCGTATCTGGCGGACAGGATTCTGCATTCCCTGGCAGGGGCCGGATATGCCCGTAAAATGATGGAAGGCGGCGAGTTCTATGCCCCTGCGGAGACACTTGGAATGGGTGTGGTGGACAAAGTCCTGCCCGTGGAAGCGGTCTTAAAAAGAGCGATTGAACATGTTGGAAACCTGGGCTCGCCGCCGGAACCGGCGTATGCGGCACTCAAAAAGAATCGGGTGGACGGCACGGCAGTCGAGGTTCGGGCGCGGGAACCGGATAAGGAACGGCACTTTATCGAGTGCTGGTATTCGGAGGAAACGCGGCGCCTGTTGAGAGAGGCCATGGAAAAATTTTAGCTCGAATATATTTTCTATGAAACACCTTTCTGACGCCGGTGTTCATAGAAAATATATATTTCAAATTCTCGAACGGCTTGTAATAAGCGAACGGTATTAAGACCATGCATAACCTGTGGGTCGTCGCACTGGCAATTTTTGTTCTGAACCTCCCGTTCGGCTTCTGGCGGGCAGGGGTCCGGAAATTCTCTTTTTACTGGTTCCTCGCGGTACATTTGCCGGTTCCTTTTGTTGTCTTCATGCGTGTCTTTTCAGCTTTTGGACTGAACCTCACGACCTTTCCGGTGTTTGTAACCGCATACTTTTCAGGCCAGTTAGTTGGCGGTAAACTTCATTCACGATGGAAACAGGGACCGTGACACCCTGTCCCGAATACTGCATGAAAACCGATGAGAGCTTTCTATAAATCAATATCAAACGGAATATTATTTTGAGAAGGCTATACAGCAAAACTGTCCGGTCGGCTTGAAAAGAAACGCCATTTTAAGAACCGCTATAATTGAGGCAACAATGGAACTGCCCAAAAAAGAAAAAGAGGTATCTCTCCCGGAAATCAAGCGGATTTGCGAGGCTTACGACCTGCACACGCTGTGGCGTAAAATCGAGAAAGATCCGCCGCCGAAACCGTTCAAAAGCGACGGCTGCTCCATGTGGCTTGATTCCTGGGATGGGGTCAGCCTCTATCCCGCGTGTTTCTTGCACGACTTGAAGTACTGGGCGGGATATCATGGCGAGAGCGTCGAAAGGCTGGTTGCCGATGCCGAACTGATGATCGATGTTGCCCGCCTGCTCGGTTCTACAAAAATGGCGGAGACAATGTTTCACGGTGTAAGGATCGGCGGTCACGAAATATTCAAGCGTTCATTTTCCTGGGGTTTTGGCCGCACCGAGTAAAGAGTCCAGGCCCAAAGCACCAGGTTTTCAGGACTAAAAAAAGGGGCCATCCTTCCGGATGAACCCCTTTTTAAATTGACGAATTCTGAAAAAGTCAAAATTGAGACGGCAAAGAAAAAATTTCAAGTTCAAGGCGTCGCGAATTTCGTGGAATGAGGTGTACGTAAGTACGCCGCAGTGAACACGAAATGAAGCGCAACACAGACACGAAGTGAAGCATCAGCGCTAAATTGGACTTTTTACGAAGCCGTCAAAATTGTCTCAAACCGTTTATCGTAACCCGGCGACTTCTTCCTTTACCGTTACCGCGACCTTGTAGAGGGTGGTCAACACCAGAAATCCCAGCGCCCACACCCCGATGGCAATCATGATCTCGGGAAATGTCGGGATATATTCATTCACGTGATGAAGCGGGTTCGGCACAAAACCGCCGGAGATCATGCCCATCCCCTTGTCAATCCAGGTTCCGAGAAACACGGTCACGCAGGCGACGGCCAGGATGCTTTCATTGTTCCGGGTGATCGGATTGACCAGAAGAATAATGGATACCCCCATGAGAATCATGGACGCCCACATCCAGGGGACATAGGCACCGTGACCGTGAAGACCCACGAAAAGGTATTTCAAATGGTCCATATGCTCGGGTATCCTGCTGTAGAATACCACAAAGACCTCGCAGAGAAAGAAAAAGACATTTACGCAGATCGCGTATGCCACGACCTTGGCAAGCGACCGGATCTGCTCCGAACCCGGATCGAACTTGGTGAACTTCCGAACAATCATGCACAGCAGGATGAGCAGGGCCGGACCGGCGGCAAACGCCGAGGCAAGAAATCGCGGCGCGAGAATCGCCGTGAGCCAGAATCCCCTGCCCGGAAGACCGCAGTACAGAAATGCCGTAACCGTGTGGATGCTGACAGCCCACGGGATCGAAAGATATATGAACGGTTTCAACCACTTGGGCGGACCCACATTGTTTTGTTCCGCTTCAAGGACCTTCCAGCCGATAAGGATGTTCAGAAAAAGGTATCCGTTCAACACGATCATGTCCCAAAAGAGAACGGAATTGGGGGTCGGGTACAGCATGACGTTGAGGACGCGTGTGGGCTGACCGAGATCGACAAAGATAAAGAGAATACACATGGTCACCGAAGCCACCGCCAGAAATTCTCCCAGGATGGTCACCCTGCCGAAAGCCTTATAGTTGTGCAGGTAATAAGGCAGAACGACCATCACCGCCGATGCGGCCACACCGACGAGAAATGTGAACTGGGCGATGTAAAAACCCCACGACACGTCCCTGCTCATCCCGGTAATTCCCAGACCGAATGTAAACTGCTTCAAATAGAAAAACAGGCCGATCAGGACGGGGACGAGGAGAACCGTCAACACTCCAAAATATTTTTTGCTTCCTGTTAACGCCTTTTCAAGCATAACCACCTCATACAATATAGAATACTGATGGCCCAGCACCCAGGGCCGGTTTACGACGAATCGCGTAGCTGGAACTCAAAAGCTCTCTGATTTCCGACTGCGGATCATCCAGGTCTCCCGCAACCATGATGCCATTAGAGGCCTCCACACATGCGGGCATTTGCCCGACAGCCAGTCTTTCCGCGCAGAAATTACACTTTTCAACGACCCCTTTCATCCGGGTGGGGAATTTGGGGTTTTGTTCCTTGATAAACGGGCGAGGATCTCTGAAATTGAAACTTCTCGACCCGTAGGGGCAGGCCGCCATGCAGAACCGGCAACCGATGCACCGGTGGAAATCCATCAGAACGATGCCGTCCTCGCGCTTAAAGGTTGCCTTGGTGGGGCAGGCCCGGACACACGCGGGCTTTTCGCAATGGTTGCAGAGTGTCAAAAAGGGCAGATGCGCGACCCTTCCCGGAACGAATTCATTTTCCTCGGCCGAGAAGGCATGTTTAAACTCTTCCAGCCAGATCCACTTGATCTCGTGCCGCTTGTTTTCAAACACCGGAACATTGTGGATTTTGTGGCAGACTTCGATCATCGGCTCGAGATCTCCCTCGGACTCGATTTTTCGGGTGTCGATGGCCATGCCCCACCGTTTGGCTGTCAGGGCGCTTTCGCCCTTCAGGGTTTCGGGTTCGGGCATCGCGCCTTGCCCGCCGGACGCGGCAAACGCATTTAGCACCGGCTTGGCCCCCAAACCGAGCGCTGAAATTCCGGCTATTTTCAAGAAGCTTCTTCTGCTGCTTTCCATCACTTCTTCTCCTTTGGATCAATATGACAAGTCCAGCAGTACGGTCTTACCGAGGCATAATTGTGGCACCTGTCACAGAATTCGGCCTTTTGATCGTGACAGTCCAGGCAGGTATTGGTAAGACTCATTGTATATTCCTTCCCGCTTTCGTTCACGTAGATTCTCTTCCCGTTCCGGACAACCGTGTCCCTCCAGGTGTCGAGAAGCTGCATGTGTCCCCCCGTCATGAACTCCTTCGGCCTGACGCATTCTTTTGCCGCCTTTGCCTTTTCGCTCAATTTCACTTCGGGTGCCGGAGCCGCCTTTCCGTGGTTGTACCAGAAAGGAAACGTTACCATGACGACAAAAATGATGAGTCCGGCAATAACTTTTCCCCGGTCATACATCGTCTTACTATTCGGCATCATCATCCTCCATTCCCGGCAGTTCTTCACTGCGCAGGTTCATCTCTCTCTTATGTTCTCCGGGCAGAATCAGTGCGTTCGCCACCAGTTCGTGAAGCCCGGTCACTTCCACCTCGGGAACCCAGTACTGCATGGATGTGCTCAATGCCGCCCGGTCAATGGCACAGATGGTGACCAGCATGTTCACATCATGTTTCTCGTGCACGTACTTAACGGCGTTTGCCCTGGGCAGGCCCCCCTGCATCCTGAGTTCCATGTTTTCCCCGGCGTTCAGACCGGAGCCGCTGCCGCAGCAGAAGGTATACTCCCGTATGCAGTTCGCGGGCATTTCATAGAAATTGTTGCAAACGCTTTTAATAACATACCGGGGCTCATCCAGAAGCCCCATGCCGCGGGACGTGTTGCAGGAATCGTGATAGGTGACTCTCAGATGGTCGTTTCGACTGGGGTCCAGCTCGAGCTTGTCATGCTTTATCAGGTCGGCGACAAACTCGGCAATGTGAACCATCTTGGTGGAGCTGGCATTGCTGAACACCGTGCCCGTGATCGGTGAAACCGGCACCTCGAGAAAGTCGGCCGGGCCGTTCATGGTGTCCATGTACTGGTGAATGACCCGCCACATGTGCCCGCACTCTCCGCCGAGAATCCATTTTACGCCCAGCCGCTTGGCTTCGGCATACATTTTGGAATTGAGCCGTTTCATGGTTTCGTGAGAGGTAAAGAAACCGAAGTTTCCGCCCTCGGAGGCGTACGTGCTCCAGGTGATATCGAACCCGTATTTCTCCTGCAGATAATGAAACAGCATCATATACCCCATGCAGGTGTAGGTCCCCGGGTCGGCAAAGACATCTCCTGAAGGCGTGATGAAAAGGATCTCGGCTCCCTTTCTGTTGAAGCTGGGCTCCACGCGGACGCCGGTGATTTCTTCGATGTCGTCCGTAAAGAAATCCATCATGTCCTTGTATGCATGGGGCTGAATGCCGAGGTGGTTGCCTGTTCTATAGCAATTGGCGGCAGGGGTTGCGATCCAGTCTATATTAAGCCCCAATAGATTCAGAAGCTCCCGGCCAAAAATGGTGATCTCCGCCGTGTCGATGCCGTAAGGGCAGAACACCGAACAGCGCCGGCACTCTGTGCACTGGAAGAGATAGGACCACCATTCTTTCAGGACATCCAGCGTCAGTTCTCTGGCTCCGGCCAGCTTTTTAAAGCTCTTCCCGAAGACGCCGAGAATCTTTCCCGCTGCGGTAAAATCATTTCTGTACACCGAGCGCAAGAGTTCGGCCCGAAGCACCGGCATGTTTTTGGGGTCTCCCGACCCGATGAAGAAATGGCACTTGTCGGCACAGGCCCCGCAGCGGACACAGATGTCCATAAAGATCTTTACGGAGCGAAACCTGTCAAGCCGTTCCCTGAAACCCTCGGAAATGATCTCCTTCCAGTTTTCCGGCAGCTGCCAGTCTTCATCAAAGCAGCTCCACTTTCTTGGATAGGGGAGGCCTACATATTCAACGCTCGCAGGATTGGCGGCGTAGCAGGCAATACCTTTCTTAATCTCGGCAGGGGTGTCCATCCATCCTGTTTGCGCAGGCTTATAATTTATATTTGATAAAAGTTCTTCCGGTGTCGAAGTGTCAGACATTACTTACTCCTTTTCCTCTGGTGGTTCTGCTTCTTCTGTCGATCCTGTTTCCTCGGGTGATTCCGGTTCTTCCTCCGGTTCGGGTTCCGGCATCTTTTCCACCGGCAGCCCGGCTTCGACCATCTTTTCCCTGAATTCATCCTCGTATTCGTCGTATCCATGGACCTTTACCGGGTAGTTCCACGGATTGATGTGCCGCTTTTCCCGGCTGTTTGTGGTCAGATTTCTTGTGGGGCTCATAAAAATCCCGCCCAGGTGCATGAGCTTGCTGAAGGGGAAATAGGCCAGGAGAACACTGACAAAAAAGATGTGGATAAAAAAGAGGTTTCCGATGTCTTTCGGAATCGTAAAATGAAACGTTGCCAGGCCCATGGCAAGCTCTTTAATGCCCACGATATTCACCTTGGAAAAATATCGCATCAGGATGCCGGTAAAGGCGATCCCCATAATCAGAAAAAGCGGGAAAAAGTCCGATGCCAGAGAAATATATCTCACCTGAGCGACAAACAGTCTCCTTAGAAACAGGAAGGTTGCTGCTGCAAGAAGAACAACACCGGAGAGTAAAAGCCCCGGCAGGAGGACCTGAAGGAAACTGTCCAGGTTTTCCACGATCTGGACGAATGCCGGAACCGGATCGAGGAAAAACCGGAGATGTCTGAAAATTACGGTAAAAAAAGACCAGTGAAACGCCAGGGCGCCGGCCCACAAAAATATTTCCCAATCATAGGTGAGCTTGTCCCCCTCCTGCAGTTTCTGTTTTGTATTTCTGAACAGAGACCGAAAAAAGACGACCTCAAGAAACATCCGGACGACAACACCCCCGGTTGTAGACGGGTTGTCTATGTGTGCGGGTTCGATCCAGGAAAGCGATTTCTGCTGACCGCAGGTTGTGGGAATACGGAAAGGAACAGGAGAACGCGCCCAACCCACGACACGGTAAATAAATCCTACGATGAAGGTGATTACCGCCAGCAAAGGAATGATGATGCCGAAAAGATACTTCCCCGCCGTCACTTGGGCACCCACATAGGCAAGCAGCGCGAGTACAAATACCGCTATGAGGGAATACATATAATTTATATTCATTCTGCCAACACCTCACTACATGGCCCCGGGCAACATTCAAATTGATTCAAAATCCGCCATTTCCGTCGTAAAAACATAACGGGATCGCCGATCTTGAACAAATCGAGTCGTTGCCTGAAGCTTCCTTATGTAATATTAATAATCGGTTTCAGATCCGGTTCGACCTCCGGTATCTCTTTAACCAAACCTGCCCTTTCAAACGCCTTGAACGTTCTGTTTTTAATTTCGTTCGCCTTGAGTTCGTAAATCTTTTCCCTGCATTCTACGTAAATGTTGAAGGCAATAAGCCCAATTTCATCGATCTTTGATTCAAGCGCGAGTAATTCGTCCATGAGGTTCTCTTCGAAGACCTCTTTTCGGGCCTGATCTCTGAGAACTTTTTTCAAGAAAAAAATGAAGCCGGTTGCTTGCGAAGGAGAATAATTCTGAATAGCTCTGATTCTGATGATGGGGTCGAGAGCGAGTTTTATCGCTTTGTAATCTGTTTCTCTGAGGAGTTCGTCAAACAGTGTCTCCAGACCCCGGTAAATGGTTCTTCCCACGGGGTTGGCAATCGGATCTTTCTGGTTTTGCAAAAAACGGGCGGTGTCAGGTGGGTAAGTCGCAATCACCAAGGCAAACCAATTCTTCACGAAAGCGGTTTTTCTTTTTGCCAGCAGGTTGTTCAGCCGCATTATCCGATCCGTTCCAGCCTCTCAATTCCGTCAAGGGCAAATGCCAAAAACTAAAATACAATGCCGAACCGTACAGTGTTGGCTCGGGCCTCCGATCGACAATCAGATCCTTTCACTTAAGTGGTTTCCTATAATCAACTTACAAATTCATGTCAAGAATAAATAAAATCATATTTGAGCCGGCTTGGGGTTAAACTTTAGCGTTGAGTTTCGCCAGCAGTGTATTACGGTGCACACTGAGTTTTTCCGCAGCCATCTTTCTGTTTCCTCCAACATTTTCAAGCACTTCAGCAATGTATTGTTTTTCGAATATCTGCACGGCCTCCTTCAGTGTCAGGCTCCGGGCTTTTCTTTTGTTCATCGAAAAGGCTGAAATGTCTTTCAGACGAATTTCGGGATCTTTGGTAATGGTGACCAGTCTCTCCACCAGATTTTGAAGTTCCCTGACATTTCCCGGCCAATCGTATTCCACAAGGACATTCAGGAGATTCTCTGAAATTTCTTTCGGCGGCTTTCCGGTTTCACGCGCACGCTGTTTCAGGAAGTGGTTCAGCAGCAACGGGACATCGTTTCTCCTGTGCCGCAAAGGCGGAAGCTTTATGGGAAAAACATTCAGCCTGTAATAAAGGTCTTCACGAAATTCTCCTGTGGATAGGAGTGATTCCAGGTCCTTGTTGGAGGCTGCAATAAATCGAATGTCGACTTTGATAACCTTGTTGCTGCCGACCCTTTCAAACTCCTTTTCCTGGATAATCCGGAGCAGTTTCGCCTGCATGCTGTTGTCCAGAGAGTCGATATCATCCAGAAAAACAGTACCTTTATCGGCGATTTCAAGTTTACCGATATTGGTACTGGTCGCGCCGGTAAATGCGCCTCTATTATGACCGAAGATTTCGCTTTCCATGAGCGTTGCCGGAATTGTCGCGCAATTAATAACCACAAACGGCTGTTTTTTTCTCGGGCTCCGGTTATGAATGGCCTTTGCAACGAGTTCCTTGCCCGTCCCGCTCTCTCCCTGCAACAACACCGTTCCATCGCTTTGAGAAATAGTGGATATCAAACTAAAAATTTCTTCCATTTTTTTATCTTTGCCCACCATTTCTTCAAAAGGGTGGTATCTTTCCAAAGCGCTCCTGAGGTACGTAACCTCTCTGACCAGACGGCGCTTTTCCAATGCCCGATCGATGACGGTCAGTACGTCGTCCACTTCAAAAGGTTTGATGATGTATTCATAAGCCCCCAGCTTTATGGCCTTGACCGCGGTATTGACTTCATTGACCGCGGTTACCATAATAACCTCCGTATTGGGGTCTGTTTCGATCAGTTCTTCAAGGAGTTCAACGCCGTTTATGTCCGGCAAAAGGATGTCCAGCAAAACAAGATCGATAGCATTTTTTTTATATTTTTCAAGGGCTTCTTTCCCTGTCGCGGCAAGAAGAACATTATAGTCATCTTTTAACACCATATTAAAAGACTTCCGGACCCCGAGCTCATCATCCACCACCAAAATTGTCGCTCTTTTATTCGCTGCCACTTTCGCTTCGTCCGTTTCAAGAATGCCGTCTGAGTTGTTCATGTCATGCCCCCAAGGTTATGGGTTACCGTTTTTTGACAGATACCGTCATATATCGAAAAATCTGAGTTCCTAACTTTTTGCAAACTTTATGCCATCGTCCTTCCGTGCTTGATGGCCTGAGCCGGCGGGTTTCGCTGAGTATGATCCAACTTAAAGATTTTTTTCATTTTTTACCAAATATCCGTGAAAACTATTTCCATAAAACCCTGGAAATTTCACACCGCCGCAATTTTTCCACCGCTTTCGTCCAAAAGGTATCCCAAATTTGCACAAAAAACTGTGCACCATATACAATTTTTTGTTCATTTTGTAAAATATCATTCATTCCTGACACGTATTTTCCTCAAAAACACAAAATCGCGCCGGATTATGATAACAGACGGCAGCAATAAGGGCGGCCCCTGAATGTTCATGCAACGATTTGCACAAAAAAATGTGCATGGTGCACAGTTTTTTGTGCAAATCGTGTCTTTCCGGTCACGGGTCCTTTATATTATGAATGAAACCTGAAAAATACGAACACCGATCCCACCTGACAGCAGCATGAAAATTGCCAATAAAATAAGCGTTTACGGCAAATTAAAGAGGGGCGCCACAGGAAAAGCGTTTTTTTGATACCCATCTGTTGCTTAACAAAGATGTGGCATGTTTTTTGAGAAGAATAGAGAACAGAACAAAAAAATCAGCCAAAGATCACCTTTTAACGGGAGGAAGTGCAATGAAGATCAATTTGAGTTCGTTTTTGCAATGGCACCCTAACATTTTTCTTTGCAAGACACTCGGATGGCGAATCTTTTTTTCATACATGAACATTCTGGGGAAATTGTACTTTTTCTTTAACCAAAAAGAAAAACGGGAAATCAAAAAGTCAGTTGAAACCGTTTTTGAAGACCGCAAAGGCAGATCTGAAATAAGATCGATCACCGGGAATGTTTTCCGGGGAATATTATCCCATTACCATGAAAAGATTTTTAACGCCTATTCCACGGCGGAAATAAGGCGAGATTTTATCGAAACGCACGTGGAAAACACAGGGTTGAATGCCCTAGATCAGGGGCTCTCCAGGGGTAAGGGAGTGCTTTTGGTTTCAGGACATTACGGGGGAGTCGAGTTTATTCCGTTTTTTCTGAGCGCCAACGACTATCCTGTAACAATGGTCGCGAAATTTAAAACGAATGATTTGCGCAACACATTAATGAAGCATGCCAACCGTTATTCAATAAATGTCATTGACGCGGACCACACACCCAATATCATGAGGGCCGTTTTCAAAGACCTCGGAGAAAATAGGGTCGTTATTACGCTGTGTGATGAAATAGACGAGTGGAGGCCTTGCCGTCAAAATAGAATATTTTTTCTTGGCAAACAGATTCAATTGGACAGAACGATCAATATTTTATCTAAAAGGTGTGCGGCTGCCGTTGTTTTTGGTGTGATGCACAGAGATCACCGGCACCGGTACAAATTCATTGCAACGTCGTTTGAAGAAATGGCAAAACGTTTCCGGCGATCCAAAGATATGTCTATCGGAGCAGTAGTGCTGAAATGCATGGAAGATTACATATACAAACACCCTGAAGGATGGTATCAGTGGAAAAAATATCCGGCATTGGACATGTTTTCACCGGCCGGCGCAGAGGTGGCCGTGCCTTCAACCGGTCTACGGCTGGAACCTTCTCTTGGCGCAGCGTCATGACCGGTGCCAACCCGAATTTATTTTTCGGGATTTATTCGGATGGTGAACACATAAAGAAACCGATTGAAACTCAAAGCAGGCGACCGCATTGATATTATTCATCGAGCCGATTTCAAAAAATATTGACATGTATGTGCCGGCGTATCCCCTGCCCATCATGGAGGTGGCAAGTTTTGTAAAACAGAACCGCCCTGAGACAGAAATTAAAATTATTTCCCTACCCGTAGATTTTGGCATCCCCCTTACCCGGGAAGGAAAAGATCGGATTTACCGGAAATTTCTAAGAGACCTTGCCCGATTAAAACCAACAGGAATCGGCATTTCATGTACCGCGATATCGCAGGCCGAGGAAGTGATTCATCTGTGCGGCCTTATCAGGGCGCTCAACGCTGATATTTTTATTTTTTTGGGAGGATATTTCCCAACCGTTTACTATGAAGAGATATTTGCACGAACCCAAACCGTTGATCTCATCGTAATTGGTGAAGGCGAAGAACCGGCATTGAAGATCATCGAATGCCTGGAAAAAGGTAAAGACCCGAGAAACACAGCGATACCGAATTTGGCATGGCAGGAAAATGGTCAGATCAAGTTATCAAGTAAAAATTTGCGGTTTGATCTCCATAAAAAGGCGCCGATCAACCTGGAACTGCTGCGGCATCCAAAGGCGTATGATATACTCCCTTATGCCTTCAGCCGGGGATGCCCCTACCGGTGTTCTTTCTGCATGGAAGAATTTATTCGACCGCACAGGAAAATTGTACCTGTCGATATTGTCCGAAAGGACTTGACAAACCTTGTCCGTCAAAGCCAGACACATCGTCTGCTCATCAGTGATGCGCTCTTCAAATCGTTCGATTTTTTCCCCTTCCTGCGATCTTTAGGCCTAAAAATCAGCTTTGAAACCCGCTGTGATGCGTTGGACCCGTCAATCATCGGCGGCATGGCAGATGTATGCGAAATTATGGCGATCGGGTTCGAATCTGCCAGTTATGATTCATTAAGGCGAATGAACAAGGTCAGGGATAGAGATCATTACCACAACTACCTTTCTAATATGACGGCTATTTTCAAAGCGGCCGTCAAACATGAAATCCCCATGATGGTTTTCATGATAGCCGGATATCCGGGAGATACTAAAACGGATTTGGAAGAGAGTCTTGCTTTTGTTAAAAAGCTGTCAAGGCACAGGGGGCCCGGCGGATATGTCTTTAAAATTGGAGAGTGCCGGGTGTACCCGAAAACCCGGATTTTTGATGTTGCCCGAACGTCATCCGACATTCAATTCGATAATGTGGGGGTATTCGAACCCAACATTGTCCGGCAGCCATCAAAAAATCTTGGTTTCGATACCGTTCTCTCATACATGCGAAAAATCTTCGAACTGTCTCATCACACGCATACACTAAACAACGCCTTTCGAAGAATAATGCCTTTCTTTCGGCTCCCGACAGATGCGCTAATGGATGAAATGGTTCCTGAAATATGTTACAGGGGAAATGACAGGGAAATTATCAATGCACATGGGGAAAGCCTTTCCGTGTTTCGCAACCGGGTACCGGAGTTAATAAAAAAATATCAACCATTGATGTCCGGACAAAGAAGCACGAGGACGTTGTCGCTTTAAAATTATGAAAAAAGAGACGAGCTGCATAAATACCCGGGCCATATTCGGCTATGTAAAAAAACATAACAACGGGGATTGCAGGGGCCTCCTGGGAAATCTTCATCCCGAGATTGACAGCCTGGAGAATCCGGAAGCCTTTTTGACGGATCCCAACAACTGGATCTCCTGTGATGTCATATCCGAGTTATACAAACGCGCCCGGTCGATTCTGAATGACCCCCTGGCAGCCTACAAAATAGCCAGATATGCCGTGCAGCACTTCGACATGGGCTGGGTTCAGAGAATACTCATAAAAAGTTTTGGATCTCACAAAAGGGGTCTCAACCATCTTCAAAGAGTAAATGACAAGTGGAACCGGAGCAAGCGGGTAGAATTGGTCCAAATCCAGACGAACTCGGCCGTTCTTCGCCTGCACTGGGAGCCCCACATGGAGGTCACCAAAGACGTGTGTCTGGTGAACCAGGGTACCTATACGTTTCTGCCGCTGGTCTGGAGCGGAACACCACTGACGTTAACAGAGAAATGCTGCTATTTCGAAGGAGGTCCCTATTGCGAATACCATATGCGGTGGCCGACCAAGAACCTGTTATTAGAGATTTACACCCGGTTTTTTACGTCAAAATCGGTTCTCGTAGACACGATTGTGGAAATGGAAGAAGACAAAAAGCTCATCGAACAAAAATATGAAGAGATCAACCGATTGAATATCGAGCTGAATCAAAAGATAAAGCAGCTTTTAGCCATACAGGACACCGGAAAGGCGATCCTCTCACTGCTGGACCTGGAAAAACTGCTGACCGTAATCATGAATCTGCTGTCCAACGTCTGCAGGATCAACCGCGCCATCATCATGCTGGTGAATGAAGAAGAAGGGAACCTTGAATATATCCACGGCGCGGGCTTTGAGGGTGAAATTCCGGATCAGGTGAAAAATTACAGGGTCCCGCTGAACCGGGTGAGCAATATCCTGGCAAGAGTTGCCAGTACCGGTCGTCCCGAGTATGTCCCTGAAGTAAAAACTTCGCGGCTGAAAAAAGACAACATCATGCTTGTTTACGGGAATCCAACCTCCGTGTACGTGGTTCCCCTCATCACCCGTTCCAAGGTGATCGGCGTCATTGCCACCGACGCTGTTGAAGGGACCGGTGTGCCGAAAGAGACCCGCGAAACACTGGAAATTTTCGCGCCGCAAATTGCGATTGCCATTCAAAACGCAACGCTCTACAGCAGGCTCCAGGAACAGATGAAGGAACTCAAACAATCGCATGCGCTGTTGAGCCGGTCGGAAAAATTTTCCTTTCTGGGCCACCTGGCTGCGAGACTGGCCCATGAAATCAAGAACCCCATGACCGCCATAGGAACCTTCATCCAGATGATTCCCACGAAATACGATGATGAAGAATTTCGGAATGACTTTCACAAAATCGCAATGGAAGAGACCAACCGTGTAAACAACCTCATCACCGAACTTCTGGACCTGGTGAAGACCAGTGAGCCCCATTTTGAATTAACCGACCCTCACAGTTTGATCAACAAAATGATTCTACTCGTCTCACCCCAGGCCCGTGCCAAGCGCATCACCGTTTCTTCCCAATTCGACCCGGACATCGGGCAGTTGTGGATGGATTCCGAAAAGATGAAACAGGTCGTGCTGAATCTTCTTTCAAATGCGGTTGATTTCACTCCTGAAGGGGGAAAAATCACTTTTGTGACACGGAATTGCAAAGACAAAGGAAAACCCCCTTTTGTTCACATTGAAATCCAAGACAACGGCGTCGGGATTCCTCAGTCCATGGTGGATAAGATCTTTGATCCCTATTTTACCACGAAGCACAAGAGCGACATGCATAAAGGGACCGGTCTCGGCCTGTTTATCGCCTATCAAAACATGCAGGATCACGGCGGGGCCATAGAAGTGCAAAGCAACGTCAATGAGGGGACGACCTTTACGCTGATCCTTCCTGTCAATGAATCCGATAGCAAATCACAACAGATCGATATGAAAATAGAATTATGAAAATAGACGAGATAAGAGCCTACCGTGTAAGGCTTCCTTTTTTAGTCGATTTTTCTCAC
This sequence comes from Pseudomonadota bacterium, assembly GCA_043827325.1. Classification (GTDB taxonomy): domain Bacteria; phylum Desulfobacterota; class Desulfobacteria; order Desulfobacterales; family UBA11574; genus JBDRPF01. The sequence goes on along the minus strand of JBDRPF010000061.1, from coordinate 15,849 downwards.
GCGCTCCGAAAAAGATCTTCGGTTAAAAACATCGTGGTCGAAGTCATCGCACAAAAAGGAGATATAATCGGAACTGGAGAAGGCGCACCCCGGTCTTACGTGACGGGAGAGACACAGGAAAGCGCCGTGCAGAGTATACGTTGCTTCACCGGACTGGACAATTTCCCGTGGGAGGTGAATGATATTTCTCGGATATGGGATTTTATCGATGGACTGCCCAACGGAAAAAAACACAATGCCGCGATCTGCGCCCTTGAAACAGCGCTGCTGGATGCATTCGGCCACAGTCAGGGCAAAAATATTATAGAATATTTTCCCGGAGATTTCTTTACCGGCCATGTCCATTACGGGGTCCCGATTCCCCTCGCCGGCAAGCAAAGGATCCTGGAATTATGCCGATTGATCAAGACAATGGAAATAAACACCTTGCGGCTGAAATTCGGAAAAGACCTCGCACAAAACAAAGGGATCATCGAAGCGGTCCACTCGGAGTTCGGCGCGAATTGTGATCTAAGAGTGGATATCAACTGCGCCTGGAACAGCGCGCTGGCCTTAAACCATGTTCCCCTGATTCAGAAATACAAAATCAAGGCCGTTGAACAGCCGATGATGCCGAATGAACTGGCCATTGCCGATTTTTCCGGCTTGATGCAGCGTCTCGGCGTGGCGCTCATGGCGGACGAGTCGGCATGCACGCTGGAAGAAGTGATGCGGATTATTAAAGAAGGTTATTACAACATGGTAAACGTCAGGTTGTCCAAGTGCGGCGGATTCAGGAATTCGTTCAAGATTATCGATTTTTTAAGGGAAAATGGGATTCCGTTTCAAATCGGGTGCCAGCTTGGAGAATCCGGTATTCTTTCCGCCGCGGGCAGGGTGCTGTGCCTTCTGTGCCGGGACGCCGTATATTACGACGGTTCCTATGACGAATTCCTCTTGAAAGAAAATACAACCCTCGAAAATGTCACTTTTGGACTGCGCGGAAAGGCTGGTCCGCTGGAAGGCCCCGGACTCGGTGTGAAAGTCGGCCGTCAACACGTAAAGCGCTTATGCAACGATTCCGCCGTCTTAACCGTATCACGGCCCTAACCTGAACATTTTCCATAAATATGTTCCGATTGAATCACTTCTGGAACAAAGATTTAGCACGTCGGCCGGCTGAAACGAAACGTTGTTTTGACAACTGCTATATCAAGGAGATACCCATGCATTCGGAAACCGGCTATTCCTTTTGGAAAAAAACACATCAATCAACACTGAAGGAATTTCAGGACAAAAATATAATCCTGTTATTTTCAGGCGGCAAGGACTCGTCTGTGGCAATGGATTTTATCCAACAGGCGGGAGTCGAGTTCGGATTCGATTTTTCGGCACATGCCGGAACCTTTCCGGTTCACCGGTACACCGATGAAGAAAAAGACCGGATTGAATCGTACTGGCAGAAGCGGGGTGTAAATATCATATGGCACGACGTTGAAAAAACGGATGACCTTTTGACGGATTCAAAAGACCCGTGCCTTGTGTGTCAGAAATTGCGAAAAGCGTTGCTCCAACGCATTCTTGCCCACTCGGTAGAGGACTGGGGCAATCTGATACTCATCGTCAACTACTCCCTCTGGGACATCGTCAGTTACGCTGTTGAGCATTTGCTCAATGACATGCTTTCCGATTCACGGCAGGGGGAAGGGATTGAAAAAAGTGCGCGATTCAAGGAAACCGCCCAGCGTTTTTATCCGCTTTTAAAGATGGAGGAGGGGTACACCATTTTCAGGCCCTTGATAACCTACAACAACGACGACATCTTGAAAATAATTGCACGAAAAAACATCCCGGTCCTTTCCATACCCTGCAGGTTCAAAGCGTTCCGGCCGAAAAGGATTTTAGAAAAATACTACGAAAAAATGGGTCTGCGCTTTGATTACGATCGGCTGTTCACTTTTGCCAGAAAATCACTCGGCCTCCCTGACATTGCGTCCTACACCTCGATTCCAAAGGAGGATTATCTCTTGCGAATTTTTTAATTGTTTTTTTCAATATACCGCGTAAGAATCTGTCCGAAAAGCAACGTCCCCACATCCAGCACTCTTTCGTCAAAATCGAAATGAGGAGAGTGAAGACCGTGCTGAAAACCCTTTTCCGGGTCATGACACCCTATCCCGATCATCACGCAGGGCCACCTGTCGCAGAAGTAGGCAAAATCCTCGGCACCCATTCGGGGCTGGAGCGTATGGACATGCTCGCTGCCCAGGACTTCTGCGGCCGAGGCCTTCATAAAGGCCACAAGTTCGGAATTGTTGACCAGCACCGGGTATCCCGGTTTGAGGTCGAGTTCCACCTGAATGCCGTATGACACTTCCACGCCTTTAAGCAGCTCCCTCAGGCGTCTTAATGTCTGCGCCCGGATTTCCGGGCAGAGCGTTCGAAGGGTGCCCTCCAGAAGGGCATCTTCGGGTATGATGTTCGAAGCGGTGCCCGCGTGAAATTGACCGATGGTGAGCACGGCGCTTTCAAGCGGCGGCAGGTCGCGGCTGATGAGCGTTTGGATCTGAGTCACGACATGAGCTCCCGCCACAACGGGATCCTTGCACTGGTGTGGATAGGCGCCGTGACCGCCCTTGCCTTTTATACGGATTTTGAGAACATCCGCGGCTGCATTGGAAACCCCTGGAGCGATACCGATATCACCCACGGCAAGCGTGGGATACATGTGCCCCGAAAAAACAGCTTCCACCGGCCATGCATCGAAACTGCGGGTTTCCAGCATGGCTTTGGCGCCGGCCCCACCCTCTTCCGCCGGTTGGAAGATAAAGAGGATTTCACCGGAACCTTCCTCGGGCCATCCCCTTTCAACAAGCCACCGGATTACTCCGAGCGCAATGGTCATATGCCCGTCGTGGCCGCAGGCGTGCATATAACCCTTGTGCTGAGATTTGTAGGGAACATCGTTGGCCTCTGTCAGCGGCAGCGCGTCCATGTCCGCCCGAAAGGCCACCATCGGCCCGGGCCGGTCTGCGGCCAACCGCGCCACGACGCCGGTTTGCCCGACTCCGGATTGAAAAGGGATGTCGAGGGTCTCGAGAACTTCGCAGATTTTTGCCGCCGTCTTATTCTCTCGATACCCCCTTTCCGGAATCCGATGAAAATGCCGACGCAGGTCTACAAGCCAGTCGTGAAAATTGTCCGGTAATCTAAGCGGCATGGTGATGCTCCTTTTAAAGGACATAAATGTCTCATGATGGTATCAATTGTATCATGTATTAATAGGATTGGAAACCCGGCCATAGATGATCAGGCTTTATTACGATCACGTATTGATTTGGATACTCCGAAAGTTTTAAATCATTCCGGGTATCTTTTATCGGATTCCCGCTTTCGAGGCTGTGTCGTAATACCTTAATGGAGCTAACCGCCGGAATCGGCGGGGAGGCGAATAAAAAAGCTAACCGGAAACGTTCCGGTTAGCTTTTAAGGAGAAAAACAGATGAAGAAATTGTTAGGTTAGGTTGCCAAGTTGTATATGCAAATACCTTGCCAATTTTGATGAAAAAATACATATCGCGCATCGGACAATTTAAATTATATTTATTTTCAAATAGTTATGTTTTTTCAACACAACAGGGCTTCATTTTATGATCCGCCTGTTTCCCGCTCGCCGGCCGGCTCGCAGGGTGCGCCGGGTTCAAATTTTTTAACCGCGCCAAGGGGAGAATTGTATAACCACTTGATTGTACGGCTAATAGTGTCACTTCCAAAAAGTTCAATATTTTGAACCGGGTGCCTTCACCCATCCTTGTTTCTCATTAACTATTCGGTATATCAACATTTTTTACGTTCAATCTTTTGAACCCCGGACATGAAATTGCATTTTCGGTTCAACAGCAGCGGTTGACGGTATCTGATAAAATTTCGCTCGAAAAATCTCAAAATGTCTATAAAATGAAGAGGGGGTTGACAAAACCGTATTTTCGCCCATTATATCTTCAGGATTTGTACGAATCCATGCAAATCGCAGGCCAACTCTTTCCGGTATTTCATCAGGAATATCGAGCGACGCATTGAAAACGAAAGGAGTCATGATGTATCTGCCCAAAATTTACGAAACATTTGCTCAAAAGTATCCGGAATACCTAAATGATCAACGTTGAAAACCTCACAAAAAGCTTCGGGATCAATCTGCTTTTCAAAGAGACGAGCTTTAACATCAATTCCCGCGAAAAAGTCGGCATGGTCGGTCGAAACGGGCATGGCAAGACCACCCTGTTCCGTCTGATAACCGGCGAGGAACACCCCGATTCCGGGACGGTCGCGGTACCCCGCCACTACCGAATCGGCTATGTTCGGCAACAGCTCGAATTTACGGAACATACCGTTATGGAGGAGTGCGCGAAGGCGCTTCCGGCAATGGAACAGGATCAGTATTGGAAAGTCGAGAAGATCCTTGCCGGTCTGGGTTTTTCAGAGCATGACCTGCAGCGTCACCCCGATGAATTTTCGGGTGGGTTTCAGGTGCGTCTCAATCTGGCAAAAGTGCTCATATCCGAACCCGACCTTCTACTTCTGGATGAGCCGACCAACTATCTTGACATCACTTCCATCCGTTGGGTGGAACGGTTTCTGTCCGCCTGGCCCCGCGAACTGATGCTCATCACCCACGACAGGGGCTTTATGGACAAACTGGTTACCCACACGCTGGGTATCCATCGCACAAAAATCCGCAAAATCTCCGGCAATACAGAAAAGTACTATGCACAGATTGCGCAGGATGAAGAAATATATGAAAAGACCCGCATCAAAGACGAGCGGCGCCAAAAGGAAGTCGATCAGTTCATCTCCCGGTTCAGGGCCAAGGCACGGCTCGCAAACCTGGTGCAGTCGCGAATTAAAACCCTTGCAAAGATGGAGAAAAAAGAAAAGCTCAAAAAGCTCAAAACCCTTGACTTTTCTTTTCGAAGCGGCGCTTTCAACGGAAAGTCCACCCTGAGCGTTCGAAACATTTCGTTTTCATACGATCATCAAAAACCGCTGATCAGAGATTTCAACATCACGGTAGGCAACCGGGACCGTATCTGCGTCATCGGAAAAAACGGGAAAGGCAAGACAACGCTCCTCAAACTTCTGGCAGGCGCACTTACACCGCAGCGGGGTGAAATCGCGTGGAATCCTGCCGTTGAATGGGGAGTCTTTGAGCAGTCCAACATCAAAAATCTCGTGGAATCGAGAACCGTCGAGGAGGAAATTCTTTTCTCACACCCGGATGTGGATCGCCAACTGGCGCGGAATATCTGCGGCGCAATGCTCTTTTCGGGTGACGACGCCCTGAAAAAAATCAGCGTGCTCTCCGGTGGAGAAAAAAGCAGGGTGATGCTGGGAAAACTTCTTGTAACACCCGCTCACCTTCTGCTGCTCGATGAACCGACGAACCATCTTGACATGGAATCCTGCGACGCGATGCTTGCCGCCATCGACAGCTTCGACGGAACGGTAATAATGGTGACGCACAACGAAATGTTTCTTCACACGCTGGCTGAACGACTTGTCGTGTTTCAAAACGACCGTGTCGGCGTCTTTGAAGGAAGTTACCAACGGTTTCTGGAAAAAGACGGTTGGAGAGAAGAAAACGGGAGTGTTCAAGAGAACGCCGCGGATCGTGCTGAACCTGAACACCGTGAAAAACCGACCCGGAAAGAGGTAAAGCGCCGGCGCTCGGACTTTATCGCTGAACGCGCCAGCGTTCTCAAGCCGCTCGAACAAAGAATTTCAAAAACAGAAAAAGACATTGAAAAGCATGAAAAAAATCTCGACGAACTCAGCACAACAATGATGACGGCCTCGCAGGACCGGAACGGCGAGAAAATCGCCGCGCTGTCCCGTTCGATTCACACCTGCCGGACCACCATTGACCGGCTCTTTGACGAACTCGAAACTGCCACAAACACCTTTGAAGCGCAGCGCAAGATCTTTGAAAAGAAATTTGAGCAGATCGAATCTGAAAACTGGAATGAACAATGACGGATAAAAATTGCAGGGACGACAATAAAACAATGCCAACACCGCAAAAAATCGTGGTTTTTCAGCAAAACGGCAGCGGTGAAAAAAAAATTGCCGGAATCAAAAAATACGGGGACGATCAATTTGTCCTTGAAATTGTTTCCATCGATGCGCCGCTGCCGCCGGTCATCGATAACGCCATGGACTATCTGCCCGATACGATTCAGGCAGACCTTGTGCTGGATTTTTTAAAACACCCGGACCTCTCCCATGACCTTGCCGCTGTTTGCCGCGAAAGGAAAATTCCGGTGGTCGCCTCCGGGAAAAAAATGCGGGAAGAAGGGGTTCACACGCCGCCGACCTGATGCGGCCTTCCCAGGCAGGTCAGCCTGGGCCGCTATGGAGATCTGTTCGGCACACCGGCATTCTCAGTGGAAGTCGCGGACAGCAGGATTGCCCGCATCGAGGTGGTTCGCGGCGCCCCCTGCGGAGCGACCTGGGATGCCGCACTGCGTGTCGCGGGCCTGCCGGTGGAAGAGGCCGCCGTGCGCATCGGCCTTGTAGTGCAATATTTTTGCGTGGCAGATCCGTCTGCCTGGGATCCCATTTCCGGGAAAAGCCCTGTGCATTTGGCCGGGGAGTTTCACAAAGCCGCACTCAAAAAAGCGCTGAAAAAGAAATAGCCATCCTTTCTCATGCCCCCGGCGGTGTTCTATCCGCCGGGAGGGCTGTTTGACTGTTGAGCTTCTTAAATCCGAAACAGCTTCTATTATCCGACGATATACGTCCCCGTCCCCACCGCGATTAGCAGGTCCTGGTCGTTGTGCAGTTCCATTCGCGTGACCGTGACCTTTCTTCCGGCCCGCATGATCGAACCTGTGGCAACAAATTGCTTTCCGCTGCCCGGTCTCAAATAGTCCACACGCAGGTCGATGGTCCCTATTCTTGACAGTCGTTTTCCGACCTCTTTTACCGGCTGTCCCTCCATTTTCTGAAGAACGCCCAGGGAGGCAATGAGTCCCCCGGTCGTGTCCAAAACCGCGGAAATCACCCCGCCGTGCAAAATGCCGTGCACGTAATTGCCCACCAACTCTTCCTTCATATCAAACGCTACGCGAATGTTTTCTATCTCCAGAGATTCGATCCGCAGTCCGAGCAATTTGTTAAATGGAATTTTTTTGTTATACATGTCATGGAGGATCGGCAATAGTTCATCAATCTTGGCTGTTTGTTCGTGCATATGAAAACCTCTTGAAAAAATATCCGGGCTCTGTTTCTTTGGTAAATTGTCTGTGTATTTTATTTGATGACTTCTACTTAAACAGTTCCTGATATACCCTCCGATTCTCCTTGCTCCATCTCGGGCAAAAAGCCGGCTTTCCCTGCATCACCAACTGCATGCACGCGTCGCATTTCGGGCTGCACTTCAGGACAGCCCTGTCATCCCCTTTCCTGGCCTTTTTCGGCCATTCCGGGTCAACCCACAGCATGCGGGCCAGCCCGATCAGGTCCGCTTTATTCCCGGCCAGGATGGATTCCGCCTTTGCCGGTGTGGAGATTCGCCCCGCCGCAATGACCGGGACCCGCACGTGCTTCTTGACAGCCCCGGCCAGAGAAACCATGTAGCCGGGCTGTTTGCACTTTTTGATGATTTCCGGAAAATTACAGGGTTTGCATTGAAAAACAAAACCACAGGCGTTATACTGACTATACTTCAGTTGGGCGAAAAGCTCAATTGATGTTATCGTTAACTAGTGTCGTGTCCCAGATTTTTGTTGCAAATCATTTCTGACTATCCTTGAAATCGGTCAGTCCGTCATTCCCGCGAAAGCGGGGCACGCAGTGCAGTTTTTCAAGCCGAACGGCGCAACCTTTAGCGCTATCCAGAGATTATTTTTCTGGACTCCCGCCTGCGCGGGAGTGACATTAATTTTGCAACTTATTTGTAGGACACAACACTATAAGTGGTTTCAGATGGGCTCATTTTCCCATGACGAAAATAGTCGACCTTCAGGCATATCGAACCAAAACCGTTGAAGAAAGGGGTTTCGGCTACTGGCACAGACGTTTCGGGGAGCAGTACAGCCGGCAAACAACGCTCCCGGACCTGTCAGACAGGACCCTCTATCTCCTGGCTTTGCCGGGAGAGAAAAACGCGATTCCTTTTTACGAACTGATAATGGGCGTGCTTGGAATTGGAGAACCGCTGAAATTTTATTATCTCGAAAAAGAAGCACAGATGAGGGTCATGGACATCCATCTTTTCTTGTCGGATCAGGTGCGTTTTGAAATGATGAGACGTCTGGGATGGCTCGGCAGTTACCCGTGTGAGAAGCATCGCCTTCTTGAAATGGTCCGTGACGTTGACAATATAAAGGCACTCTGCAAAAACAAACTCCCGGTGCTTGCATCGACCCATCCCGATTTTAAACTATACGAAGCGGCAAAGGGGATGGATAAAGAGGTCATTATACGCCGCCTGTTCCCGAAAGCGCTTTTAGCATTTAAAGAAATCGCTGGAGAGTAACCGGGTAGCAGAGATCCGCGCTCAAAGGACTCGGCTTTGGTTTGCTTCTGGAAGGACTAAATAAGAATTTGGGGGCATAATCATGGAATGTAAATCGGAGGCGGCCACGGTGCAACCGCCTGAGATAGAGACGGATTTGTTGGTATCCACATCTTCGATCCGCCCCACGGCTCTTGCCGGTTGAAGCCCTGCCGGTTCATGGAATCTTTTCCGATCAACCAAAGGCCCCCTTTGCATTGATTGACATCCTCGCCGGATTTATGTATCTAATCCCAGGTACACGTGCGCATTTTTCAAAATTGAGGGAGGTAGGGAATGATTAACAAGGCGATTATCGTCGGCAACCTGGGAAAAGACCCGGAAGTCAGTTACACACCGGGCGGTACGGCAGTGGCTAAATTCAGTGTGGCGACCTCGGAGAAATGGAAGGACAAAAACACCGGAGAGATGCAGGAACGGACGGAATGGCACCGGATTACGGCATTCGGCAGACTGGGTGAAATTTGCGGGGAATATCTTTCCAAGGGCAGGCAGGTCTACGTTGAGGGCCGGATTCAGACAAGCTCGTGGGAAAAGGATGGTATTACCCGGTATTCCACTGAAATTATTGCCTCCGAAATGAAAATGCTCGGCACAAAAGGCGGGGGGGACACATACAGTCCGCCGGGGCCGTCAACGATGCCGGAATACATGGAGCCGCCTCGCCCGGGAAAAGAGGATGATGACATTCCTTTCTAAATTTTTCGGTTCAAATCAGAGAGGTATCTTTTAAAAGGCGAAAAATGGTTCTACAGCCCGGAGGCTATGATTTATCCGCCTGAGTGGGCAAAATTCAACACCCCGTAGCGTGTTGAAGCTCGGCGGAAATCACGTTTTCGGGGATAGGGAGAGGGGAAGAGTCCGGCTTCGGGTTACCCTTTGAAGGGGTTAATATTACAGCAAATTGAGCGGCTGAAGCCTGATCTGTTTCAAGCGTGCATTAGATCGGCTCGACCGGGTTCGTCAACGTTTCAGGTCGAAGCGAGCTGCCGAAGTCCCGGGAGGCATGGAACCCGCCGACGTCAGACTGTGGGGGCAGCGCTCTCTTTTTCGGCTCTGAAAAAACCCGTTAAGATTGATTCTTCTTCTCTTCGATCTGCTCGGTTTCTTTTTTATCTTTATCGATGTCTGAGGTTGCACCCTTAAAATTCTTTATGGCTTTGCCCATACCCGCCCCTATTTCCGGAAGTTTGCCCGCACCGAAAATAATCAGGATAATCACGAGTATGATAATAAGTTCCGGCATTCCAATTCCAAACATACAATCCTCCTATTCATCAGAACTGATATTCTTCAGTTCCCGCAAAAGTTCCATGAACTCTTTTGATCGCAAATAACGGTCCATGACGCTCTGATAATCAATCCATTTTTTCCAGGCATCGAGCCAGTCGTCATTGTGCCAGTAGCGGTCCGGGTCTCCCTTGCCCTGAAGCCGCTCGATGTAATCCATATATTCCTCCGAGCAGCTCTCGCAGAAGCGGTAAGGGACCCTGACGCCGGATTTGCTTTCCATAACCTGTTCAGGCGGGTTTATCTGCGTGCCGCATTTCTCGCATTTGAAAGCGCACTGCGTGCACTGAAACACCTTCCGAACAGCCAGAATTTTTTGCTTTCGTATCAGGGCGTTCTTTTCTTCGTTTGTTTGTTTCAGCTTGTCGCCAAGCGAAATGATGTCAGCCACAAAAAACCTCTAACGTCAACACGCCGCCGGGTTCCTGCTGTATTGCCGAAAATTTTCAGGACCAAGGGCTGCGTTTTTGGAATCGAACCGAGATGTTATAAAAAGAGGCCCTCGAACGAAATTTAAATATAACATCTGGAAATTTAAGTGTCAATCTATTCCATCCGGGTTGTTTAACCCCTTTGGGTCAATCTATTACCGAATCGATTTCCGCCCGGTGACTTGTAATAAAATCGGGCTCGTGATAATTTATCCTTTAAACTGCAAACTATCTAAAGAATAGGGAGCCCGACCTATGAACAAAACATTACAGCCAAACGGCCTTCCGCTTCTGGTGGGAAGCCTTCCCTTAGAGGCTCACGACCAGGCCGCCGAACTTGTTTTCAAACACACGCCTGAAATCCCGGCGTGGGCTCAACTGCCGGTACATAAAAAGGAGGGCATGATCCCCCAATTTTTGCCGGGGATGCCGGGACACACGCTTAAAAATGATAAACATTTCGTCGACACGGCAAGTCTGAATTTTGAAGCGGATCTTTTGAAATTCTATGAGGAATATTTGGCTGTTGTTAACGGGGAGGCAGATCTTGACGGCTCGCGGTTCGCGCTGACCGATGATGTGGCCGGCGGTTTTTATGCCCTTTTGGAACGTCTGAAAAATCTCTCCCACGCGCCGGTTGCGGTGAAAGGGCAGATCACCGGACCCATCACATTCGGTCTGGGTTTAACCGATCAAAACGGAAAGGCCGTTTTTTACGACGAGACGTTGCGGGATGCGGCCGTCAAGCTTATCTCCCAGAAAGCCAGATGGCAGGTCAAAAAGCTTTCAGATTTCGGGTGCCCGGCCATCATTTTTTTCGATGAACCTGCCCTGGCCGGTTTTGGTTCATCCGCATACATCAGCATATCCGGTGAGGCGGTCTCATCGTGTTTCGAGGAAGTGATCGCGGCCGTTCATTCGGAAGGCGGTCTCGCAGGGATACACGTCTGCTCGAATGCCGACTGGGCGATACTTCTGGAATCGTCTGTGGATATCGTCAGTTTCGACGCGTACGCCTACTTTGATCGGTTTATACTCTACGGGGACCAGATCAAAAAATTTCTCGATTCCGGCCGCATCCTGGCATGGGGGATTGTTCCCACGGGAAATCCGGAAGATATTGAAAGGGCGACCATTGATTCACTGGTTGGCGATTGGCAGGAAAAAGCCCGGCAGGTCGAAGCGCTGGGGTTTGCCCCCTCGAGAATAGTGGCCCAATCGTTGATTACCCCGAGCTGCGGTACGGGCTCCTTGAGCCTTGACCTGGCAATGAAGGTGCTTAGGTTGACAAGAAAAGTATCTGATACCATTAGACATTTTGGTTGAAATATATCTGAACGGTAAAAAACGGGGCTAAAAAAGTCTTATCCATTAAACAGTTTAAAAAAACAAACATGTGAGGTTTTCAATGACCGAAAACACTGCCAATCAAAAATTTATCGGGGCGACGCGATACGTCCTGGATGACGAGCTTGCCGGCATCGTAAATATAACCATGGCCCTGGAAATGCCGTTGTTGCTGAAAGGGGAACCGGGTACCGGCAAAACCATGCTTGCCCACGCCATCGCGGAAAGTCTGGAAATGCCGCTGATTGTGCTGAACGTCAAGTCGAGCATGAAACTCGTCGACGCCCTTTACCAGTATGACACCCTGACGCGGCTGAACGACAGCCGCTTCGGGGATTCCACCAGAAATGTCAGCAATATCGAAGAGTATATAAAAATGGGCAAAATCGGCCAGGCCTTCACGTCAGACACGCGGACCGTCCTATTGATCGACGAGATAGACAAGGCGGACACCGACTTCCAGGATGACATGCTCGACGTCCTCGACCAGATGGAATTTGATATCATCGAAATCGACAGAACCGTAACGACCCGGCACCGCCCGGTGATAATCATCACATCCAACGCCAAAAAGGACCTGTCCGATCCGTTCCTTGGCAGGTGCAACTTCCATCACATCGCTTTTCCGGATCCAAAAATGATGCGCAAGATTATAAAAGTCCATTTTCCGGATATCGACGCAACGCTGATGGAAAACGCGATATCGGCATTCTACCGGCTGCGGGATATCGACGCCGTCGAAAAGAAACCCGCCACAAGAGAGCTGATCAACTGGATTCGGGCGCTGAGGGCCGATCCCGACTTTAAACCAAAGGGGCTGGCTAAAGGCGAGGTTCCTTTTCTGGGCGTTCTGTTCAAAAAGAGCCAGGATTACAACCGGGCGGCGGAGGGCGTGAGTAATCCGAACCGGTATTAGGTGCCAGGAAGTTCAAAACGTGGTCGGCATGGCCTTGTCTTTACAACGCTTTTGGGGATTCATATGTTTATCGATTTCTTCTACAATTTGAAGAATGCCGGGATGCCGGTCAGCCCCACCTCGTTTTTGACCCTGCAAAAAGCCCTGAACATGGGGCTGATCAATTCCCTGGACGATTTTTACACCGCCGCCCGGGCGATTCTTGTGAAAAGTGAACGACACTTCGATCTTTTCGACCAGGTTTTCGCCCATCGGTTTCAAGGGGCGGAAATGCCGGACTCCGAAGGCCTGGAGCTGGATGAGGTCGCCCGGGCACTGCTGGATGAATGGCTGAAAGACCCCGCCGCCCTTGCCGCAGAACTTGACATCGATGCGTCGGAGTTGATCCGCCTGACACCTGAAGAGTTGCTCGAATACTTCAAGGCCCGGCTTAACGATCAGAGAGGACGCCACAGAGGCGGCGCAACATGGATCGGCACGGGCGGGACTTCCCCGACCGGCCACTCCGGGCATCATCCGGGCGGAATGCGCGTGGGCGGCGTATCACGGAACAAGTCTGCAGTGAAAGTCGCACTGGAAAGAAGATACAAGGCCTATTCGCTGAAAGGGCCGCTGACGCAGAACATGGTGGGTGAAGCCTTGAAAAGGCTTCGCAACATGATACCGTCCGGTCCCAAAGACAGAGTCGACATCGACGAAACCATTTACCAGACCATGAAAAATTGCGGTGAGATCGAGATCGTCTTTTCCAGGAGCCTTAAAAACCGTCTCAAGATCATTCTTGCCATCGACAACGGCGGATGGTCCATGGACCCTTACATACCGGTTGTTCAGACACTCTTTGATTATGCCCGCCATCAGTTCAAGGATCTGAAAACATATTTCTTCCACAACACTGTGTATGACGTCCTCTGGAAAGATTACACACGGACCTACAAACCGCAGAGCGTTCAGGAATTCGCTGCCTTTGATCCGGAAACCCGCCTGATCATGGTGGGTGACGCCAGCATGGCCCCCTATGAACTCATGGCGGCGGACGGCTCGATATATATTAAAGAGCGCAGTGGAAAACCGAGTATCGAGCAGTTGAAGTTTCTGGCCATAACCTTTCCCCACTGTGTCTGGCTGAATCCCGTTTCCGCTGATATGTGGGACTACACCAAAACCATTTCAACCATCCGTCAGATCTTCCCCATGTTCGAGCTCTCAATTGACGGGCTGGAGGCGGCGGTCGGGCATCTGATGGCCAAATAGGCACCATTCGATCTGGCAATCATGATCAAGTTCTGGTTTCTCAGACTTATCGCAGGTTTTGAGATGGTTGATATCCTGAGGGTCAGGAGAGATATCTGGAACGATCAGTTACTATAATGAGTTTCTCTAAGCACGGTTAATCTGCAAATCCTATCCAACCGTTGAACTACTACCCTACTTCCCCAAGCAAATTTTAAACTTATGCACACGCCTCCAAGATCTTGCGCTGTTTGATACTTATTGTACCACTTTAAACGTGGCGGCTAATAATTCATAATTATAGCTTTGCTCCCTCTCCCTTTGGCAAGTATCCAGCATCCTGTATCGAGCATCCAGCAACCAGGAACTATCAACAAGTAACCAGCAACCAGATATTTCACCATTGATTTTTTTGATTTTTTCATTTAAGGTCAAATAGTTATTTCGTCGAACATGTCAACTACCAGACACCTTTAAGCCCGGGAGCTATGCCCATGGCTTTTGAATCCAACAAGGCCCCTCTTTTCGCTAAAATGAATTGAGGGGTTTTGTATTTATTGCCGCGACCTCAAAAGGATATAGGGGAAAGTGATAATCGAATAGACGTAAGGGGGTTCCCTAAAAACTTAGTTAGCACAAAAAAATAGCTAAATTGTATCACCGCTCCAGACTTCCTTCAATTGTTATCAGGATCATATAATGAAATCGGAAAAAATCACACTCTCTCAGCTCGAATCATTCCTCTTCAAGGCGGCCGATATTTTGCGCGGCAAGATGGACGCCTCGGAGTTCAAGGAATTCATTTTCGGGATGCTCTTTCTCAAGCGCCTTTCGGACGAATTCGACCGCAAGCGCATGCAGCTCAAAAATACGGACTTTGCTCACTTAAAGGACCAGCCCGACCTGTTAAAAGAACTCCTTGAAGAAAAAACATCCTATGGCGAGACCTTTTTCGTCCCGCCCCGTGCCCGCTGGCATGAGTCATGGATCGATGAAAACGGTGATGAGGTCCCCCCCCTCAAACACCTCAAGCACGACATCGGCAATATGCTCAACAAGGCTATCGCCGCCGTGGAAGACGAAAACGACGCCCTGGCCGGGGTGCTGAAAAATAACATCGATTTCAATGCCGTCAAAGGCAAGAGCAAGATCCCCGACCAGAAGTGGAAGGACCTGCTCGACCACTTCAACCAGCCCCAATTTGTCCTGGTCAACGACAATTTCGAATTTCCCGACCTGCTCGGCGCAGCCTATGAATACCTGATCAAGTTCTTTGCAGACAGCGCGGGCAAGAAAGGCGGCGAGTTCTACACCCCCGCCGAGGTCGTTCGGCTGCTGGTGCAGCTCACCAAGCCCGAAGCGGGCAATGAGGTCTACGACCCCACCGCCGGTTCCGGTGGCTTTCTCATTCAGGCCCACCAGTACGTCGAAGAACAGGGACAGGACCCCAACGATCTGGCCCTTTACGGGCAGGATTCCAACGGCACGGTCTGGTCGATCTGCAACATGAACATGATCCTGCACAACATCACCCGTTTTACCATTGAAAACGGGGACACCCTGGAGGATCCCCTGATTCTGGAAAACGGCCAAATCCGAAAGTTCGACCGCGTCCTTGCCAATCCGCCGTTCTCCCAGAACTACAGCCGGGCTACCCTGAAGTTTCCCAATCGCTTTCGCGAATGGTGCCCCGAGACCGGCAAAAAGGCCGATCTCATGTTTGTCCAGCACATGCTGGCCAGCCTAAAGTCCGATGGTCACATGGCCACCATCATGCCCCACGGTGTGCTCTTTCGGGGCGGCAAGGAAAAGCTCATTCGCGAAATCTTCATCGAGGATGGTGTCATCGAAGCCATCATCAGCTTGCCGCCCGGGCTATTTTACGGTACCGGCATTCCCGCCTGCGTGATCGTGGCCAACAAAAACAAGCCCGACGCCCTGCGCGACAAGGTGCTGTTCATCAACGCCGACCGCGAATACGCCGAAGGCAAAGCCCAAAATAAACTGCGCCCCGAAGACATCGAGAAAATCGATTTCGTCTTTACCCACAAACGGGAGCTGCCCAAGTACAGTCGCCT
>JBDRPF010000060.1:0-19150 GCA_043827325.1 Pseudomonadota bacterium | reverse complement strand
ACTTCGGACAGTCCCAGCACGGCGTCTTCACCAAGCGGCCAGAGACGCTCACCAATGACTTCTTTGTTAACCTGCTCGACATGCGTACGGCGTGGAAGCCAACCGCGGAAGACGAAGACGTGTTCGAGGGTCGTGATCGCGAGAGCGACGAACTCAAGTGGACCGGAACCCGTGTCGACCTCATCTTCGGTTCGAACTCCCAACTCCGGGCCTTGGCAGAAGTCTACGGATGTGAGGATTCCCAGGAAAAGTTTATGAACGACTTTGTAGAAGCGTGGAACAAGGTAATGAACCTTGACCGCTTCGACCTCGCCTGATCATAGCATAAACGTTCATTTCAACCATTATAGGAGGCATTATGGCTAAAACCTCGAGTGAACAAAAAAAGAAAAAAGTTGTTGAAGTCCTGAATAAAGCCCGGTCCATGGAGTTGCAGGCCATCCATCAATACATGAACCAGCACTATAATCTGGACGACATGGATTTCGGAGAAATGGCAGCCAAGCTCAAGCTCATCGCAATCGATGAGATGCGTCACGCAGAAGCCTTTGCAGAGCGGGTCAAAGAACTGGGCGGCGAACCGACCACGAAACTTGCCGGAGGTGTCGAAACCGGGCAGGATGTCAAAACGATTTTTCCTTTCGATGCGGGCCAGGAGGACCATGCCATCACCGCTTATAACCAGTTCCTTCTGGTATGCAGGGAAAACGGGGACAGCATCAGCGTGAAGCTTTTTGAAACCATCATCGATGAAGAACAGGTGCATTTCAACTATTTTGACAGTGTCAGCAAACACATAGAAAAGCTGGGAAATGCCTATCTCGCGCGCATCGCCGGCACTTCGTCCGCTACCGGCCTGACGCCGCAAGGGTTTGCGGTTGGGACCGGCGGCGAATAGAGCCTAGGTTGAGCGTTATAAAATTTGGAAAAAACATCCCCCTGTACAAAGCAACGATTTGCTGTTCGTCAGGGGGGTGTTTTCCGGTCCGGAGGTTGATTTTTGATCCGGGAAAGTGGTTTTACCGTCGATTCGAAAGAAATACTCACTGCCCTCGGTTCATCTTTTTTGAATCACACATATTCCTGATTTTTTCTTTCAGAAATTTTTCAGAGCGTTTTCCATGTATTCTTTCAGTGATCTTTCCGTCTTCAACAACAAACAGCATCGGCAATTTGTCGATCCTGTAGGCTTCAACCGCTTCTTCTCCCACCCAGTAGATCGGAAAATTCACATTCAATCTGTCCACAACCGGCTGCATGGCCGAGGGCCCTTTGAGGTCCAGTGCGACACCGACAAGTTTGAAACCCTCATTCTTATATTCCCCGTAAAGCTTGTTCAGCACCGGCAGTTCTTCGATACACGGTCCGCACCACGCCGCCATAAGGGCGATTATATCCGGAGCCCCCTGTGATTTCATCAGCTCATCCAGTGCTGCCAGATCCATACGTTCTACCCGGTTCCGGGGCTCCGTGTTTCCGGCGTGGGCCGGATTCAAAAAGAGCGCGAAAAGAATGAAAAGGATAAAAAAGGTATGCTGCAATTTCATGATTCCTGTTTCTCTTTCTTCATTTATTTAGTCCTCTGGGTGTCAATCAATCCGGGGTTTCAGCATGCTCAAATAATATTGAACAACGGAAACATATTCCCCGTATCTGTCCATCCCGCCTTGCCCGAGGATGGCGTCCCTGAAATGTTCGGAAACCGTTATGGCTTTTTCCGTTTCTCCGGATTCCACGAGCTTGCGAAAAAGATAGTCATACACAGCCGAGCAAGCATCGAGATCGCTCTTTAAGAATCTTTCCGCGGCACGATTCCAGTCGGCCTGATCTGCCAGGAAAACCATGGCCAGCCTCTGTTGCACGGTGCTATCATGCAAGTTTTGACAGGCTGTTGTAAAGGGAAAATGCTGTTCCACATATCCTTTTACCTTTTCCGGACGGTCGGGCGAGCAAAAATAATACGGGTCGAGGAAGCCTTCGGACCAATTTCCATATACATGGCGGGTTGTCCCCTGATCTTCGACAAAACGGCAAAGAGGGGTTCCCTGATAAATCCTTCCGCCGAGGGTGTATTCGTACCGCCGCATTGCATTCGGCGGGTACGTTATCATCGATTCGATGGTTTGGTCTATGGTCTCGCAGGTCTCGCCCGGCAAACCGAAAATAAGATTCACCGAGCAGTCTATGCCGAATTTTTCGCAAAGTGCAATGGTGCTGAGGCTGTCCCTTTTCCTGTGCGACGACCGGTTTGCGTCAAGAACACTGTCTGAAAAACTGTCGCAAGTCAAAACAACGGAAAATCCGGCCTCTCTCAGCAGCCCGGCGAACGCGTGATTAAAGGGCGCGGGCAGAAATTGAGAGGAAAAGCGAAACCGTTCATTCAAACCGGAACGGATGATCTTTTCGATCAGCAGTGTGCAATACGCGAGATCCGGGATATTGAACTCCGTGTCCACAAAAAATATGTCTTTAACGCCGTCACATCGGCCGGCAATGCGTTCAAGCTCTTGGATCACCGAATCCGGATCTTTGAAAACAAATTTTCTCCCCTCGATAACGGGCTCGACACAATAGGAGCAGTTCCGGTTGCATCCCCGCTTCACCTGCATTGGCAGTCCGACGGTTTCATGGGCCCAATTAAATTTTTTCTCTCTTTCGACAATCCCCCGGCCGTTTTCAAACGCGTATGGCTGCCGGGGATTTGCAACAATATCATCCCCGCGCCGATAAACCAGGCCGGGAATTTTTGAGATTTTTTCTTCGTCCGGGAAAGCTTCGAGAAATTGGCGCAACGGCTCCTCACCCTCTCCCGCGATGCCGTAGTTGAGTTCCAGGGCGTTTAGAATAGCCCCCGGCGACACGGTGAAGGCCCCGCCGCCCGCAACAACCGGAATTTCCGGGCGAAGTCGCTTTATGATGTCGACAATACGCCGGATCTCCGGGATAAAGTAAAATGTCCTGTAATCCGGACCCTCGAAGTCGCCAAACGGCTCACAGGACATCGCCGTGTCTATATTTCGGATTCCCAGTCCGATCAGATCGGGTTCGGTACGCGCCAGAATCTGTTCTATATTGGCCTCGAGCCCGGGTTCCGGCAGGAACGGATAGTCGATGGTCGCTGTGTGACCGTATCTTCGCAGATGATGGGCAATGAGATCCAGGCCAAAGGGATAAACTTGTTTTACAAAATAATATTTATCTGTATATAGAAGCAGCAGTTTTTTCGATTTGAAAGACATGCGCGTACTTTTGATTGAGTGTTATTGAACCTTTCTGTACCTTATTCTGACAATGTGAACAAGTAGAGAGATTTGTATGAGCCACAACCGTTTCAAACATATGCTGAATTTTTACCCGCCATACTGGGGTACGGGCATCACCGTTAAAAAAATTGCCCCGGATTTTAGAGAAGTCATCGTCGAGATGAAAATGCGGTGGTACAACCGCAACTACGTAAAGACCCATTTCGGCGGCTCCCTGTACGCCATGACGGACCCTTTTTTCATGCTGATGCTGATGCAGATTCTGGGAAAGGGCTACATCGTCTGGGACAAGGCCGCCCGCATCGATTTCATCAAACCCGGCAGGGGGACGGTTACGGCCAGGTTTGTCATAAATGAAGACCGGATCGAAGAAATAATAGCAAAGACGGCTGACGGAAAAAAATACTTGCCGGATTTTGCTGTTGATATCACGGATCCGGCGGGTGAAAAAATCGCCGGCGTCATTAAAACATTGTATATTCGGAAGAAGCCGAAAACAACACCTTCTGAAGACATTTAGAAATATCAAAAAAGAGCTCACGGAAAAAACGAACAGAATTTATGTTATGGCACATCAAACAGCAGAAAACGAAAATCTTTTCCCAAAAGAACCCATTGATTCCGTAATTGATCCGCTGAAACGATTTTTGCACATCGAGTCGACCAGCGGCATTATCCTTCTTGCTGCAACCCTCACGGCCCTTTTTCTGGCCAATTCACCTTTTTCAGATACATTTCTTGCTTTTTGGAAGAAGAAGTTCGGTTTCACGTTGGGTTCCTTTCAAATGCACCATTCGTTGCAACACTGGATCAACGATTTCCTGATGGCGATTTTTTTCTATGTCATCGGGTTGGAGGTCAAGCGCGAATTGGTAATGGGGGAACTCCGGGACTTCAAGCGTGCGGTGCTGCCCATCGCCGCCGCCATCGGAGGGATGGTCGTTCCGGCCTGTATCTACCTTATGCTGCAGGGCGGTACGCCCGCTCAACGCGGGTGGGGCATTCCCATGGCCACCGACATTGCCTTTGTCGTCGGATGCATGGCGGTATTGGGTTCTCGAATACCCAACGGCTTGCGGGTGATGCTGTTGTCGCTGGCCATTGCCGACGACATCGGCGCCATCCTGGTGATCGCCGTCGGGTATACAGAAAGTCTCAATTGGGGTGCGCTGGCTTTTGGTATTGCATGCATACTGGTTATTCTCCTTCTGATGAAGACCGGTCTTCGTAATGCCGGCGTTTACTTTCTGATGATGATTCTGGTCTGGTTTGGATTCCACGAGTCGGGAATTCACGCCACAATCGCCGGTGTAATCTGCGGCCTGATGACGCCGACCAAAGCTTGGATCAGCGAAGGACACCTGAATGCAATTGTCGACAAAACCGGCCGATTCCTCAAAGGCGAGGGATGGCATAGTGCCGGTGAGCGCTATGCCATGCTTCGTCAAATGGAAAGGGCCGCGCGCAAGACAATTTCACCCCTTGAAAGATTTGAAACCGACCTGCACCCCTGGGTAGGTTTTGTAATCATGCCCATTTTCGCTCTGGCAAACGCCGGTGTGGCAGTTGAAGTGCCGGATTTATTAAACCCCATCGCCGTTTCTGTCGGGCTATCGCTTTTTTTTGGAAAACCGATTGGAATTGTGCTATTCAGCTGGCTGTCAATAAAAATCGGCCTCGCGAAACTGCCCGAGGGCGTGGGCTGGCGTGCGGTTACTGGCGGTGGATTTTTGGCCGGTATCGGCTTCACCATGGCGCTGTTCATCGCCGGCCTGGCATTGAGCGGAGATATCCTGGATCCCGCCAAAGTCGGCATCATGGCCGGTTCGATTCTGAGTATGGTCGTCGGCGTAACCATCCTGGCACTGTCCCTGCCCAAACCGCCGGAAAAGTAAATGCCCCATATTCAGGTGCCTGGAGACCTCCGGAGTGTATGGATCAATTCTGTCCGGATATCACATGAATAAAAAGCACTGGAACACTGTTGTTCTGGATGGTTCCATACCCGATGAAGAAATATTCACAATGATCGACGACTCGTATGACCTGGTGGTAAAAAAACTGAAGTCCTCGGATCAAAAACGTTTAAATCTTAAACGAGCGTCTCAATGAACAGTGACGAAACACATGTCAAGCAGATTGCCGAAGAAGACATTTCCGGTCTGTCAACGGATGAACTGATAGAAAAAATCGGAGCGCTGGCAAATTCTTCTGTTGAACGGAAAACAGCGGAAAAATTCAACCAGGCCATTTTCCTTTCAAAAGCGGTATTGAAAAGAAACCTGAGCCATTTGCAACTCGCCGAGTTGAATTACGCTGTGGCAAACGCCTGGGGAGGCCTTCACCATTTGTCCATATCCGGAGAGGCGGATGTGTGGAAATGGGAACAGGAAGCCACAGAAAAACAGCTGATTCACCTCCGCCAGGCGGTGAATGCTTTGGAAAAAGAGGGTTCGGAACAGCAGACTGAAATGGCATGCCCCATATATACGAATCTGGCCGCCACCTTATATCACATCGGACGTTTTGTCGAAGCCGCGGATTACTGGGATAAAGCGCTGGCGATTTCACCGCTGTTCTCCATGGCACGGGGCAACAGGGGGTACGCGCTGATCCACTATGCCCATGCCCTGTATGATGAGGCCCACGCCCTGATCTTTTTGCAGCATGCTTACGATGATCTAAGAAAAGCGCTCGAAAATGGCGTCGAGGAACATGCCAAGCCTGTATTTGAAAATTATTACACGGATCTCCGGACTGTTTTTTCGGGCACCGGGCAAATTGAAAGCATAGACTTAAACGCGTTTTCACCGGGCGAGACCGGAGAAGAAAAGGACTACAGAAAATGGTGCCTCGCACACCGGTTGCTCCTGAATCCATTGAACGACCTCGGCCCATACGCCGCGGCAGGCGAGGACAGCCTCTCCACCCCGTCAGTTGTTATGAGAAAAGGTGAACGGCCTTACTTTCACGGGTATTTTAATCAAATGAAGCAGGAATTTGTCTCCGCAAGGTGGCTGTTCTATGATGGAATTCACAATTCCGGGAAACACCATTCCGATGACCATGTGTTGATGTTCGACACGCTGGATCATCCGGTCTATGGTCTGTCCGCAGAAAAATTGAAGCTCTCCTTTCGGTTGGCCTATTCTTTGTTTGACAAAATCGCGTTTTTCCTGAACCGGTATCTGGACCTGGCAATCGGCGACTGGAAAGTCAATTTCAGGACCTTCTGGTATCAATCCGGGAAAAAACTAAACGGGATACGAACCGAACTGGCAGACTCGCGGAATTGGCCGCTGCGCGGATTGTTCTGGCTGAGCAAGGATCTGTATGAAGACGAAGCCGGTTTCAAAGAAGCGCTGGAACCCGATGCCAGAGAGATTCATGCCCTGCGGAACCAGATCGAACATCAATTCTTGAAACTGCATGACGACCGATGGGGCGCCAATTCTGCGGAAACGGAAGCCGGTGCCTTTTCAGGACCCCCGGAGTCTTCCATGCGCATTTCGGATTTCACCGGCAAAACATTGAGAATTTTAAAAATGGCGAGAGCGGCCTTGATCTATTTGTCCCTGTCCGTTCACAGAGAAGAGAGCCGGAGGTCGGAAGAGAGGGCGGGCGGGACGGAGATTACTGTGATGGAACTGCCGGTAATTGAATAGAAAAGGCATTTCAGGCCGCAGACGGAACAACCCTGAACCCTAAACCGTGAACCATGAACCTAAATCGTTACGATGTTATAATCCGGTGCAAATCGATACCGTACTTTTTCATTCGATTCCAGACCGTCACCCGATTGATACCGAGAATCCGGGCCGCCTGGGATTGATTCCCCTTACTCTGCCGCAGGGCTTCGATCAGCTCCTTTTTCTCGGATGGAACGCCGCGATACTCCGGGAAGGATTCCCGGTTTCTTTTTTTCTCTTTTTTGATGATTTGCAGGGGAAGCTGTTCCGGAAGGATTAAACCCTCTTCTGCAATGACAAAAGCATATTCAAGGGCACTCCTTAACTCCCTGACATTTCCGGGCCAATTATATGACATAAACAGCGTCATGGCGTCTTGTGTAACGCCGGTGATATTTTTGCCCGTTCTCGTCTGAAGGTGCTGAATAAACGCATTGACCAGGAGCGGAATGTCATCGGGGCGGTCTCGCAACGGTGGAAGCTGAATGGGGATAACGTTAATGCGGAAGAAAAAATCATCCCTGATTTTTTTTTTCAGCGATCATCTCCTCGAGGTTTTTGTTCGTGGCCGTAATGATTCGGACGTCCACGGAAATGGGCTGGTGATCCCCCACGCGCTCAAACTGTTTGGTCTCCAGCACCCGGAGAAGCTTGACCTGTATGGACATCGGCACGTCTCCGATTTCATCCAGGAAAATATTCCCGTTGTTTGCCGCTTCAAACCGGCCGAGGCGGTGCCGGTAGGCGCCTGTAAAAGCACCTTTGACATGACCGAACAGCTCGCTTTCGAGCAGCGTTTCATTCAATGCGGCACAATTGAGCTGGACAAAGGGCCCGTCTTTTCTTTTACTCAAAAGATGAATGGCGCGGGCCACAAGTTCCTTGCCCGTACCGCTATCTCCATAAATAATCACCGGTGCATCGCTCTGAGCGGCCTTTTGAATGACATCGAACACATCTTGCATGACCCGTGACTTCCCGATGATCCCGTGAAATCCGTCTTCTCTGTCCAGCTGCCGTGACAGCCGGCAAACCTCCTCGTCCAGCCTGTCCAGTTCCGAGATGTCGGTAAGGGTTTCAACGGAACCCAGAGGCACACCCCGCTCATCTCTTAAAAGGGATGCGTTTTTGAGAATTGGAAGGTAAGTCCCGTCCTTTTTTACAACAAGACAGCGTCGTTTTATATCCTGCTCATGTTCAAACAGGGCACACCACCCGCCGCCTTCCCGATTCAACGTTGTTTCGCAGGCGTCGCACTTCAGCAGGGTACACGGCCTTCCCAGTACCTCGTCAGCCGTGTAACCCGTGAGCTGCTCAAAAGCCTCGTTTACCATGACAATGGCACCATCCGGATCGATCAGCATCAGGCCGTCATTCATGGTGTTGACAATTCGTTTCCAGTATCGATTGATTTCCTGTTCCTTCATTTTTGAAAATTCCCCACGTTGCAGAATTGCAGCAAATGCTTAAACATGATTAAACACCTGTTTAAATATATTAAACATTCCTCGATGGCAACAATTTAGTGATATTTCTATTTTATTATAAGATTTCAACATGTTGTCAGATTGTGCGACATGGCTACACTTTTGGCATGATTGTTGCCATATTAAACAGAACAGATAAACTTTAAAAGGAGGGATCAGACCATGACAGACGTTGATTTAAACACCATCGAAATTTCAAACTCCGTAGACGCAAGAGGCAGCGCCTGCCCGGGACCGCTTCTGGAAGCCAAAAAAGGTATCGGGAAGGTCAAAGTGGGCGAGGTTCTCGAAATCCTTTCAAACGACTCCGGCACCAAAAAAGACATCCCGGTCTGGGCCAACAAAGTTGGGCATGAATATCTGGGATATCTCGAAGCAGACGGGCATGATAAAATTTTTGTCCGGAGAACCAAGTAATACGATGCCACCTCAGACAAATGCAGAAAAAATCCTGATTCTGGCAACAGAGACCTGCGCTTATCCGGGTGCGGATTCCGTGGGGCAGGCCCACTCGAGTTATCCGGCGAACACCTATATTCTCAGGGTTCGTGCACCCGTACTCTTCCCGGAACACTTCTATCTGGACTGTTTCAAAAAAGGCATCAGCGGCATTATCATCATGTCCTGCGGTGAAGAGTGCCCCTACAAGGGGGCTTACGACGCGTTGGCGAAACGGATTGATCGTGTATATAAACGCATGAAAAAGCAAGCCCTGGACATCCGGCGACTGCGCTTAACCGCCATCTGTACGGTGTGCAACCGGGCTTTTTTGAATGAAGTGAGACAGATGAATGAAGTGGTAAAAGAGCTGGGGCCGCCGTTCTGGCCTGAGAGTTCATAACGCACAAGAGGGCGGACAGGAACGGATGAATCGGGAGAACCAAATGGAATCTCATGAAAAAATGAAGTTTGACGCACTTGTCGTAGGCGCCGGGATCGCCGGGCTTCAGGCGGCACTGGATCTTGCGGATCAGAGCTACACGGTGGCGATTGTGGAAAAAGAGACGTCCATCGGCGGTAAAATGATCCGGCTCTCCAAGGTGTTTCCCACCCTCGATTGTTCAAGTTGTATTACGACGCCGAAAATGTCGGCCGCAGCGCATCACAAAAACATCACGATATTCACGTACTGCACTTTGACATCCCTGGAGCGCACCAATGGCGTACTGACCGCAAACGTAACCCAGCGGCCCAGGTTCGTGGACGCGGCAAAATGCATCGGGTGCCGAAAGTGTGAATATGCTTGCCCGATATATGTTTCGGACGAGGGAGAGGGCGGGTTTGCCGCGCGAAAAGCCATCTACATTCCGTTTTCAAACGCCATACCGCAGGTCGTTTTAATGGATATTGAAAACTGCACGCTCTGCGGAAAGTGCGAAAAAATTTGCCCGACTCGGGCCGTCGATTTTTTCCAGTCACCCGAAGATTTTGCCATTGAAGCAAAAACAGCCATCCTGACCACCGGTTTCGAACTGACGCCGGTTGAAAACAAGCAGCAGTACGGAAACGGTGAAATTCCCAACGTGATCACATCGCTTCAAATGGAAAGGCTACTGGCGCCGCATGGCCCCTACAACAGGGTACTCCGGCCGTCGGACGGGATGGAACCGGATTCCATCGCTTACGTTCAGTGCGCCGGGTCCAGGGATAAAAGCATGGGGATCTCCTACTGTTCGCGTGTCTGCTGCATGTACGCCATCAAGCAGGCCATGCTGCTCTCTGGAGCCCTCGCGCTGGCCGACATCACCATCTATTACATGGACATCCGGGCGTTTGGGAAAGGGTACGAACAGTTTTATCAGAACGCAAAGGCCATGGGCATTGAATTCGTCAAGGGAAAGGTAGCCACGATATCCGAAGGAAAAAACGGGAGCGTGACGCTGCGATACGAATCCCAGTCCGGCGAGGGCGTAACCACGGTGGACCACGATCTGGTGGTGCTGTCCCTCGGCATGGTTCCGGGCTGGAACCCGGAGGGGGTCTGTCCGGTGTCAACGGCCCCGGACAACTTCCTGAAAACCGTTCAGCCCAAAATCGCCCCGACGCTGACGGATATGGAAAGCGTCTTCACCGCCGGGGCGGCGGCCGGTCCCAAGGATATTGTGGACACCATCGCTGAAGCCGGCGCTGCCGCTATGGAAGCGACGAAGTACCTGTCTGCGCTATATGGAACAAAAAGTGCGGCGGCATAGTGGAGTCAATTATCACTTCTAAGCGGGGTGGTTTGATGATGATCCGATAAGGATCACATAAGATATTAAAATATGATTTCACCACAGAGGCGCAGAGAAAGCAGATAGAATTATTATTTTTCATTTGCCGCTGAGACGCCGACAAATGAAAAGCCATCATGCCTTCGGCAATAGGATCGGATACAAGGGAATGGCAGAGGAAAAAGAAAATAACAATTCGACAGCACCCGGCAACAGGGTCGGCGTCTACATCTGTTACTGCGGCGGCAACATTTCCGATCATGTGGATGTGGAAGCCTTGTGCGAAAAAGCGAAAAGTCTGCCGGGTGTTGCGGTTTCACGAACCAACATGTTCATGTGCTCCGACCCCGGGCAGGAAATGATCGTCGCGGATCTTAAAAGCGGTGCCGTTGACCGTGTCGTGGTGGCCTCATGCGCGCCCAGTCTTCACGAATCAACCTTTCGAAACGCGATTTCCAGGGCCGGGGGAAATCCATATGTCTACGAACATGCCAACATCCGGGAGCAGGTCAGCTGGGTGCATCACGGTGATGCGGCCACATCAAAGGCGACCCGCCTCGTGGCTGCGGCAACCGCAAAGGCCAGACTGCTGAAACCGCTCGAACAAATACGCGTAGAAGCCAGACAACATGCAACGGTGATCGGGGGCGGGATTGCCGGTCTCCGCGCCGCAAAAGATATTGCCGACAAGGGGATATCCGTCGTGCTCATCGAAAAATCTCCTTTTCTCGGGGGAAGGGGGTCTCAACTGGACAGAATCGCCCCGACCGGAGAAAAAGCGGGGGAGCTCATATCACAACTTGCCGGGCAGGTTCTGAATCATCCCCTGATAACGCTATACACCGTAGCAAGCGTGGAAAATATCGAGGGGTATGTTGGAAATTTCAATCTCCGCATTAAACCGTCTCCGGCATCATCAGACGGGGACAATGAAAGGCGTGAACGTTTTGAGGCCCACGAAAAAGTCGTTGCTGAGTTCATTCCGTTTGTCGGTGTCTACCCGGGAGATTCAGCTGCGGTGAGGGACGAGACCGAACTTGAAACCGGCGCCATCGTCATGGCAACCGGGTTCAAGCCCTACACTCCGAATGCTAAAGAATACGGGTTCGAAGAATTCAATGAAGTCATGACGCTTCCAGACTTCATCAGGCATTCGGCTGAAAGCAATGCCGGCGGCAACACACTGAAAATCAACGACAGGAATATCCGGAGCCTCGCCATGGTCCATTGCGTGGGCAGCAGGATGATACCGGGTATCCACCCGGAAGATGCGTCAGGAAAGCTGAACGAGTACTGCTCGCGAACCTGTTGTACGGCGACGCTCAACGCGGCAAACCGCATACGCGAAAACTATCCCGGCACCCGTGTTTTTGAATTCTACAGAGATATCCGGACATATGGCCGGGGCCAGGAAGAACTGTACGATCAGGCTTCAAAAAACGGCGTCGTATTTCTTCGTTTTGAGGCCGACGACGCTCCGGAGGTTGTCAATAGCGGCCATTCCACTAACTTCCCGCTGCTGGTCAGGGTAAAGGACACGCTGACTTTCGGCGAAGAAGTGGAAGTGCCCGTGGATCTCGTGGTGCTATCCACCGGGATGGAACCGAACGATGTATCCGAAATTGTGGGCATGATGAAGCTTCCGGTGGGTGCGGACCGTTTTTTGCTCGAAGTACATCCCAAGTTGCGCCCTGTAGAGATGGCGGTAGCCGGGGTTTTTCTGGCAGGCACCTGCCAGGCCCCCATGGACATCGGTGAATCCTGCTGTGGTGCCGCCGCTGCCGCCGTCAAGGCATCTGTGCTCCTGGATCGGGGTTATGTGGAACTCGACCCCTTTGTTGCGGAAGTGGATGTGTCAAAGTGCCGGGGAACCGGCGCGTGCGTTGACGCCTGCTTGAACGAAGGCGCATTGAATCTGGTGGAAATGGAAATTGAGGGTCAAAGGGTTCGAAGGGCTCAGGTTTCACCGGCGCTCTGCCTGGGATGCGGTGCCTGTGTCGCGGTGTGCCCGGAGAAGGCGATTGACCTGAACGGATGGGCGTTGAATCAGTACGAGGCCATGGTCGACATGATTGTGTCTGATATATAAAATCGCTCAAAGCGATTTTATATCAAAAGGATTTTCAATGAGCCAAATGGATAACGAAAAACAAGCCCGAAAAGATGCCCTGAAAAATCTCCGCGAGGAAAGAAAACAGTGGGTTGCGGAAGCTTCTGCCAGAATGAAGGCGCAGAGAAAGGACATCAGGGCAATTAAACAAGAGTTGAAAAAGGATGCCGGGACGGTGCCGATGATTGCTCAGGCAACGGGAATCCCTTCCGACAGAGTGCTCTGGTACATCGCGACACTTAAAAAATACGGGGAAGTCGTCGAGGGTGAAAAGGACGGCGGCTATTTTCAGTATCTGCTGGCGGACAGCCCGGAATTTCCAAATGAGGAGAAAACATTATGACGCTGGTTTATCCCGAATTTGCAGAGGAAATAAAGCGTTTTGGAGAAGGCACTGCGCTGGAATGCTTCAACTGCGGAACATGCGCCGCGATATGCCCGCTCATTTATGAGCATTTTCCCAGGAAAATGATCCGTTATATCCAGTTGGGTGCCAAGGATGCGATCCTGGAAAATGCAAATGAACTCTGGCGATGCCTGCACTGCGGGCTCTGCTCGCACACCTGTCCGAGAGCGGCCGACCCCGGAGAGATCATTCTGGAGTTGAAACGCTTTGTTGTGGATACCTGGAGGAGTTCCTGAAATGTACAACCCCAGAGACATCATCGATCTTATTGCCGACAATGTTCGGAAAACACGAAACCCCTTCGGGATACCCAAGCCGCTGGTCAACAGCTGGTGGAAAAAAGCAGTCGTAGCCGAAGAAGGCGATGCGTTGCTGTTTACCGGGTTAATGTACCAGTTCGGTCCGTACATCGAAAAATCCACGGGTTATTTAGACAGGTTTGAAGGCACATTCTGGGCAGACTATATCCGCCTGGCCAAATATGTGCCCAAGCTCCTGTCCGGATTGGGCCTTGCACTGCTGGCGTCCGGAGAGGAAAAGAAAAAGTATAACGGCATGCTGCAAAACATTGTTACGATACTCGCAAGATCAAAGGTTGATTTTTTCTACAGGCCTGAGCTCGACAATTACAGCGGCATACTTCTTTACGACCTTGGAGATCAGGACAGCTTTGTGCGGCATGCCGAATTCGTTGCAGGCCGCTTGAAGCAGGCCGGCGTAAAAAAACTCATCACCGTGGACCCCCATACCACCTATGCCGTGAAGGTCCTCTTTCCGAAATACATCGGTGAGCGGTTTGATGTGAAAACCTATTTTGAGCTGATCGATTTTAGTTCGAAAAACGGCAATGGACGCGTTACCATCCACGATTCCTGCTTTTACGGGAGGCACCTGGAACTGTCGGATGTTCCGAGGGAAGTTCTCGCGAAACTGGGGGTCGAGTGTGTTCCCGTTAGAAATTCCGGACCGTACACGAACTGTTGCGGCGGACCGGCTGAATCCGTTTCGCCACGGCTTTCCAGGGAAGTTCTCCAGCGAAGAGTCGAAGAGTTGCGAAGCAACGGTACGCCTATCGTGGCCATGTGTCCCATATGCTACGGGCACCTCAGCAAGTCCGGGGAACGGGTAGAGGATCTGTCCACGTTGATTGCAAAATGCGCATAAATTGTTAACCAGCTCTGGCCCGCCGAAGAAGGGCTCTTCGATACGCATGGAACGCGATGCACAAGACGCGACGCATAGCGCATGGGGTATAGAGAAAAATATAGCATTATTCTTTTTTGCCCGCAAAGCGATGTCATTGTTCGTTCAGCCAATGTCGGCTGAACAAATAGCTTTCTGCGAATGTCTGTGTGGGTCTGTGGCCAAATCATCTCGAGTGAAGCGGGAGGTAAAAATATAACAGCTAACCATTTAAAATGCGTTAAATCAAAAATGAAAGGAGAAGAAACATGAGCGAAAAAGAAGAAAAAACGTTGTACATCGGCACCTGCGCCGGTGAAGACCCGGAAAGAGCGTCAATGCCTTTTGTCATGGCCAACGCTGCCCTGGCCATGGATATCAAAGCCACCGTGGTACTGCAGGGGCACGGCGTTTATCTGGCCCGCAAAGGATACGTCGACAACGTGCTGCCGGGCGGCGGGTTCCCGCCCATTAAAAAACTGGTATTCGAATTTCTGGAGCTCGGCGGCCAGTTGCGGGTCTGCATTCCCTGTATCAAAGAGCGGAACATTGCTGAATCGGAGCTGATTGAAGGCGCGGAGACCACTGCGGCCGGTGCGGTGACGGTTGCAGCACTGGAAGCGGATGCGGTATTTGTCTACTAATTGGTCGATAACGGAGAGATAGAACTTATCTCTCCGTTATTTTCGAATGATCAAAGCAACAGATCGGGAACGCGTATGGAAATAAAACCGTTCAGCAAAGAATTGGACCTCATCGGCGTCATATCGCCGTTATGCATACTCAAATGCAAAAGCGAACTGGCAAGAATGGACGCCGGATATGTCCTGGAGGTCCTTTTGCAAGACCCGGAGGTTGTCGGGGAAATCATCAAGATTGTCCGGCGCTCGAGAGATCGGGTGATGAAGTCGGAACAGGAAGGCGATCATTATCGCATCTGGCTAAAAAAGGGAAAAAGGTCTGTTGGGGGTGGATAAACTGTTCGCCCGCATTTCCGGCCGCGACAAATCGGGTTCCGTTCTCAACAGGGTCAAGCGGCTGATCGACAATAAGCAGGGTAAATTGTGTGGCGGTCCGCCACCAGGAATGAAATCCTACAGGAAAAAAATTTCCGGACGCTGAAGAATTCTTCTGACCCGTTTTATCTTTCCGCCCTTTATGATGTGGGCGAACGTTGGTTTTGACATTTGTTCCAGAAGGGGCCCCATCCGTTTGTTGTCCTCAAGCTTCGCAAAAATGTCCTCCATGCCCTCTTTCGTGTCCAGCGTGCGAACCTTTTCCGTGACCGCCGTGAAAAAGCCGGCAGGTTCGAGTATCTCACCGAGGAGGTTGTCGTATTCCATTATTGTAAAAAACCTGTTTCCCGGTGTGTCCTTTTTCATTTGCCGGGTCAACGGCTTGGCATCAACGATATAGGATGAAATGCCAAACAGGTAAAAGCAGGAGAGGGCTTCTTCCTTCCAGCTCATCGATCTCACCGTTTGTAAGGCTGCCCTCCTCTCGTCCGACAGCCTGATCTCCTTTTTCAGACACGGGAAGTGGCGATAAACAGGAAGTTTTGAAAGTTCCGGCAAGAGGCCGGCGATCTGCTGATACTCCGGAAACAGGATGCAGATCAACGGCTTTGAGCGTTGAACGAGACAGCGCGCATTTTTAAAGAAACGGCAGGGCTTGTTGAGCTTTATCAGGAGCCGCATGTATCTGGGGTTGGTCTCACAGGTCTGGAGCCCCACGCGGCAATGGTCCGCAAAGAAACCGGAAACCGGGATATCGAGCTCCAGGCCGAGTCGAATCAGATCAAAGAGGGTTACCTCGACAATGGTGTCTTCCATCCAGCATCCGGGCGCGTCGCAATCTTCCGGACACAGAAAATCGGAATCCGTGCCGGCGAGATGGGCCTGATGTTGAAAGTAACGCTTCAGCATGTTTAGATCTTTGGAAAATTAGAAGTCCCGATTTGTTTTTGTCATTATAACCACAAGGTCACTCATCCCCATGATGAACGGGAGTTTCTGTGTCCGGGTCTTTTTCAGGGATCCCGTCGTCCGGATCCTTTTCCAAGGCATCGCCCCAGAAACCGATGGCCCTGCCGATTTCAGCCAGCGCCGTTTCTTTATCATAAAATGCTGCCGTGTCGCTGAGGTTGGCCCAATTTCGCGCAAGCTCCGCTTCAAGGTAACGGGTTATTGTTGCAGAGCCCCCCTCGTATTGCATTTTCACCAATTTCAAGGATTCTTCTGCGGCATCGACGGCGGATTTTGCCACTTTAAGTCGTTCAACGGCCTCATCCCGTCGCAGATAGGCGTTTTTAACATCAAATTTTACGGACAAAACCGTCTTCTGATCCGCAGCCAGCATTTCTTCAAGCACGGCGGCCGCATTTTTCGTATCCGCTTTTGTGCTGAATCCCGTAAAAATATCCCAGTTAAAAAGTACCGCGGCAGTCCAGTTGTCTCGGTCCCCGCTATAGTTGAATTCAGAATCATCCGCATAGTATCGCGTCGCAAAATCCACTCTGGGAAGATATCCGGATTTTGACGAATCCATGGCCATTCTGGAACGAACGAGTTGCTCTCTCGCCTTGTGCAGCTCCGGCCTGTGCTCAAGGGCGTACGCGAGACCGGAGTCATAGTCCTCCGGAACCTGGGCGGGCCGGATTTCGGCATCCGGTTGAATGGTCACCGTGTCCGGGGTTACCCCGAGGAGCTTGGCCAGCGCGGCCAAGGTGATGTTAAGGCTGTTCTTTCGGTGAACCATGGCTTCCCGTGCCTGAGCCAGCCGCACTTCCAGGGAAAGAATATCGGATTTGAGCGCCCCGCCGGATTCGAACCGAATCTTCATGATGCGTAGCTGGGAATCGACTGTTTTTACCGATTCTTCCGCTGTTTTTATATATTTTTCGGCCGCCAGCGCATGGTAGTATGTTTGAATGACCGATGCCGCAAGCACGTTTTCAACGCTCTGCCGGTCATATTTCGATATGGAAAGATCTGTTTCCGCCATCTGTTTGGCCAGCAGATCCCTGCCGCCGTTAAAAAGATTGATTTTCCCCAGAATTCCGCTTTCCCAGTTTTCAAACCAGCCGGGATAGTTGAAATCGGTTCCCGGTTGCAGCATGCGCTGGTCGATTGTTTTAAAGAGATACGCCGACGGCGCATCTCCCTGCATATATTCCGTGTAGACCCCCAGCGTTGGATAAAAAGCGGCGTTTGACCGTTCGATCATACTCCTGGCCTGTCGGATTCTGGCGACAGCCATACGGATGTCCGGGTTGTTATCCCGTGCGATCTCGAGCGCTTCGGCCAAAGAAATCGGCTTCGTCAACGCGCAGGTCTCATCCCCGGCTATTTCCTCCTGGATGGACGTGGACCTGGGGATTCGGTTTGCATATTCTTTCCGGATGTTCTCGTATTGGTAAGTTTCAGGTGAAGTGCACCCAAAACCAAAAAGACATAGCGAGACAGAAAAGACCAATGCCCATATCCGTAGTAAAGGATGTTTTTCCATTTTTTCGCCCTTTACTCTCCAGTTGTGGAAAGCGCTTCCCTTGCCAGCCGCCCAACCGAAATTTTTACCAGTTGAAGGTCAATAAAAATCTTTATGGGTGTATTATCACTGCTGAGATGATGAAGCAAGGGTTTCGCCGGCGTGGACCGGATTGTGCCGGATGTCCAGGCGGAAAGCCCGCGGTGAGTTGCGTCTCCGGAACGCAAGAATGAAAGAAGAAACGGGCCTGCCGGTTTTACAAGCCCGGGACGGGCGTGGGCAAGCCTTCCCAGCCCCCACAGAACACCCCTTTGCAGGATTTCGTTTTCAATGAAGTTGCCGCTCTCGTCAACGTAGGACACCAGCATGCGCGCGTACTCTGCGGCCAGTCCGGCGTGGCGGGCCATAATTTCTCCCATGGCTTCGGGTGACCCCCAGCCGATTCCTCCGGATTCGTCGTTCAGATTCCATATCAGACGCCGCATCACAACCCGTGCGGACTCCATGTCCTCGTCGGCAAGGCGGGAAACCACCGCACCCATTGCCGTAATCGCGCGCCACCGAATCTGTTCGTCGATGTTGTAAAAAAAGGAAAAGAGCGGGTTGACCGCCTGCCGTGCAGGTATCCGGCAGATATCTTCAAGGTGTTTCTCAAAATTGTCGCTGACCAAAAGCGTCAGGATTTTTTTCTTGAGGTTCCTGCTGCTCATCGGTTTTTGCAGTTGACGAACTCGTAAAAAGTCAAAATTGAGACGGCAAAGTTAAAATGAAATAATTTCAAACCCGTCATTACGATACCGGGCCATGCCGGGGTGGCCTGTCATTTCATCCAGAAGTTGAATACAAACAAAGCAACTTTTTTCATTGTTTCCTCTCTGAAAAAAAGTAACCCGAACTTCTCAATGAAAAATTCGGGTTACATTGCCTTCCAATAGATGCAGTCTTCCGGGCAGTTCTTAATAGATTCGTCCACCTCGTCTTCAGGGTAAACCGGCAAATCGGCCACGACGACATACCCGGCATCCGATATCCTGAAGACGGACGGTGCTACCTCAACGCACACCCCGCAAAGGTTGCATTCACTCAGTTCAACAACAGGCACTTTCATAGGAATCGTTCGGCGGGTTTTATTCGTTCTATTCGTTTTATCGGTTACCGCGATCTGTGAACCATTAGGGTTCGCGCAAAAATTAATTCACATTTTTCGCTGGACTAATAGAGTAGTTCCAGTTGGGCCGTTGGGTGTATTGCTTTAGGTTAATTTCTTCCATCTGTTTATCAAAAATACGAATACCCTTTTGATACTGTTTTGTA
>JBDRPF010000059.1:0-17948 GCA_043827325.1 Pseudomonadota bacterium | reverse complement strand
ATCGGTTTTTTGCCGAAGGCATCCATCCCGGGCCGCATGGTTTCAAAGGCGGTATCGTTATCGCCAAACCCCGTAAGCAGAATGACGGATATTTCCGAATAATTTTCATGGATCCATAGCAGCAGTTCAAAACCGCCCATATTGGGCATGATGACATCGGTAATGACAAGATCGATGGTTTTTATCGGAGTGCCTCCAAAATCCTTTTCGATAATTTGGCAGGCGGTGATCCCGTCATGAGCGATATCAGTCTTGAATCCTTCACGCTTCAGGTGCCGCTTCAACGTGTTCGCGAATTCAATTTCATCATCTACCAGTAAAATTCGTCGTATGGTGTCCGCCATGATATCCTTTCAAAACATCTCTGTGATCCATTAAGAGAATACAGCTCCGCCCTGTCGATCACATCGAGAGGGGCCATATAAGTATTTTATTTTACTTTATATTCAGTATTTTTCCGGTCGCTGCACAGAAAAACGGGTTGTTTTTATCATTGTTGAGCAATATCCGTGCCGAAAAAAACGTTCACAGGTTAGCCCGTTTTAAGCGCTTGATTATAATGGTTTTAAACTGTTTCATCGGTCGCCGGCAAATCCGATGACACAGACCATAAGGCTCCTTGATCGAACGTATTCGGAAATGGAATTCGCCATTTAAAAGTAACTAATTGAAATGATTATAAAATCTGATGCGTCGTTTATGTCGCGGGGTGGTGGTAAAAATGTCGCGGGGGAGGTTCTGTTGTTCGTGATCCGTGATCGGTAATCGGTCTTCAGGTAAGAAGGATCGGAAGGATTGGGGGCTCGGGAGAAAAAAATCCGGGATGCAAATCACAGGTCGTCTAAAAAAGATTTCCAGCGGGGCTTCTTTTTCATTTCAGCCAGCTTTCGCTGAAGCTGCCTCACCGAGATTTTCAGAATTTCAGCAGCCGCTTTGCGGTTTCCCATGGTGAGGGTCAGTACATGCGCCATGTGAATTTCGCTGTTTTCTTTCAGGCTGCAAACGTCCTGTGCAACGGGTGGGTCCGGTGTGTGTTGTTCATCCAAATGGCGGGGAAGAATAAATCCCGATCCGGCCAGCAGCACGGCCCGTTCAATCATCTGCTGCAATTCGCGAACGTTGCCGGGATAATCGAAGCCGCTCAGCACCGCCATCGCCTCGGGGCTGAACCCCTGAACGTTTGACGTGTATCGGCGGCGGGATATGTCTAAACAGTGTCCGGCCAGCAAAGGAATGTCTCCTACGCGCTCTCGCAGCGGCGGGAGGTGGATGTGCACGGAGTTTAAACGATACAGCAGATCCAGCCTGAAATTGCCCTCCCGGCACGCTTTGTTCAGATTTTTGTTGGTTGAAGAAACGACACAAAAATCCACCGGTCTCGGGGATGCTTCACCCAGCCGGGTGATGGTCTTTTCCTCCAAAACCCTCAAGAGCTTTGCCTGCACGTCCGGCGAAAGCTCCCCGATTTCGTCCAGAAACAGGACACCGCCGTCTGCCTGCTCGAAATAGCCGGCGTGACTTCTTTCTGCACCGGTAAATGCGCCTTTTCTGTGTCCGAAAAACTGGCTTTCGAAAAGGGTTTCCGGCACGGCGGAGACATTCACCGGCACGAAAGGTCCGGCCGCTAACGACCCCGCCCGGTGCAATCCCCGGGCCATCAATTCCTTGCCGGTTCCGGATTCCCCGGTAATGAGCTTCGGGTTCTCGCTTCTTGCCATGATGCTCGCATAATGGATCAATTCCCGCATACGCTGGCATTGCGTTACGATATGCGTAAACGCCTCCGGAACGACCGGAAGTTCGTCATCCAGACCCGCGCCGATCACGCCTGCCCTGAGGCCCTTGCGTTCGAAGCTTTGCTGGATTGAAAGGATAAGCCGCTCGGGATTCAGCGGCTTTAACAGATAATCGTAGGCTCCCAGGCGGAGTGCCTTAACCGATGTCGGTATATCCTCCATGGCGGTGATGACGATGAATTCCGTCAATGGTTTAAACGGCTTTGTCATCTCCAAAACGGTTAACCCGTCCATCCCCGGCATCAGGACATCCAGCAACACCAGGTCAAAATCCTTTTCACGGATATGTTTGACCGCGGCTTCACCGTTGTCGCATACCTCCACGTCTCTGAACCCCCGTCGCTTGAGGATGCGACGCACCGATTCCAGGGCGATCTTTTCGTCATCTACGATCAGGATTTTCATGGCGTCAACCCAAAGTGTTGTCCATCATTTAGTGTTCGGTAACGAATCCTGCCCAAAGGACCAGGCTTTCCAGGACTAAATAATCGGATTCTGAATATCCAATTTCGAATGATGAAGTGTTCTCTCCTTTGCCGTTGGCATCCGGCAGCGCCAAACACCGGGCAGGTTTTTACAGTCTCTGCCTCCCAATGGCATGGATAGCCTGCATCAATGCGTTCGAATCAAAAGGTTTTTCAAACGTATACTCCGGCATTGCCTGACCGACGGGGTTGCGCTCAAGCTCCTCGGGATACCCCGAGTAGAGGATTACCGGCATCAGCGGAAATCGCTTTTTAATTTGTTCCAGAAGCTCCCAGCCGTTTATACCCGGCATCATGACGTCGGACAGCACGATATCCACCTCCGGGTGTTGCTCCAGAAACTCCAGAACACTTTTAGGCTGGTGCATCGTTTCAACCGAACGTTGATCGGCTCTTAAAAACTTGGATCGCAACATCTTTAAGATGTATGGGTCGTCATCAACGCAGAGAATGGTGGGATTAATATCCACTCGAACATCTTCATCGACAGGCAGGAATACCGTGAACCGGGTGCCGACACCCGGACGGGAAAGAACGCCGATACGGCCGTTGTGCTCCTGGACAAGCCCGTAGGATACCGAAAGGCCCAGACCGGTCCCACCATCATTTCTTCGGGTCGTGAAAAACGGCTCGAAAATTCGATCGACATGTTTTTGTTCCAGACCATGTCCATTGTCTTCCACCTCGACAAGAACCGATCCGAGACGTTCCACATATCGCGTTGTTATGGAAATGACACCTTTTTTCCTTCCTCTTAAGGCATTTTCAGCGTTGACCAGAAAGTTGGCGAAAACCTGCTCCAGTTTCTGCGAATGGCCTTTGATTGTCGGCAAATTTTCGGCAAGTTTCAGATCGATCTTCTCGGCGGACCTCCGCAACTGGGCCCCGACGATGCTCAGGGTCTTTTCGACCACTTCATTTATATCAACCGGCCTTGTGTGTGTACTCGTATCCAAGCGGGCGAAATCTTTCAAATTATCGACAACGCCGCTGATTCGTTCCGAACCGATCCCAATGGCATCGATAATCTCCTCCATGTCTTGCATCAGTTCCTTGAAATCGACGTTTTTTTGTTTCCAGCCTTTGAGCAGCGGCGCATACTCTTCCAGGATCGGTTTGAACATCTCCCATGTTTCCTTGAGCAGCGGAACATTGTACGCGATAAAGCTGTTGGGGTTGTTGATCTCGTGGGCGACTCCCGCCACGACTGCGCCCAGGGCCGCCAGCCGGTCTGACTGAATGATCTGCCGGAGGCGATCATCGGATTCCGAGCGAAGTCTCATTTCTTCCGTGATGTCCGTGGCAATACCGGCAACACGATACGCATCGCCCGTCTCATCGCGTATGGGAAATGATCGCTCGCGTATCCACCGGATGTTTCCATCCGGTTTTATAATTCGATATTCCCGGCTATATTTTTCCTCGGATTCCGTTTCGCCGGCTGTCAAAACCCCGTGGCGGTCCTCCGGATAAACCGCGTCGAACCATGATGCAGGATCATCGTAAAGGCTCCGGCAGGTGCGCCCCCACAACTTCTCGTATGCCGGACTGACGTACAGCATCTTGCTCCGATCACGATTGGACAGCCAGAAGCACGCATCGATATTTTCAGCCAGCTCCTGAAAACGGATTTCGCTTTCCTTCAATGCCAAATCCGTCTGCTTGTGTCGGGTAATGTCTCTGACAATATGTATTCCGCTTGCGAGCTTACCGTTCTCGTCGAATACCGGATCCACCGTGATCATCCACCAAACATCCCTGTCCGTTACGTGAAATTCCAAACTCTCCCGCTGTCGGGTTTTCAACATCCGCGCCAGAGGACACCCCGGCACCGGCGTATCGGTGTTGTAAGTTACCTGAAAACAGCTCCGTCCAAGAATCCTTTCTGCCGGCACCCCGAGTATTGTTTCTGCCGCCCGGTTGGAGTTCAGTATCCGGCCCTCCAGGTCGATGAGGCTGACCCAATCGAATATGGCGTTAAACGTGCTTTCCCACTCGGACCTGCCGCGTCTTACCAGGCGCTCTGAATTTTTTTGGTCCGTGATATCAAAAAAAATACCGATGACATGTTCAACCTCACCGTTCTCATCGCATACGATCTGTCCTCTATCCTGAATCCAGCAAAGAGTCCCGGCGCTGGTTCTGATCCTGTATTCCCGGACAAATGACCTGTCCGATTTCAATGCCTTGATAAAACTTTTTTTTACATCGTCGATATCCCGGTCAACGATAATATCGTTCCATTTCATTCTTCCGGAATTGAATTCGGCGGCATCATAGCCTGTCAATACGTTGACTTTTCCGTCAAGCAGTTCGACAGACCAGTCTTTATATCCCTTATATACGATGCCGGGGAGATTCTTCGTCAGCAATCTTAAGTTCTTTTCACTCTCTCTGAGCGCCGCCTCGAACTGCCCGACATTTTTTTCCAGTGCTTGATCGGCTGAATTTCTATCCATTGGAAAGTCCTTGTTAGCTTTGCCCTGTTTATGCATCGAAACGAATCGGGGGAATGAAACCGTGTTAAGGTATTATAATTGTTTGCATATTGCATGTCAATTAAATTGTTTGAAACCAAAGGTGAAGGCTGTTGGCGTGCGGGGGGTACGGGGTGCCCATCGCTCAACTAATTTCTGAGTCAGAATTTAAGAAGGAGGTGAGAAGACTCGAATCAGGCGAAAAAACCGAATGAAAAAATGATTGGACGAAAAACATCTGACGTTCAATCATCTCGGACCGTATAGTTTTGAATGAAATAATTTAATCGAGACAAATGCCCCGGGTCGATATCTTTGAATTGAACACCGACGCGTACTTTTGTTTCAGTGGTCGAAGAAGGATTAACCGGGCTTGCGATTTCATAAACAATCCTGCAGGGCAGGGAATCCAGATAGAAACTGTGGTCTTGCAAGAATATGTCCACCTCCTTTGATCCGTTTTTGAATACCGTATTGGTGAAATAGCAAAAGGCCAATCCGCCTTCGCTGATATCGATCATTTCACCATTTTTTTTAAAACTGGGCCAGAGGGTGGCAAATGCGCCCTCCCGGGCAATAAACCGCTGATGGTTCCTGTTTTCAACGCCGTCATAGGAATTCATCGTCACATCCTTTCAAATGAGCAACAGGGGCAGGTGTTCGTGTGAATACCAGAGTCTGGTTTTCAGATGCGGGCCGGGCCTTCCTGATTTTTTTTTGGTCGGATCTCCGCGATGATGAATCTGATACCGGCGTCAGTTACCCGAAAGCGGTAAATATTAGCAAATTTCATGCCAGGAACGAATTTCGCTGCATTGATTTCAATACAAAATACATTCCGGACGAAATGAATCATCGAAACAGATGATAACTCTTTATTATTTTTAGATTATCGAATTCCAGAATCCAATGAACTCAAAAGCACGAAGTGATGAAATCACCGTGGTCCGGGCAAATCGAGTCAACGGAGGATCAGGGGAATGCACAGAAAAATGTGCGCCGTGCACATATTTCTGTGCATTGCTTCACCGTGCGCGGGACCAAATAAAAGTCCCTTGTCTGATAAACAGAGAGCAAGTCCGGCTGCCGTATCGAGCGACGGGCAAGTGAATTTGTACGACATTTCAACAGGTTCAACATGGTCATTCCGATTCGTATCCATGAAATTGGATGCTCAGCGTCGAATCTACGTTGACAAAACATTAGTTTTTCAGTAAACTCAGATAATTAAGTTTCTCTACGGAGATGGCCTTTTCCCGCTTTTAATATTTCAGGGATGATAAAAGGAAAATGACCATGCGAACAGTTTTGCGATCAGATGGTTTGAATGATGTCGGAGCCGGCTTTTTTTCTATTTTGGCGGCAGTACTTCTCGTTTTCTTTTCTGCCGGAATGAACCCATGCCACGGGTCTTCTTCGGACACCAGCGGCACTCAGCTTCCTGAAGTCGGAACCGTAACCGCTTCCGCCGGCAACCTGCGATCGAGGCCGGCATTGGATGCATCCATCATCGACAAGGTGCAAAGAGAAGACAAGGTCTTTTTTCTAAAAGGAAAAGGGGATTGGTTTGTCATAAAGCTCCAAGACGGTCGGGTGGGATGGGCCCATGAGAGCCTTTTCATGGAAAACAACCGCCGGCCGGACTCGATTCAATCCTTTTTAGAGAAAAAATCCACTGAAACCGATACCAGGGCAACCCTTGCCGTCGATATCGGCCGGATTCGCGAAGCGCCGTCAACGGATGCCGGGATAAAGTTCAAGCTTATCAAAGGAGAAACCGTATCAGTTGTTGAAACAGAAAATGACTGGTACCTCATCGAAACCGAAGACGGCAGCCTGGGCTGGGCCCATCAAAGTCTGTTTAACGAACCGGTTCCTGCGGAAGCCTCTTCAGCACCCGCACCTGCGGAAACCGTTGAAACACCCGGGCGGGCGGAAGCTCCCGAAGCGGCCACACCGTACGATATCAAAGAAATAGAATTTATCATGACGCCTGAACGTGAAGAAATTGTTTCGTTTTTGCTCAGCGGCTATTATCCGCCCAATACCTTTTCCGTTACCAAAGATAGCCCCAAGGTGATCTGCGACTTTTTTAACGCACGTCTCAATTCCGGAATCGAACGTTATCAGGAATTCAACGGAAAATTCATTCATCAGTTACGGATCGGGATACACAAGGGGTCCAGACCCAAGGTGAGGGTGATACTGGATCTGGTTTCCGATGAAGAGTATGAGATCCGACCGGTATTTTTCAAGGAGGACAATCTGTACACGCTGATCGTGGCGAAAAAGAAGTAGGAATATAAAAATGAGGAGAATTCTTTCTTGCACATCCCTCGTGATTTGCCTTTGCACGCTAACCGCATGCATGAATACGCTCGATGTTGTGAAAAATACCAACAACCAGAGTGCACTGACCGTCATCGCACGGAATGATTCCGATCCTTATGTCCGGAGAGAAGCGGTAAAAAAAATAACCGATCAAGAAATCCTGCTGAAGGTTGCGCAAAACGATTCAGACACGGCGGTTCGGCAGGAGGCTGTGAAGAGCATTACCGATCAAAAAATCCTGGAGCAGATTGCGGTAACGAATGACCGTTCTTTTATTCAAAGGGAAGCGGCAAAATTGATCACCGATCAAAAGATTCTGGTTGGAATCGTTTTGAATTTTCCTTACAGCCAGGGCGGGTATGAAGCGGTAAGAAGCATATCCGATCAAGCGGTTTTAGCCCGGATCGCTCTCAACGAATCTTCCAATTCTTCAAGAGAATCCGTATCTTTCCGATCGAGGGCCGTAAGACGCTTAACGGATCAAAGCGTACTGAAACATATCGCTCAAACCGATATCGATAAAGATGTCCGGGTGCTGGCAGAGAATACCCTGAGCGACCTGCAGATTTTAACTCAGGCGGTTGAACGGTTGATGGAAGATGGCGCATCAGAACATAAGGCCCTGGTGCAACTCGCTCGGACAGACCCCGACGAAAAGATACGATACCTGGCGGTCGATAAAATGGCCCATCAGAAAGATCTGCCCCAAATTTCTAAGGAAGGCCCGAATGATAACCACCAGCGAAAAGCTGAAAGCACGATACCCTACCGGGAGATCCTCGTCCAGATTGCGCTGAACGACCCGGACGAAAAGGTTCGATACCTGGCGGTTGACCAATTAACCGATCCGGATGTCTTGAAACAGGTTTTGCAAAACGAGTCTGACGAAAAAATCCGTTACTCCGTTGTCAACAAATTAGCCGATCAAAACACCCTCTCACAAATCGCCCAAAATGATCCTGCTGAAAAAATCAGATACCTCGCCGCGCATAACCTTCTGGAAATGGACGGCGCCGTCGCGACATCTGAGACAACACCCGTCAAGCTGATACTCCTGGATCCGGAAATTAACGGGTATTGGGGAAATCTGAATCTGTCCTGCAGTGAAGACTGGACGGTCCAGGAGTACTCAAACAGCGCGACCTTTCACACACGGCACCTGGAAATCAGGATAACGGATAAAAATAACAAACTGGTATTTCATAAAATTTACAGCACTCGGTCCGGTGGCGACACGGAAAACTTT
This sequence comes from Pseudomonadota bacterium, assembly GCA_043827325.1. Lineage (GTDB taxonomy): Bacteria > Desulfobacterota > Desulfobacteria > Desulfobacterales > UBA11574 > JBDRPF01. The sequence goes on along the minus strand of JBDRPF010000059.1, from coordinate 9,613 downwards.
GTGAGGGCCGGCCCGGGAAGCTCGACATCTGCCGGCGGAGGTCTGGTGAATATCGAGTATGCCGATATATGCTTTGCCCTGCTGAAACCGTTTGATGCCTCTGGTCTTGAAAAAATTTCCAAATCAAAAAATGAACATTTGCGGGAGGCGGCATCCTTAATGACAGTCAATGACCGTCCATAGCCGTACATGGCGCGGAGCGCGGAGCAGAGGGCATGGAGGATTGAGCATTCAGCCTTTTACCTTGAACCTTTCACCCTTTACCTATTTCTATCCACCATTTATCCAACAAACCACGCCGCCGGGGTCCCCTACTCCCTGCCTCCTGCTTTTTTCTGTTGCACCCCTAAATAATAATGATTACTGTTTGGGATAATTGCCGATAGGCCTAATAAAATAGCGGAACAGTGGATGCATTGGCACACATTTTGTATACTTAAAAGATAAAAGAACGTCAGTATTTTTTATGTCGAACGTTCACCCCCCGGCTTGTTGGAGGAGTCGACATTTTTTGTAGATTGTTTCTCCCTTTACCCTTCACATTGTGAAGGATTGGCACGGATAGTTGACCGATTGTTTTCATCGAGTAACGAAATTTTTTCGTACAGCGTGAAGTGAAGCTCCCAAGTCGCGTTATTCTATTGAAAATTAAAAACAATTTGACAAATAGGTCTATTTAATTATATATAATTATATTGTGCGCCCCCATGATGGATCGGCCAAAATCCAGATTGTTTCCGGGTGAAGGAGAGTGTCATGAAAACAAATCGAATAAAATTGAAATGGGCAACGTGTGTCATCATCAGCTTTTTTGCGGCAGCGGTGATTGCGGCTACGGGTATTGCCGAGGAATCCCCTTTGCCGTCAAATAATGCAGATCCTGCGGAAACCGTTTCCGGCGAACCTTCAAATCCGGCGCTCGGATACAAACAAGCCCTTGAAAAGGTTATGAATCTGGTCTTTGTCTATCTGGATTCTCTGGAAAAACGAAATGACATCAACATCGCGGAAAAGAAACAGAAAGCCATAGACTTCATTCGAAATATTCGATGGGGACCTGAAAATAAATATTATTTCTGGATAAATGGCCTCGACGGCATGATGATCCTGGAACCGTTATATCCCCGAACCGAAGGTACGAATACGATCAAGTACAAAGACCTGAATAACAGGGAAATTTTTGTCGAATTCATAAGCAAAAGTATAAAAGACGGGGAGACTTTCGTTGATCACAATGGATTAGGGTACGATACGAATGAGAATCCAAAGGTGTCTCTCGTAAGGTTATTTGAAGCATGGGACTGGGTTGTCGGTACATATGTTGAATTGGATGACATCGAAGCATACGAAGAACCAGGAGAGCTGCGGTTTGTTATTCCATTGGCTCCCATTGATGACCAGGCTCCAGCAAGTGCCTCTTAAAAAGGACAATTTAATAGCTATTGCAAAAATTTCCCGTTCCGTGTTGAAATGATCGGGCATGTTTACTTGTGCAGACCAGGTTTAGATTCTCGACATATGGAGCTGAGAATACTTTCCACAATCAGATGTGTTCAAGCGAGAAATACGCTCCTTTTAGGTGTGATACTTTTTTGTTTTGGGCCACTTTTTCCTGTTGTGGAATCGGGTGCCGCACCCGTAGTTACGATTCAGCCAATGGTAACAGTCACCAGCCGGTATGACAGCAATTTTTACAGGACAAATCAAAACGAGAGGGAGGTATATACCTATATCGTCCGCCCCGGGGTCAGCGTGGGCCTGACAACTGCCAAGATGGCAGTAAATTTTTCCTATAACCTCGATGCGTATTTTTATGATGACCGAAGTGTCGTTCCCCTGGGTCTTCATCCGGCAAGTGAAGAGAATTATATGGGCCAGTCGGCAACTCTGGATGCCAGTTACCACCTGACCCATCGGTTGGTCGTGGGGATACGGGATTCATTTTACTACACCCGGCGATCGGACCGGTTCGATGATTTTTACGACGACACCGACCGGCGGAAGCATTATACGAACCGTCTGTCCCCCTTGCTCTATTATGATTTTGAAAACAGGTTTTCGGTCGGATTGAATTATCAGTGGCAGGTTGTCGATTACGACGGCACTTACTACGGTGACGCTAATGAGCAGCGAATTGCCCTTGACCTGCTGTACAACCCGTCGCGAACATCGACACTCACGCTCAATTATCAGCACTGGATTCAGGATTATAAAGTGGGAGTTTCGGACTACGATTCGGATCAGATCGGACTGACACTTCAGAAGCGCTACAAGTATTTTTTTTTTGAAGCAGGGGGCGGGTATCAGCAGCGGCAATTTAAAAATCCGGCATCCGAGGATGAGGGCTCGTCCGTTTACCGGTTCGCCGCCGGTTGGCAGAACCCGCCTTCCTCTAATGTGGGCCGACGGGTCTATGAAGAGGATGGCTTTAACCTGCGAAGTCATGTTTATCTGGATTATGAAAGAGATTTAAATGATCTGGACGCGTTTCGCGCAGATGATCGGTTTACCCTGAGCGTCGGGCATCTCTTTTTGGAAAAGATTAAACTGTGGCTTAAAGTCTTTTATACGATAAGTCAATACGGCGACTACCTTGCACCGGCGGCCGGTGGGGCAACCGTCCAGCGGGAAGACAAAACCACCGGCGTTTCGGGCGCTGTCCGCTATATGCCGGCCAAACACTGCAATCTGTATCTTGAAACCGGCTTGACGGACCGACGCTCCAATATCACCGGGTTGGGTTACGAAAATATTTATGTCACATTCGGTGTGGACTTCAGTTATTCAGTCGGTCGCAAGAAATAAAACAGCCGATAAATAAGCAGAGATCCGGGCGAGAGGATCGGGTTTTTCAGGACTAATTAAAACAATGAAAAGAACAAAACACACCATCTGTTTTCTGCTCTTCATCGCCATGTGCGTGCCTCCCGCCCTGGCCGGTGCGCAGGACAAGGTATACCGCATCGGGCCAAACGATGTTCTGACCATCACAATCTATGCGGGAGGTGAAAAACAGCAGGAATCCGATCTCACGGTTTCGGCCCAGGGAACCATCAACGCGCCGTTCATCGGTTCCATCAAAGTCAGCGGCCGGACACCGACCCAGCTCGAAAAAATGATCGTCGAACCCCTGGCCGCAGACTACTTCGTCGATCCAAAGGTGAATATCAAGATCAAGGAGTTCCGAAGCCTGCACTACTATATTTCCGGCGCGGTCAAGTCGCCGGGCCTGATTCACACGATGACCGAAGCCACTTTGCTGGTTTTGATCGCCCAGGCTGGGGGGGTTCAACCCGAACGCGGCAGCGAGGCGTATATTATTCGGGATTCGGCAGATGCGGTTCTGGCAGGAGAAAACGTTGAAAGCCTGGCCTCCCGCACCAAACCCCTGAAAGTCGACCTGGACAAACTGCTGGATGGAAGCGACATGAGCGTCAACCCGGTGCTGAAGCCCGGCGATGTGGTGTATATCCCGGCCAAGAACTCTCTCAACCTGGCTGAATCAAAAATCTACCTGGAAGGAGAAATTAAAAACCCGGGAGCCTATGACTTTCAACCCGGAATCACCGCGTTGAGGGCCTGCATAATGGCCGGCGGTTTTGATACATTTGCCGCCCCGAATCGAACGAAAATCATCCGCTTAAAAGGCACCGAAACCGAGATCATCAAAATAAATCTCACCGAGGTACAGGCGGGTAAAATCAAAGACATCGACCTGAAGCCCGGTGACCGCATACACGTGCCGGAAACGTGGCTATAGTCATAAACGTGGCTATAGTCATAAACGGGCTGTAGTCATAAACGTGGCTGTAGTCATAAAATCGTCCGTTAAAGAATATTCCTATGAAAACCATAGAAGAAGAACAGACCGTTCACCTGACCGAATACTACAACCTGCTGTTCAGAAACAAGTGGATCGTTATCCTCTCGGTGGCTGTCGCGATCGCCCTGGCACTGTTGTACAATTCCAAACTGGTACCGATATATCAAGCCACCGCCACCCTGATTATCGACAAGGAATCGGTCCGATCGCCCATAACCGGCCAGCCGGACCAGTATGAAACATATCTTTCCGAATCCATGTCCTTCAACACCCACTTCGAACTCATCAAATCCCGGTCGGTCCTTGAACAGGTCGTCAAGGATCTAAAACTGAACCAGGTAGAAAAGCAACAGGTGAAAAAGGAGTTCATCGAAATCAATCCCATCAAACGGTTCCTTTCACGGTTTGCAAGCAACATCCTTCTCCTTCAGAAACGGAAGAACACGGAGCCGTCTGAAGCCGACCCGATTATCGGCCTGGTCCAGTCGCTGAAAGGCATGGTGGAGATCGAGCAGGTTGAAGACACCCGCCTCTTGAGGATAAACGTTTCCAGCCCTTCACCTGTCAGAGCCAGGGATATCGCAAATGGATTGGCGCAGGCCTATATCGATTTTAACATTACCAACCGGATGAAATCCTCTAAGGATACCCTCGGCTGGCTCACCGATCGTGTGTATGAGACGAAAAAAAAGCTGGAAGACGCCGAACAGGAGTTTTTGGACTACAAACAAAAATCTCTGTTGATATCGGTAGAAGACAAACAGAAAGTCATTTCACAGAAAATAACGGATTTCAATGATGCGTATCTTCAGGCCAGGAACAAGCGGCTCGAGTTGGATGCCGAGCTGGAGCAGTTGGAAAAAATTTCGCAATCCAATAAAAATATCACCCTCCCGCGATCATTGGTACAGAACGAGTTCATTTCCAACCTTAACAGCCAACTGGCTCAATCCGAGCTGGAGTTCTCCCGTATCGCCAAGGTTTATAAACCCAAGCATTCAAAATATATACAAATTCAGGGCCAGATAGATCAGGCGCGAAGTAAGTTGAAGCAGGAAATAAGAAAGGAATTGGAAAATCTTAAATCGGAACGGGAGGTTCTCCTGGCCAGAGAGAGTGTTCTTCAGAACACCATTGCCGATTTTGAAAAGGAAGGCATGGATACCAACAAAAAAGAGTTTCAATACGGCATGCTAAAACGGAACGTGGAAACGAACCAGCAACTGTACGATGTGCTGCTGACCCGGATAAAGGAAGCCGACATCGTTGGAAACATCGACGTTTCGAACATTCGCCTGACCGAAAAGGCTCAACTGCCCACCTCTCCCATGGGTCCGGACAAAAAGCGCAATCTGATATTGAGCATCGTACTGGGCCTGATCATTGGCATCGGTATCAGTTTTTCCAGGGAGTATCTCGACAGATCCCTGCGCACCGAAGAGGACGTCCGGAAATACCTCGGCCTGCCCGTGCTTTCTGTCATCCCCTTCGCCGAAAAAGAGCAGCACCAGACGAACAATCAAGGTTCCGGCAGCTTGGGCACGGAGGTCAAGGAATAATATGAAACTCCAAAAAAAACTGCATAAACAAAAATCCATGAGTTTGTCCGAGCTGTTTCTGAGCAACTACCCCTCACATTCCTTTTTCTCTGAAAGTTACCGCCTGCTGCGTACCGGCATTCAATTTTCATTTTTGGATGAAGAATTCCGATCCCTGTTGATTACCAGCGCCGGCGCCGAGGAGGGCAAGACCGCCAGCACGGCAAACCTGGCTTACACTTTTGCCCAGGCCGGAAAGACCGTATTGATGATCGATGCGGATTTGCGGAAACCCAAGCTGAGCAGCCTGATGGACACGAAGGGTTTGCCGGGCCTCGTCGGATTGCTCACCGATACGTTCAGCGTCGATGTCCGGTCGGGCTCCCTTTCGGAATTCAGCGTAAGCGATCTCTTCTGGCTGATCGCATTTCAAAAAAAGACCGGACTTCTGGATCTTACGGGCGAAAAAGAGACGGTAAGCATCTACTTCAAGCACGGAGACCTGATGGATGTCCAGTGGTTGACGAGACCGAAGAAAAAGATGCTGGCGTCGTTGTTGATCAACAGCAACATCTTGACAAGCGAACAGGCGGAACAGGCCATGGCCCAGGCAAAAGATTCCGGCCAGAGATTGGGATTCACGCTGATCAATATGGGTCTTGTGGGCGAGGAAGACCTCACGGGGCTAATCACCCTCCATTCGCTCGAGGGGCTCAGAATAGCGCTGCAGTTCACATCCGGGAGCTTTTCCTTTAAAAAGCTGGCTGACGCGCACTTTGAACAAAGGACATTCAATCCTGTTGATCTTCCGGATATTTACAGGCAGGCGGTCATCGGACATGAAGAATTTCTCTATTTAAAAAAAGGAATCGATGCATCCATTGTGCAAACAGATACCGATAATCTGTTTCTCCTCCCAAGCGGCCCTCGCCCCCATAAACCCGCCGAACTGCTGGGCTCTGAACGGATGTCGTTCCTCCTGTCCTACCTCAACAGGCGGTTCGATATCCTGGTGATCGACTCACCGCCGGTTCTTCTGGCGAGCGACGCCCTCCTCATCGCACCTCGAACAGACGGCGTCGTACTCATCGTCAAACACGGTCTAATGAAGCGTGAAGTCGTGAGAAAAAGCGTTGAGCAGCTCCGGAGAGCCAAGGCTAACCTGATCGGCGTAGCCCTCAACCAGGTGAATTTTAAAAAAGACAGGGATTATAAATATTATCGGCATTACTATCATGAGGACAAATAACGGTCCTGGTCAACCCGTCCGTCGAAACCATTTTATTTCATTACCTCATTTAAATATGAAAAAAACTTCTCATTAGTTTTTATGCGATATCATGTATTAACAGTTATTTAAGCGAGTTATCTCTCTGCAATCTACGGGGCGGAGCTGTGCGAAAGGGGCCTAGGGCAGGGAGCATGGCGCACGGAACACGACAAACGGTGTGACATTGTCGTTTGTTGCATTTGTTCGATTAGTTCAATTGGTTTAATTTGTTTTTAAATTGGACCGCATTCATATGTCGACAATTAAAAGGTTTGAGGATCTCGAGTGCTGGCAGGAAGCCAGAAAGTTTGTTCAGCTAATTTATAAGTTGGCGAAAAAAAGTGCCTTTAGCAAGGATTTCAGACTGGTTGGGCAAATAACAGACAGCGCTGTTTCTTCAATGTCAAACATTGCAGAAGGATTTCATCGGAAAAGTAATAAAGATTTCATGAGATTTCTGGATTACTCCAGAGCCTCAATAGCAGAGACGGTAAGCCACAGTTATGTGGCCATGGATCAAGCGTATATCAACGAGAAAGAATTAGAATTGGTAAAAGAACAGGCTGATGTCGTCTGGAAAAAAGTCAACAATTTCATATCGTATCTAAACCGTTCAGTCAAAAAACCAACCAAACAAATCTAACCAATCAAACCAATTAAACCAATAAAACCACTTAACCATCTAACCAATCAACCATTTGCCTTTACCTTACACCTTACACCTTGAACCCTTCCCTTAATGACTATCACCCGTAATCGCTATCTTCTTGTCTCTCTGACGCTTCTTCTTTTCTCGCTGGCCTTCTACGCCCTCTGCCTCCGCCTTGTATCCCAGGTTCACTACCTCAGGGCCGTTAACCTTCTCCGGGAGAAAAATTACGAGACCGCCGTCAGATCTTTTGAGAAAGCCGTCACCCGACAGCCCAATGACTTCATGACATGGAAGGGGCTGGGAGAGGCATATCAAAGTTGGGGCAGAACAAAGTCCATCCGGGAGGCGTTTCTTCTCGGTAAAAAGTCGGAGCAGGCCTATCAAAGCGCCGTCCGTCTCAACCCCCTGGATGCCGAAACCTTCTTCGGCCTGGCTGAAGCAACCGCGAAACTCGAGCAGTTAAACGATTTTCTGAACCCGGCCGCCGATGCAACACCCTACAACGCGCTGCCGTTTTTCGAGGAAGCCGTCCGCCTGAAACCCAACGGGATAAGCTACCGGTACGCCCTGGCCGCATATCTGCACCGGCAGAACAAGAAAAAAGCGCTGAAGCAGGTTGCCCGGGACCTGACCCGGATATACCCTTCTACCTATCTCTACCTGAAAAACCAAATGTTCTGGTCGCCTGAAGTCCGCGAAGGTGCAGAAGAAGGCCTGCGCCAGGCCATCGAAGCCGGGATTGCACCGCGAAGTGCGAACATGATGCTTTCTTCTCTCCTGGAAGATAAAAGCGACTGGAACAATGCCGTGTTCCACTATAAAGAAGCATTGGCGTTTCAGCCCTCCGACAACACATCCGCCGATTATACTAATCAGGGCCGGCTGTGTTTGGAAAACCGACAAATAAAAGAGGCTGAAAACAGTTTTATTACAGCGCTTTCCCTGAGCACGCTTCGCGAAAACGACCTGGAAAACATTTACCGGCTTTACGGGGGAAAAAGCTATTTTGGGGAACTGCATCAATTTTACATTCGTGCTCAAAAAGAATTTAATCTCTCTGCCCGAATCTATATTTTCCTCGCCCGAAGCCTGATCGACCAAAAAGAATATCATCAGGCCAGACAGACCCTGGTGGATCTCAATGAAAAGGAACCCTCTGCGGAGGCTTACTACTGGCTGTACCGTATCGCCGAAATTGAAAACGATCCCGACGCCATGGAGCTGGCCATTCAGAAGGCCACGGTTCTCGATCCCCAAAACAGCGGCTATCACGTCATGTTCTCCCAGGTTCTCCTGCGCATGAAGAAGCTGGACGGCGCTGAAAAAGCGGCAGGCCTGGCCATCGAGCACTCCCTAAAACCAGACCCCGGCCTCTTCAACCATCGGGCATGGATTCGTTGGAAGCGCAATGATTTCTCCGGCGCCGCCGCGGACTGGGAGGAGGCCGTCCGGCTCAACCCCGCGGCAGCCGACTACCACATCCAGGCGGCCGAGGCGCTGGCAAAATCCGGAAACCGGGCCCGGGCAAAGGACCTTTGCGAAAAGGCCCTCAACCTCGCCCCACAAAACACCCAGATCCAACAACGATGTGATGAACTGATGGCAACAATCAGTGAAAAATAATTAGAATTTCGAATTTATAATTTCTAAATCCAAAATCCGAAATTCAACCAATAACCTTAAAATAGTTGAACCAATCGAACCAATGAAACCAATTAAACCGTGCACCCTGCTCCTTGCTCCATGCTTTATAAACATTCAACCATTTAACCATTCAACCAATTCAACCAATTGACCAATAAACTATCATCCGTAACACGAAACACCCTCCTCGCCCTGCTGGTCTTCACCCCGCTTGCACGCGGGTCCGTCCAGGGATGGGCCGTGACCGTCATCCACCTGGCAACGCTGATCGCGCTCGCCGCTTTTCTGCTGAAAAAGAACCTGACCCGGACCTGGCATTGGATCAACACGCCCCTGGATAGGCCGATTCTGGCCCTGGTCATTCTGTCCCTCCTGTCCGCGGTTTTCTCTGTTCACAGAAGCACCAGCTTTTGGTCAACCATTCTGCTATTTAACTATTTGACCATATACTATCTGGTAATACATACTTTTCGCAGCAGAGCGCAACTCAAACATCTCGTCCATCTTATCATCGGAATCGCCGCGTTTCTCTCCATCGTCGGCCTTTTCAAAAAGTACGGGAACAACCCGTTCCCTTGGTGGGTGTACCCGGAAATTATACAGAATGTCGACCGACTGGCATCCACCTACGGCAACGCCAATCACCTGGCCGGCTACATGGAAATGGCCATCCCTCTGCTCCTGGG
>JBDRPF010000058.1:0-52444 GCA_043827325.1 Pseudomonadota bacterium | reverse complement strand
TATAGTTAGCGACAATAATTTTCAGAGCGGCGAAGCCGCGTGAGATGTAAACCCGCAAAGCGATTTTATTTTTTAATTTCCACTTCAGAGCGGCGAAGCCGCGTTGGATTTAAAATCGCAAAGCGATTTTACATAATACGTTTCCGATTCAGAATCGAGAAGTTTTCCGCAAGATCAAGGAAATCGAGGGATTGCGCGGAGGCGTACATGTCGTACGCCGCACAAGCAAATCCCGCAGATTGACACAGATATTGCGGAAAAGGGCCGATTCTGAACGGAAACAAATGAGTTATGCAATAGGCTCCAGGCCACCCAGACTCACAGGGGTGGCTTTTTTATTTGGGGGTTGCCGTCATGGCCACATTGCTCGTCATCGACAATTACGATTCTTTCACGTACAACCTGGTACAGATGTTCATGAATTATGATCTCGGCATTCATGTGTACCGGAGTGACAAAATCACCCTCGAACAGATTGCCGCCCTTGACCCGGATTACGCGCTGATCAGCCCGGGACCAAAGGATCCCGCCCATGCCGGTATCTCCATTGCGCTGATACACGCTTTCGCCGATAAAATCCCCATCCTCGGTGTTTGCCTGGGCATGCAGTGCATAAACGAAGCCTTCGGCGGCCGGACCGTTCGGGCGCCGGTGCCCAAGCATGGAAAAACCAGCATGATCCATCATGACGGTTCCGGTGTTTTCAGCGGCATTCCCTCTCCGTTTCCTGCCGCCCGGTATCACTCACTGATGGCTGCATTCGACCGAACCGAGCTGATGGTGACGGCACGAAGCGACGGCGATGTGGTCATGGGAATGTCTCATCCGGAATTGCCGCTGCACGGCGTTCAGTTCCACCCGGAAAGCTTTCTCACTGAAAACGGCTTTTTAATCGTAGAGAACTTTCTCCGGCTGGGGCCCCTTGATTTTTCAGTCTCCGGCAGGCGAAATGCAAACGGCAGTTTTCTAAACAAGTCAATTGTCACCCCTGAAAAGGGTGGCTTGATGATGAACCTGAAAGGGTCTCATAAAAAACAATTCACCGCAGAGCCGCAGAGGGCGCCGAGTTAAAAAAAACAAATTCTTTGCGCCCTCTGCGTCTTTGCGGTGATTAGAAATATACCAATTACGATACTGTATTTAATAATACGTGTAACCCGACAATGGACAACATCAAAAAAATCGCCGGCCAGATGACCGGTGTTCACATTGAGCCCATCGTTCTCGAGGAATCGTTTCTGGATTTCTCCGCCCGGTTTGCCGGCATGCCCGGCACGGTCGTCCTCATGAGCGGCGGGGATCTGGATTGCGCGCGATACCATATCCTGGGCGCAAAGCCGTGGCTGACGTTTTCCGGGAAGGGCCGGGACATGACCATAGCGCTTCAGGATGAAACAATCGCCTTTCAGGCCGACCCGTTTGACGCGCTCCGCGAAATTCTGAACGCATGCCATTTGAACATTCCGGACCCGGACCCCGAAGACCGGCTGTTGCCCGTCGCGGCGGGGCTTTTCGGCTACCTCTCTTACGACCTCAAAGACGTCCTTGAAAAACTGCCCCGCACCTCAATAGACGATCTTCGGCTGCCGCACATTTTCTTTGTCGCGCCGTCGATCATTGTTGTTCATGACACGTTAACGGACAGCACGCGGCTGTGTGTCCCCAAACGAACGGTCTCGGGAAAATCCTGCCTGGACGGCGATATCAAGGCGTTTAACCGTATTTGTGAAGCAGATCCCCCTGCAGCGGCCGGTTTCAGAGGGGGCGGCGGCGGATTCAGGTCCAACTTCACGCGGTCCAACTACATGGATGCCGTCAAAAAAATCATCGAGTACATTGCAGCAGGACACGTCTATCAGGTCAACATGTCCCAGCGCTTTCAAATGGACTTCGAGGGGGACGCCTACACGCTCTTTAAATCCCTGTACCGCAACAATCCGGCGCCGTTTTTCGCCTACATCAACGCGTACGACCACCAGATCGTTTCCACTTCTCCCGAACGATTTCTGCTCAGAACCGGAATAAAAATCGAAACCCGTCCGATCAAGGGGACAAGACCCAGAGGAAAAACAGCGGATGAAGACGAAAAACTCGGCCGCGAACTCCGGGCGAGCAAGAAAGATGACGCCGAACTTTCAATGATTGTCGATCTTCTGCGGAATGATCTGGGAAGGGTTTCCCGGGCAGGATCTGTCCGGGTGGCGGAACACAAGCGCCTCGAAGCGTACCAGAACGTCTTTCACCTGGTATCCGTTGTGGAAAGCGAACTGGACGCCGGCCGCGATTCCGTGGATCTTCTCAGGGCCACCTTCCCCGGGGGATCCATCACCGGCTGTCCCAAGATCAGGACCATGGAAATTATCGACGAGCTCGAACCCACCCGGCGGCATATTTACACCGGCTCCATCGGGTACATCGGCTTTCACGACACCATGGATCTCTCCATCGCCATCCGGACGGCCACCGTTTACAACGGTAAGATTATCTTTTCCGTCGGGGGAGGGATCGTCTTCGACTCCGACCCGCAGGACGAGTTCGAAGAAACGCTTCACAAGGGCCAGACCCTCATGGCGGTTTTTCAGGGCCAAGAACCCGCATCCGCGGAAAAAAAATCCGTGTGGCTCAATGGCGCCATTGTTTCGCAGAACAACGCCCATGTACCGGTTATGGACCCGGGTTTTCAATACGGATACGGATTTTTTGAAACGATCCGGGTGGACAAGGGGCAGCCCGGGTATCTTGCCGAACACATCGAACGGTTCGATCACACCTGGAATCACCTGTTTATGGAAAACCCGCCCGATCTGTCCTGGGATGAAATCATCGGCCAGGTCATTGGCCAAAACAATCTGGCCGACAAAACTGCGGCGGTGAAAATAATCGCGTCCCGGGGAGACCGGGAAACGCCCCCCGTCAACCACACGCTCCTGGTCACGGCCAGGCCCTACACGCATCGCCTGGCAGAAAAAACCGCGCAGGGGCTCGTTCTTGCCGCTTATCCGCACCCCCGCCAGACACCGCTGGCCGATCACAAAACCTTGAATTATCTATACTATTTTTTGGCCGGACGATGGGCCGCCGCACACGGCGCGGATGAAGCGCTGATTTTGAACCCGGACAACACCGTTTCCGAAACCAATACGGCCAATATCCTGCTGATCAGGGACCAAACCGTAATCTTACCGGTTTCTTCGCACGTGCTGCCGGGAATCATGGAAAAGGCTGTCTGCGATTACCTTTCCGTGAAAGGGTATCGTATTGAACATAAAATTGTGAAACCAAAAGACCTGTTTTCCTGTGATCATGTCCTGCTGACAAATTCGCTGATGGGCGCCGTTCCGGTGCTGCGCGTAAACGGGAAAAAACTGCCGGCGCCCTCCGATCTCTGGCAGAACATCAACCTTGCCTTGCTTTAAATTCGCTCTCCATGATATGTGAGAGAGCGGCTTGAAAACGCACGGATCCTTACGTCTAATTTTCGGATGACTCCCATGAAAAAGAAGCCGATTGAACCCACCCAGGCCCCCTCGCCCGGAAACCATCTGTTAATGTTTCGCGGCGATACCCAGACCTTCACCCTGACGCTGTCGCAAAACAACAAGGGAAGCGCGTGGCTGCGCACAACCATCGGGCATGTCGATATAACCCGAAACGAAATCGTCGACAGTGTTGTTGACAATTCACCTCCGCTGGCCCGGGACTGGTTTGACCTCCCCATGAAGCGAACCGGCGCGGGACGTTTCGAGATTACCCTTCCGCTGCTGGATGTCGGCCACTTTGAGGCAAAATGCTTCTTTCTGGGGGAGGGGGAGAGTTCTCCGCTGTGGCCCCAGGGACCCGACACCGTGATCAATGTTCAACCTGCCGATATGTGCTGCGCCAACATTATCTACAACGCCTTTGTACGCCAGTTCGGTCCGAACAAATACGGCGGCGCAGCGCCGGATTCATCACGGAAAAAATGTATCAAAACACTGGACGATACCGGTTACACCGTGATTCCAAAATCCGGAACATTTCGAGATCTCATCTCGGAGCTCGACTTCATCATCGGAAAGCTGGGGTGCCGAATCATCCAGCTGCTTCCGGTTCATCCGACGCCGACGACTTACGGCAGAATGGGCCGGTTCGGGAGCCCGTTTGCGGCATTGAGTTTTACCGCCGTTGATCCGGCTCTGGCCGAGTTCGATCCGCGGGCGACACCCCTGGAACAGTTTATCGAGCTTGTGGACGCCGTCCATCAGCGAAATGCAAAAGTGCTTATCGATATTGCCATCAACCACACCGGATGGGCCGCCGCCATCCACGAAACGCATCCCGAGTGGCTGGTCCGTGATCCGGAAGGTAAAATTGAAGTCCCCGGGGCTTGGGGGGTCCGGTGGGAGGATCTGACAAAGCTGGATTACAGCCGGAAAGATGTGTGGCGGTATATGGCAGATGTTTTTCTCACCTGGTGCCGCCGCGGCGTGGACGGATTTCGGTGTGACGCCGGTTATATGATTCCGGTCCCCGCCTGGAAATACATCGTCGCCCGCGTTCGCATGCAGTTCCCCGACACGATATTTCTGCTGGAGGGCCTCGGCGGAAAGATCTCGGTGACCCGGGACATTCTGAATCTGGCCAATTTCAACTGGGCCTACTCCGAGCTTTTTCAAAACTACGATCGCGGCCAGATCGAAAATTATTTGCCGGAAGCGATTGCCATTTCTCAGACCGACGGCATCACGGTCCATTTCGCCGAAACGCACGACAACCCCCGGATGGCGGCACGCTCGAAAACCTATGCAAAAATGCGTACGGCCCTGTGCGCGCTGTTCTCCCATCAAGGGGCTTTCGGGTTTGCCAACGGCGTGGAATGGTTTGCCACGGAAAAAATAAACGTGCATGAATCACCGTCCCTGAACTGGGGAGCGAAAGACAATCAAATCGAACCCATTCGCCGCATCAGCACAATTTTAAAAAACCACCCCGCGTTTCACGACCAGACCGATCTCAAGCTGATTCAAAAAGGGGGGGGGGATTTTCTGGTGCTTCTCAGGCACCACCGGCCGAGCGGAAAGAAGGTTCTGGTGGCCGCCAACCTCGATGACTCGAATCCGGCACGCGCCAGATGGCATACCCGGGAAGCGGGCATATCAACTTCGGATTTTTCGGATCTCATCAGCGGCAGAACCGTTGCCGGTTCGGTCTCCGCGAATATTTGCGAGGTTCCCCTGGAGCCCGGCGCGGTCCTCTGCCTGAGCCCTGATGCCAAAGACCTGGACATTTTTCTTGGCGAAGATGACCAATCGTTTTTGCTGCCGGCGCGGATTGAAAGACAGCGCGCTCGCGCCAAAGCATTGGAAGTATTCATGTTTTATCATGGCCTTCATGATCTGAACCAATTCGATCCGGAAAAAAACGCCCGGGAGTTGCTGAATGATCCCGTGGAATATTGCCGGAGCCTCAATCCCGGCAGCGAAGAACCCCGTGTCGTTACCTGGTGCCGGCCCCGTGATGAAAAGCGGGAGGTGATGGTTCCTCCCGACCACTTCCTTCTGGTTGTGGCGGATGCACCATTCCGTGCCCGGATTCTGAATGATGAGCATGTTTCCGGTTTTGAGGAGAGTCTGCCCCGCCCGGACGGCACATTTTTTGCGCTGTTTAATCCGCCACCAGTTCCGGCGCAGCACAGCGCGTTGACGTTAAAGCTGACGGTTTTTACACCCGGGCGCTGTCAACATATCGACGCACCGCTGCTTTTTCTAACCCGGCCGGAAAATGTCGGGGCAAAAAGCGTCTTTGGCCGGACCGAACTGCAGGGCCGGCAACTCGTCCTGCTGGACACCAACGGCAACGGGGGCATGCTTCGCGCTCATGCCGCGTGGGGCGAACTGGCCAGCCGGTATGACGCCCTGCTGGCCGCAAACCTCCACCCCGATATTCCCGAAGATCGACGGGTCCTGTTTTCACGGTGCCGCGCATGGCTCGTGTTCCAGGATTATTCTCAGGAACTCAACCGCCACTGCCAGGAGTCCTTTCACTTCGATTACCGGCATGGGTACTGGCGGTTCCGGATCCCGACCGGCCAGGGCGCGCACGTCGTGCTGACCATAGCGGCCGAGATGAAACCCGATGAAAATCGGGTGCAGTTAACGTTTTACCGTCACCCCGGCGCAGGGGACATTGAAATATTAAACGACAGCAGCATTGTCAAGCTTATCCTTCGCCCCGACATCGAGGATCGAAGCTTCCACGAAACGACCAAAGCGTACCTGGGGCCCGAGGCTGGATGGCCAAAACACACGACCGCCGCAGCAAACGGTTTTACATTCACCGCGGCTCCGGACCGACGCCTGCAGATGTATCTGTCTCGGGGAAGTTTTGTCCGGGAACCGGAGTGGCACTACATGGTTCATCGCCCGATTGAAAAAGAGCGGGGTCTTGATCCGGATTCCGATTTGTTCAGCCCCGGATATTTTTCTGTTGAACTCAACGGCGGCGAAAGCGTCGAACTGACGGCCCATGCACCAAAATCAAAGAATCAAACACTGCCGGCGCCTCGATCACCGGATCTGATCCGGGAAATGGCAACCCCGGGCGCCGCGGAACAGAGGAACCCTGTGGCGGCGATGAAAAAAGCCCTTGATCATTACATCGTTAAACGGGGAGCGCTAAAATCGGTTGTCGCGGGGTATCCCTGGTTTCTGGATTGGGGACGGGATGCCATTATCGTTGTCCGCGGCATGATCGCGGCCCGGAAGACCCGGGAGGCCCGAGACGTTTTAAAGCAATTCGGCCGGTTTGAAAAAAATGGCACGCTGCCCAACATGATCCGGGGTCAGGACACCGGCAATCGGGACACGTCGGACGCACCGCTCTGGTTCTTCGTGGCATGCAGAGATCTGATCAATATCAAAGGAAACAAGGCTTTTCTGGACGAGCCTTGCGGAGATCGGACGATCCGGCAGATCCTGGTTTCCATCGGACACTGGTTGAAAAAAGGAACCGTTAATGGAGTCCGGATGGACCCTGAATCCGGACTGCTTTTCAGCCCGTCGCACTTTACCTGGATGGATACCAATCATCCGGCGGGCACTCCCCGGGAAGGATACCCCATAGAGATTCAGGCCCTCTGGTTTTGTGCAATTTCGTTTCTGGCCCGGATCGACCCGCGTGAACGGAAGGCCTGGCAGTCGCTGGCCGACAAGATCCAATCGTCAATTATCGCGCTGTTTCCACTCGAAAAAGAGGGGTACCTGTCGGACTGCCTTCATGCCGCCGCCGGCATGCCGGCCCTTCGAGCGGAAAAGGACGATGCGCTCCGGCCCAATCAGTTGCTGGCGGTCACGCTCGGGGCGGTCAGGGACCCGTCTCTCTGCCGGAGCATTGTCGCCGCCTGCCACGAATTGCTGGTCCCGGGTGCCATCCGCAGCCTGGCGGATCGTCCGGTTCAGCGCCCGCTGCCCGTTGTCCATCACGGAAAAGTATTGAATGACCCGAACCGGCCGTATCAGGGGCGATATTCGGGAGACGAGGACACCCGGCGGAAACCGGCGTATCACAATGGAACGGCATGGACGTGGCTGTTTCCCAGTTTTTGTGAGGCGTGGGTCAACGCCTATGGCGATAAGGGCCGGACGGCGGCCGCGGCATGGCTTTCGAGCGGAATCCGCCTGATGAACGCGGGATGTGTCGGCCATATCCCGGAAATTCTCGATGGGGATTTTCCCCATGCGCAGCGGGGATGCGATGCCCAGGCATGGGGGGTGAGCGAGCTGCTTCGGGTGTGGCTGCTGCTGGAGCCGAAGAGGAAGTGAAAAAAGTAAAGGGATATCTCGGCGTGTTTTTGATCTTTGTTCTCTTGAAGCTATCTCAAAAAGGCATCTAACGCCCAAGGACTGTGATGCCCGCCCGTGAACGGGATTCTACTATTCTTGAGATAGCTTCTTGTTATTTGAATCTAAACTGTGGTAGTTTAAACTTTTTGCGTTCGAACATTTGATGAACTCGTAAAAAGTAAAAATTGTCCTGTATTTTTTTGGTGATTAAATGAGCCATTTGCAAGCTTTTCAGGTTTTTCCCCTGCTGCCCGAACCGCTTTCTTTTCTGGAAGTGCTGTCGCGGAACCTCTGGTGGTGCTGGAGCATTGATGCCATAGAACTTTTTCGCCGTATCAACCCCCGGCTGTGGAACAAATCCGGCAGAAACCCCATCGTTTTTTTAACGTTGATCCCGCAGCAACGCCTGGAGGAGTTGTCACACGATGAAAGTTTTCTGGCCCACCAGCAACGTGTCGAGGAGCGTTTTGCGAACCAGGTGTCGTCCCCGGTCGATCATTCCAATTCTTCGTACGGCAGTAATGAGGCCATCGCCTATTTTTCCATGGAGTACGGGCTGCACGAAAGTCTTCCGATTTTTGCCGGCGGACTGGGGGTGCTTGCCGGTGATCATCTGAAAGCGGCATCGGATCTCGCGATTCCCCTGGTTGCCGTGGGCCTTCTCTACCGGCAGGGGTACTTTCATCAGTTTCTTGACCAGGAAGGCTGGCAGCAGGAAGAATACCCGGAAATCGATCTCTATCAACTGCCGGTGCAAAGTGTAAAAGACCCTTCGGGGAAAGTGTTCCAGTTAGCCATCAGCGGCCCTGACGGCGATATCAATTTTATCGTTTGGAAAGTCATGGTGGGGCGAATTCCGTATTTTCTTCTGGACACGAATCTCCCTGAAAACCCCCCGATTACGCGCGATATCACCTCTCACCTGTATGCCGGGGAGCAGAAACAGCGCCTGGCCCAGGAAATGCTCCTGGGTATCGGCGGGATGCGGGCCCTCGAGGCCATGGGCATACACCCCCTGGTCTGCCACATGAATGAAGGCCATTCGGCGTTTGCCAGTCTGGAACGGGTTGCCCAAACCATGTCCAGACACAATGTCGATCTGAAAACAGCCTTGGAGATCGTACCGAGAACCACGGTCTTCACCACGCATACACCCGTTGCCGCCGGCCACGATGAGTTCCCGCCCGATCTTGTAAGACCGTACCTGGTACCCTTTGAAGAGCGGCTGGGGGTTAATTTGAAGCGAATTGTTTCCTGGGGACAATCGGTTAAGGCTGGACCTGACGGGCCGTTCTCCATGTTTGTTTTAGGGTTGCGCCTGGCCCAGCACCGCAACGCTGTCAGCGAACTGCACGGAAAGGTTGCCAGACGCATGTGGCGCCATGTCTGGCCGGGCATGCCCGAAGACGAAATTCCCATAGACCACGTCACCAACGGGATACATATCGCTTCGTGGATCTCCATTGAAAACGCGCTGCTCTTTGAGCGGTATATCGGTCCGGACTGGAACCTGCGGAGCTGCAATAAAGATTTCGAGAATCGAATCGACCAGATTTACGATGAAGAGCTCTGGCGGGCCAGAGAAATGAGCCGATCCCGTCTTATTCGCACGTGCAGAGAGTTGATGGTAAGGCAATACGCCCGCAGGAATGCCCCAAAGGCCGTGATGGAAGATGCTGAATCTGTGCTGGATCCGGATGTGCTGACCATCGCTTTCGCCCGTCGATTTGCCACCTACAAGCGCGCCGGCCTGCTGTTGAGAGATCCGGAACGATTGGAAGCGCTCCTCGGCTCGAAGACACGCCCGGTGCAGTTCATCTTTTCAGGAAAGGCCCACCCCAAGGATAATGAAGGCAAGGAGATGATAAAACGTCTTATCCAGTTCGCCCGGAAACAGGGCGCACGCCATCGGGTGATCTTTGTGGAAAACTATGACATTTACGTGGCACGGCACCTGGTTCAGGGAGCGGATGTGTGGCTCAATACTCCCCGGCGCCCCATGGAGGCATGTGGCACCTCCGGCATGAAGGCCGCTGTTAACGGTGTGCTCAACGTAAGTATTCTCGACGGATGGTGGTGTGAAGGTTACTCGGAAGCACGCGGCTGGAAAATCGGCAACGGGGAAGAATACCCGGACACCGATTACCAGGATTCCATAGACAGCCAGGCGCTGTATAATGTCCTGGAGAACGACGTGATTCCCAGCTTTTACGATCGAAAAAATGGAGATGTGCCGGAACGATGGGTTCGGATGATGAAAGAATCCATGAAAATGGCCATGGCCTTTTTCAGCGCCCGGCTCATGGTAAAAAAATACGAAAAGGAATTTTATCTTCCGGCAATCCAACTGCACCATTCACTTCTGGCGGATTACGCGCAAGCCGCCCGGCAACGGGTATCACAGAACGAGAGAATCCATGCGTTATGGAAGAATATCCGGATCGAGGCCCCGAAGAGAGATGCGGAAGGGCCGTTTCGCGTCGGAGAGACCTTTCAGGTCACCTCGGAGGTCGGTCTGGGAGAACTCCGTCCGGACGAGGTGGAGGTGGAACTCTACCACGGCAATCTCAAGTCCGTGGACATTCTGACCGAGGGTCAGGTGGAAAAAATGATGGTGCGCGAGGATCGCGGGAATGGGAAAATGCTGTATGGCTGTACCCTGGCGTGCCAGGAATCCGGCCGCTACGGCTTCACCGTCCGGATAACGCCGAGGGGAGACGACTGGCTCCGGTTTATACCCGGCCTGATTACCTGGGCCTAATAAATAGCCGACCCAAAGGACCCGGCTTTTCATGACTAAAAAAGCAAGGGCATCAAAATCCAAAAACCCGCGAATTCTGATCGTAACGCCGGAGGTCACCTACCTGCCCGACCGGATGGGGAGCTTGTCCAGTTATCTCACCGCAAAGGCGGGCGGCCTGGCCGACGTGTCGGCGGCACTCATCAGCGCCCTGTTTCATCAGGGCGCCGACGTCCACGTGGCCCTGCCGGACTACCGTTCGATTTTCAGGGATCGCCTGGCGCCGTTTTTACAGAATGAGCAGCGCATGATACGCAAAGTCATGCCGGGAGACCGTATTCATCTGGCTGAAGATCGGGCGTTTTTTTATTTGGATCAGGTCTACACCGATTACGGGGGTGAAAACACCAAACTGTCACTGGTGTTTCAACGGGAGGTCATCAATAATGTCATTCCCCGCGTACAGCCCGACCTCATCCACTGCAATGACTGGATGACCGGGCTGATCCCGGCCGTATCCCGGGAGATGGGCATCCCCTGCCTGTTTACGATCCACAACATTCACACCGTGAAAAGCCTTCTTTCCGTTATTGAAGATCGGGGAATCGATGCCGCTTCTTTCTGGCAGCACTTTTACTATGAGCGCATGGCCTTTGATTATGCCGCGACACGGGAAACAAACCCGGTCGACTTTCTCACCAGCGGCGTGTTTGCGGCCCACTTTGTGAATACCGTAAGCCGTCGTTTCTTGGAGGAAATCGTCGAAGGCCGATACGATTTTATTTTGCCGAACTTGCGGCAGGAACTGACCAACAAATGGTACGCCGGCTGTGCGGGTGGAATCCTGAACGCCCCCGACCCGACCTTTGATCCGGCGACCGACCCGGCATTGCCAAGCCTTTACGGTCCGGCAGACCACGCGGATGCCAAACCACGGAACAAACTGGCCTTGCAGGAAATGCTGGGCCTGATAACGGATGAAACAGCGCCCCTGTTCTTCTGGCCGAATCGCCTGGACCCGATCCAGAAGGGGTGCGGGCTGCTGGCGGAAATAGTGTACCACGTCATTTCCAAATACTGGGAACAGAATCTGCAAGTGGTTTTCGTCGCCAACGGCGACTTTCAGACGGTATTCCGGGACATTGTCAACCATCATCAATTTCACCGGCGCATGGCGGTTTGTGATTTCGACAACAATCTCGAGCATCTCGGCTACGGCGCGTCCGACTTCATTTTCATGCCGTCGCTCTTTGAACCCTGCGGTCTCCCTCAGATGATCGCCCCCATATACGGCTCTCTTCCGGTCGCTCACGATACCGGCGGCATCCACGATACCATCATCCATCTGGATGTGGCGCACGACACCGGTAACGGGTTTTTGTTTGAAACCTACGACCCAAACGGCCTGTTCTGGGCAATCGATCAGGCCATGGGGTTTTATAATTTATCTCCGGAGGTAAAACAAAAACAGATCGAGCGAATCATGAGGCAAAGCCTCGAGACGTTTAATCATTCGGTCACCGCCCGGCAATACATCGACCTTTATGAAAAAATGCTCGAACGTCCGCTCATCACCTGAAATGGAAAAAGACGCCGTCCTCGTAAAAAACCTGATCGAAGCCGACCCGATGCTGACGCCGTACGAACCGGTCCTGTTACGCCGAATCACCCATATTCGCGAAACAAAGACCCGGCTTGCCGGATCTCAACAGTCGTTTGTGGAATTCGCTTCCGGCCATGAATACTTCGGGTTGCATTTTCGAGATGGAGAATGGGTTTTTCGGGAGTGGGCGCCCAACGCCACCGGCATCTGTCTGGTCGGCGATATGAGCGACTGGCGGGAAACGAAAAAATTTGCCCTGGAACGGATCAATGACGAGGGGGTGTGGGAGATCCGCCTCCCTTCGGGCAGCATGGCGCACGGTGATCTGTTTCGGCTGCGCGTATATTGGCCGGATGGCGGAGGGGATCGTATTCCGGTGTATGCCCGCCGGGTGGTGCAGGACCCCGAAACGTTGATTTTCAACGCTCAGGCCTGGTTCCCGGATGTCCCCTATCAGTGGAAGCACCCTGAATTTCGGCGCCCGCCTGAAGCGCCCTTTGTTTACGAAACCCACGTGGGCATGGCCCAGGAAGAAGAACGCGTCGGCACCTACCGTGAGTTTACCGCAAACATCATTCCCAGAGTTCTTGAATCCGGATACAACACCCTTCAGCTCATGGCCATTCAGGAACATCCCTACTACGCGTCATTCGGCTATCACGTGTCGAGCTTTTTTGCCGCATCTTCCCGGTTCGGAACACCGGAGGACCTCAAAGAACTCATCGATACCGCCCACGCTTCGGGGCTTACGGTGATTATGGACATCATCCACTCGCACACGGTACGCAACGAGGTGGAGGGCTTGAGCCGCTTTGACGGCACCCTGCATCAATACTTTCACGATGGCCCGAGAGGGTTTCACAGCGCGTGGGATTCCCGCCTTTTTGACTACGGAAAACACCAGGTGCTGCATTTTCTGCTCTCCAACTGTCGTTTCTGGCTCGATGAGTACCGGGTGGACGGCTTTCGTTTTGACGGCGTCACCAGCATGCTTTACCGGCATCACGGTCTCGGCAAAGCGTTCACGTCATACGACGACTACTTTGACGACAGTGTGGACGAAGATGCCCTCACCTACCTGGCACTGGCCAACTGCCTGATTCACGAGCTCCGCCCGCACGCGGTAACCGTGGCAGAGGATGTCAGCGGCATGCCGGGGCTCGCCGTTCCACTGGCCGGCGGGGGCATCGGTTTTGACTATCGCTTTGCCATGGGCGTACCCGATTACTGGATTCGCCTGGTTAAAGATGCCCCGGATGAAGAATGGCCCCTGGGCCATCTCTGGCATGAACTGACCAATCGCCGGAATGATGAAAAAACCATCAGCTATCCGGAATCACACGACCAGGCACTGGTGGGCGATCAAACGCTTATTTTCAGATTGATCGGCGGCGATATGTATGATCACATGCAATGCGGGGACGAAAACATCCGGGTGGACCGGGGCATGGCGATTCACAAGCTCATCCGGATGATCACCCTGACGACCGCGGGCGACGGATATCTGAATTTTATGGGGAATGAATTCGGCCATCCCGAGTGGATCGATTTTCCGCGGGAGGGCAACGCGTGGTCCTACCGTTACGCCAGACGCCAATGGTATCTGTCGAACGATCCGGGGCTCAAGTATCAGTTTCTGGCCCGCTTCGACCGCGATATGATCGCGCTGGCCAGAAAATGCCGTCTTTTAGAGGCTGGAAAACCGGCCCTTTTGCACG
The DNA here is from genome assembly GCA_043827325.1 of Pseudomonadota bacterium. Classification (GTDB taxonomy): domain Bacteria; phylum Desulfobacterota; class Desulfobacteria; order Desulfobacterales; family UBA11574; genus JBDRPF01. The sequence goes on along the minus strand of JBDRPF010000058.1, from coordinate 38,563 downwards.
AGCATTCGGCCGATAAGGTCATCGTGTTTGAACGCGGCGGCCTCCTTTTTGCGTTCAACTTTCACGGGGCGGTTTCACACGTCGATTACCCGATCAGGGTTTCACCGGGGAAATACAGAATGATTTTTGACAGCGACTCCCGGGCGTACGGCGGCCAGGGGCGATTGCACCCCGGCCAACACCATCTGACGATGCCCGAAACCGGGGAGCATCCAATGCATCATTTCATCCGTCTGTATCTTCCCACCCGCACGGTTGTTGTCTTAAGAATGGAAGGTCAACCACCACCCGCGAAGCGTGTGGCTTGAACTTGCAGCCGGGTGCAAAGCACCCGGTTTGTTTGGCAAGAATCACGTCTAAGCCACCACAAATCCCCGGACGGTAATCATCTTTCGATTTTTCCCCGATCTTCGGGACAATCCGGTAATTTTTACGTTTTGACGCAGAAACTTGAAGAGTGCCCGGCCTGTCAAATCTTCCGTGTCGATAAGATATTCTGTTTCTTTATCGGTTTCAAGGACCAGTGAGACCGGGCGCCCCTGGTCGTCCCACGCCGCGGGTACAACAATCCCTTTTACAGAGATAGCGGTATCGCCCAAATTCTTATTTTTCGTTTTTTCTGACATAACGGCCCCCTTTCCCGTGTTAATACATATCCTCATCAGGCGGCACGGCAATTCTCTTTTTTATCTTTTTCGGTTTTTCCGCAATCACGGCTTCTGTGGTGAGCATCAATATTGCACCAAAAGCCTGTCAGACGAGAAACATCACCCTGCATAGGTTTCTGGCGCCTGCAGGGAGATGTATTATTCCCCCATAATTTTAAAAGATTCCACGAAAAGTATTTTTATGCCTTCTTCCTCCTGAACGGTTCCTGTCGCTTCAACAACCGATCCGATAAAGTTCAACAGCTGATTTCCCATATCGGTATCCGCGATTTCGTAAATATTGCCATCTCTTCCCACGATTTGATATTCATCGTTGATCTCGCCGACAACGGTTATTTTAGACGCGGCCATCGCCGGTATCGAAAAAATCAGCGAAAGCGCAAGCAATGCCGCAATACAAATTGAAAATTTCGAACGCATTCTTTTCATCGAACGTCCTCCTCAACTCCGGGTTAATGTTTTCGGGCGGTTCACACCCTGATCGGTTATTTATATTTATAAAGCAAACTCCATGCCAGGCGTTTAATCAGCTGGATTTGTTGATCTTTTGCGCCATATCTCGCGCGTTCACGGGGAAACCGGTTCTCAAAAGGATCAAAACAGGGGGAAAAGAGGGGAAACGTGTCGGAGTATATTCCAACTCTCAGTAATAACTGAATATCTTATATCAGAACTCATGGTTCCGAATTTCTGAAAAAGAGAACTCCCAATTCCACATTCTAAAAACCCGCTACTTTTTCTGCGAATTCCTCCCTGGTTTTGCATTCGATGCATTTGGTTGTTACCGGTCTTGCCATTAATCGAGTTGCGGGTATGTCTTCTCCGCAATCCTCACAGACGCCGAACTCACCACTTTCGATACGCCTGAGTGCGGTCTGGATTTTTTTTATCAAATTGCTTTCCCGGTTGTGAATCCTGAATCTCAGGTTCTGGCCTTCATCGAAAGATGCCAAATCCGTATAATCAGTATAATGCGGATCTTCCTCGTTGAGGAGATCATTCGCCGTACGACGGGCGCTGTTTAACAATCCCTCAAGTTGCCTCGTGAGAAATTTTCGAAAATACTCAAGATCGGCTTTTTCCATTTACAAGTTCCTTTCTGTTCTTTATCATCAGGGTCCCGGCCGGTTTCGATTTTGGAAACCGCCAGGAAATCGGCGTGGTATCTGCCCGGAAAACAACCTTTTCGTTGACAAAAGCAATAGTTGTGCCATATTCGCAACTTGTTGAAATAAATACCCATTTGTATTATTTCAAAAGCCGGCTCGGAATTTCGGATTCCGATTTTTTTCGTCATGTCGATTTTTAAAGCAAGAAAAGGAGAACTGGAAATGAGACGCGCTAAGCTTGTCGGCATTACTGTGCTGGCACTTTTCATCGCCATCGTGGTTTTGCAGAACACCGAAAGTGTAGAGACGAAGATACTCTTTTTTACCCTAACCATGCCAAGGGCCTTATTGCTCTTTTTAACGGCGCTGACCGGATTCATCATCGGCCTTCTGTCCTCTCTGCGCCTCGGCGGCAAAAAACAGGGCCCTCCGGCATAATAAGCCTTTGGGAAGTATTAATCCGGCAAATAAAAACTCTTCTCCTCCGATGAGGTTCATAAAATTTGGATCGACTGAGGCGTGCAGGTAAAATAGGAATTGCGGTTTTTTTCGCAGCGATTCTGGCCATTTCCGGAATCGTTTATTACCTGAAAACCGCACAGGCGCAACAAATGATCCTTGCCCGGGTGAATGCTGTCATTCCCGGGTCCGTTCATTTGAAAAGCGTCCGATTCTCTGTAATCTCCGGAACCTTTGAGGTGAATCATCTGTCGCTTCTAAGCCCTTCGGGAGAAGAGGTGTTCGGGTGTAAACGCCTGTCCGGAAATGTTGAATGGAAAGCCCTGCGGCACCGGGTTTTTTCCATCGCGGACCTGCTGATGGAAGCGCCCCGGGCGGACATTCGACGCGATCATTCCGGCAACATCGACCTGATTCAAGCCGTTTCCCCACCCGAAACCAATATCCCCGAACCATCCGAAAAAGACTTGCCGCCGGCGATTATCTGGAGCACCGTGATCAAATCGGCCCGAATCTCAAACGGTACGCTGCGATTTAAAGATGAAAGACAAAACGTGCAATTGAACATACGGGGTGTCGATGCGGCGGCGACCGCTGACATTCTCAAGCAGACCGGCGGGCTGACGTTCAGCTGCCGTGAGGGTGACATTCACTATTCACGATTCAAAACAAAGTTGAACCTTTTGAAGGTCGCTTCCACGTATCGGAAAGATCGCCTCGATCCGATTGCGATCGAGTGCGGGGGGTCGTTCGGGAAGGCGATGGTAGCCGGGTGGGTGAATCATCTCTCAAAAATACCGGAATTAGACCTGTCTCTCGAACTGATTACCGATGCCGCGTCTCTGAAATCTGACCTGGGCTTTCAGTATCCTTTGGACGGCAGGATCACCACCCGTGCGACCATTCGGGGCTCCGCGAACAATCCCCGGTTGAGCTGCAATTCGGACATTAGCGATGGCGACATCGCCGGTGTCCGTTTAGAGCGTGCGCAGATAAATGTGGATCTTGAAAACCGAATGCTCCGCATCACCGCCCAGCACGTTCAATCTTCAGCCGGCACACTGCGGTTCTCGGCCGGCATCGATATGAAATCCGCCTTTCCGGACGGCTTCCTGTCCCCGATTCGGGACCTGGAGGCTGTCGCGTATGCGGTGCAACTCGAAGCACGGGGGGTCGATCTGTCTAAACTTGCCGTTCAATCACCCGGACTGATCGGCAGTGTAGATGCCGAGATCACGCTCCAGGGAAAGGGGACAGATCCGCAGAGTTTATCGGCCCAGGCCGCATTGGATTTCACGGCAAAAGGCCTGTCAACCCGTTTCAATGCGGCACCTGTCGACGTCCATCTGCAAACCAAAACTTTTTTGGACAACGGCGCGGTTCGTTTAGAAAATTTCCTCGCCCGGATCGGAGACATCCGGCTGCGCGCAGACGGTCAACTGGAGCTGGCGTCAAAAACCGCTTCGGCCCGTCTATCACTGGATGCTCCGAATTTGGAGCGCAATCTGTCTCCGCTGGGTATCTCCGATGTCCGGGGAGATCTTTATGCGAATGCTGAATTGAACGGATCAGTGGACGCACCCACGGCATTCCTGTCCCTGAACGGAAAATCGCTGGCAATTAAAAATATTCGTCTGGGAAACATGGCGGCAACGCTTCGAAGAAAAGGGCAAGACCTTTACATTGACCGGCTCGAACTTCAGAACCGGAATTCTGCCGTCAGCGCCTCAGGCAGCGCCCGGCTGTTCGAGGCCGGAAGTTTCACATTGTTCGAAGACCCCCGCATCGAGGCAAACATAAAGGGAGATGCCCTGTTTCTGGAAGATTTTGTGGACAGCCTCAACGGAAAGCTGTCGGTTTCCGCCCGGCTGGGCGGCACCGTGAAGCAGCCAAAAGGACAGGTGACGGTACAGGGAGATCACCTGGATCTGGCCCTTCAGAAACTGGAAGGCCTCCATCTGGAAGCCGACCTCGACAATGAAACCGTCCGCATCTCCGCACTGGAAATAACGCCGGTCCCCGGTGAGTCCGTTACGGGATCCGGCTGGATTTCTTTCCAAAAATCCTTTGAATTTCATATGGCGACCGAAGGGGTCAGCCTCCGGCACATTGACCTGCTCCGGGAACCGGAATACGCCCAGGGAATTCTGGTGTTCGATCTGACCGGTCGGGGCAGTCTCGATAACCCTCAGGTCCAGGGAAACATCTCTGTAAAACAGCTCCGTGTCAACGACAAGCCGGTTGACGACATAACCCTCCGCCTCGATCTTAAGGACCAGACGGCCCGTATTTTTGGAAAACTCAATTTTGATATTGACAGCACATATCACCTGCAGAAAAAAGATTTTTCCATATCCCTCAGCTTTGATCAAACCGAGCTGTCACCGTACTTCGGGCTTGTCGATCGGAAAGAGTTGAGCGGAATTTTGACCGGAAAAATTCACGCCGCGGGGAACGCCGGTGCGGTCCGCGGGATTCGAACCGCTGCCGATGTGTCCCGACTGGATATTTTTTTAAACGACCGGAAACTGATAGACACAAAGCCGTTCAGCGCCCTGATGGAAAATGAAGAGATCGTCATCCCCGGACTGGATCTTGTTCTGGCCGACGAGGGAAATCTCAGCATCAAAGGGCAGGCAAAACTCTCCGGTCCGCTTGCCCTAGAAGCGACGGGCAACATTCCCTTGAAGGTTTTGCATCTTTTTGTTGACGCGATTCCCGATGTCACCGGCGACATTCTCCTTGCCGCCCGGGTGCAGGGCACCGCTTTTGAACCGCGGATCACGGCCGACCTTAATCTGGAAAACGTCGGGTTCACTGTTCCCGGTATTCAACAAGAACTGCACGATGTCACCGGACAAGTCCGGATCACCCCTCAGGCGGTCACGCTCCACGATCTTCAGGGATACCTGGATACCGGCCTGGATACCAATCGGATAGACCTGTCCGGCCGTATCGGCTTGAAGTCATTTTATCCCACAGATTGGGATCTGGCACTGAACGCCCCAAACCTGCCCGTCAGGGTGCCGGACACGCTCAATCTGATTCTGGCCACCGATCTGAAATTTGCAGGTTCACCGTCAAAATCCTCGCTGGATGGCGAGGTGATTCTTCTGGAAGGAGACTATTACAAGGACGTAAATCTCAGCCTCACCCAGGCTGTCACACAAAAACAACGGGAATCATTGCCCGCGCCGGCGAAGCCCCTCCCCGATTTTTTGAAAAATATGGATTTCAACATCTCTCTGGGGGCCCGCAAACCGTTTCTGGTTGACAACAACCTCGCCCTGCTGGAGATCAAACCGGACCTCCATCTGTCCGGAAAACCGGACAATCCCGTGATCAGCGGCAGGGCCGTTGTAGAATCCGGAACGATCGAATTCCGGAAAAACACCTTTGCCGTAAAAAAGGGCGTGGTCGATTTCATCAGTCCGTACAGGATCGAACCGTTCATTGATATTGAAAGCGACACACAGGTTCGGGACTGGACCGTTCGTCTGAAGCTGTCGGGGCCGCCGGATGAACTTGCGGTTCAATTGACGTCCGAACCCGTTGAAACCGAAGAGGATATTATATCACTGCTCCTGTTCCGGAAAACCACTCGCGAGCTCATCGAGAAAGACGGCGGGATGGCCAAATCGACCGGGCAGATGATGACACAGATCATCGCCGAAACCTTCGGTGAGGATATCAAAAAGACCACGGGTCTCGATATTTTTGAGATCGGAACCGCCGGCAGCGGCAGCGACACGGATCCAAATCGGACCACACTCACAATGGGCAAGGAACTCTCGCGCCGACTGACCTTAAAATATGCACTGGACACGCAAAGCGGAGAAATGGTGCAGCGGGCGATCACCGAGTACAAACTGCTGGAAAACATACTGATAGACGGATTTCAGGATTCGCAGGGCATTTTCGGCGGCGGCGTTAAGTTCAGGCTGGAGTTTCGATAGACAGCGCCAGTTCCATATATGATGTTTCATAGGAAATATTCGGGATATCGCCGTTCGGACAGGAGCTTCGTGTGCGATTAAAGCGAATTTCTATTAACGGTTTCAACATTGCCGTCTGGATCGCGGTTTTCATGGGCCTTTCGACATCCGACCGGCTCGCCGCACAGGTGCGCATGCCCGCACTGCCGCCGGAAAAGGCGCCGGTCGTCTCTGAAGTTCTCATCCAGGTTCGGGAGGGCTCAGGCCGGCGCGAAGGCCTGACGGCCCTGGCCCGAAGCCTGATTCTCATCCGGGAAAACGAGCCGTTTTCCGATGCAAAACTGGAGAATTCCCTTGCCGCCTTAAAACTGGTGAAACTGTTCCGCGATATCGACGCAGAGACCCGGAAACAAAACCAGCAGGTTGTTGTCCTGTTCCGGTTGACGCCGCACCGGCGGATCAAGGATGTTCGGATTTACGGCAAATATCCGTTTTTTAAAAAAGACTTCCTCTCTGTTTTGACCGTTCACCCCGGCGCTGTCTATCTCCCCGAAGAAGTGGACGAACAGTTAAAATTAATCGCCCTGTTCTACCGGGATCAAGGATTCGTTGCACCGAAGATCACGGCGACCTCGCGGGAAGATTCGACAGGCGGCGATGTTCTTTTGGAAATCAACATCGACAGAGGGGATTTTTATTGTGTCAAGGGCATCGAGTTCAACGGAAACCGTGCCTTCTCAGATTCAACGCTCCGCAGGAAGATGAAAACCCGAAAAAAACTGTTTCTTCCCTGGCGATCCGGAAGATTTGTCGAGAAAAATCTTCAAAAAGACATCCAAACGCTGACCGCTTTTTACCGTGAGCAGCGGTATCCTGAAGTTGAAATCAATGCCGAGATAAAAAAAGATCCGGAAACCCACCTCGTTTTTGTGCACATAACCATCGATGAAGGTCCGCGCTATCAGATTTCTTTTGACGGGAATACCGCCCTTGGAAATCGCGCACTGAAAAAAGAGCTGACACTGTTTACGGAAGGCAACGGAAGCGACCGGGAATTAAAACGGTCCATCCGGAAAATAAAAGCGCGTTATCGGCAGGAAGGATATCTGGATACCCGTGTAGAAACCGAAAAGAAAAACGAAATTGTAAACGGAAAAGACGTCCGGCGTCTGCGTTTTGTTATCGAAGAAGGGTCTCGCGCGACAATTGAATCCATTGATATCAGCGGAAACACCTCGTTGGCGGATGACGAAATCGAAAAGCTGCTGCTGTCCCGTGTGCCGGGGCTCCTGGAAAGCGGCGTCTATATCCCTGAAAAGCTGGAAGAGGACCTGGATGCCATCAAGGCGCTGTATCTCCAACACGGGTTTATGGACACGGGCGTCAACGCGGAAAAACAATGGCATGCCGACAATCAAAAGGTCGCAATCCAGATCCGGATCACCGAAGGAACCCGGACCCGCGTTGGCTCGGTCAGCATCTCCGGATTGACCGCTGTTTCAGAAAAAACAGCCATGGATGCGATCCGGTTGACAGAGGGCCGGCCGTTTCGATCCTACATGCTGAACAGTGATGAAAACGCCCTGTCAGCGTTGATTTCCGAAAAGGGATACCCCCATGTCAAAATTAACGGCGAGGCCGCTTTCACCCCGGACCGGTCCGGAGCGCGGGTGACCTACCATGTGGATGAAGGCCCTCGGGTTGTAACGGGGGATATCTACGTTGGGGGGAATATGCGAACCCGGTCCGCGATTTTGCTCGATGAAATCCCGCTGAGAACAGGCGAGCCGTTTTCATTGAAACAGAGCGTTGAAGCACAGCGCAACATTCGCAATCTCAACTGCATCGATTCCGCCCGTTTCAAAACCGCGGGACTCCGTGAAAAAGCCGACAGGGCCACGCTTGCCGTCGAGGTTGAAGAAAAAACGCCGTATTTCATCGAAGCAGGCACCGGTTACGAGAGTCAAAAAGGACTTTATGCAAACACCAAAATCGGGGACCGCAACCTCTTCGGCGCCAATAAAGACGCGTGGGCTTCGGGTGAAGTCAGCGAAACCGGCTACCGGGGCGATCTCGGCCTTTCGGAACCCAAACTATGGGGAACCCGCATTTCCGCACTCTTCGGCCTTTTTGCGGAAGAGCAGGCCGGGTTTAACCAGGACTTCGGCACACGAAGCTACGGTTCGACACTGGGGATTAAACGGAAATGGCGAACCCATTTTACAACCGGATTGAGTTTCAGTTACGAGAACAGGGAACAGTTTTCTGTTGATTCCGCAACACCCCTGTATCGGGTTGACTTCGAACCCAGAACCATCTTCGTTGCAACACCCTCTATTCGATACGACACCAGGGATTCCTACATTCGCCCCAAAAAGGGCATGCTCTCAACCCTCTCCTTCGACATCTCCAACGGCATTGAGAATCAACTGGACGATTTTATCAGGTCCTTTTATGAATTGAGACTTTTTACAACGCCTCTGGAACGCCTCACCTTCGCGGGCATCGGGCGTGCGCGTTACCTGTCCCCCTTTAATTCAGAGGGGGCGGTTTCTCAGGATCAGCTCTTTTTCCTCGGAGGGATATCCGACGTACGCGGGTATGATGAAAATCTGCTCCGTTTTGATCCCGCCGGAAACGCTGTGGGCGGACGCTTCGCCCTTTCCGGGAGCCTGGAAGCCAGGGTGGACCTGGGGCACAATCTGGAGCTTGCCGGGTTCTTTGACGCCGGGCGTTTAAGCAAAACCCGGGCGCCGTATGGATCGGACGAACCTCGCTTTACGGTGGGTAGCGGTTTGCGCTATATCACCCCCATCGGGCCCATCGGCGTGCTTTACGGCCACAAACTGAATCGGATGCAGGGCGAAAGCGCCGGGCAATGGTACGTTTCCATCGGGTATTCTTTTTAGCTAAAAGAAGCTGGACCTCGTTGAGGATAATGCCCTCGGGAACAAATTCACACGCCTGTTTCGGAGTTTGATTCACTTGCTCGAGCTGCGGATGGGTGTCTTCGAATTCCATTTTTGTTTTCTACCACATGAACAGGTTAGATTACAACATCATCTTATGGTGAAGAATCTGTTTCAAACAATGCCGTTGCGTTTGATAAACAAATTGAATTTTTTTAATGTTGCAAAAAAACCGAAAAAAGATGATATTAAACCGGCAATTAAATATACAAACCACGCCGAAAAAACACGCGCAGTTATCGTTCCGTTTCAGCGGCGCTGAACGGAACCTCATCTTCAAAAGCATCCGGTGCCAGACCGGCGGGTAAAATGAAAAAAATCTTTGTTGCGGGACTCATCGTGTTTGTCATCTTGGCTCCCCGGGTATTGCGCGCGGGAGACATTTCTCCGGAAGCGCTTTACATACATTCAGAGCTGCAGTCTGTTCTGACGGTTCTGTCCGATAATATCGATCGGTTTGAACACCTCCAAAAGATGCTGGAAGACACCGGAAAAGACAACGAGAGCTATGACGAAAATAAAAACATCTGGATGGCCACAATTCTTGCCATCGGTGCGATATCCTCTGTGTGTGAGTATGAAAACAGCCTGCTGACGCTTTTTTTGGATCTGAGGAAAGCCAGGCGGGCGCATTATTTTGAGGTGAGAAGCAGAAGTCTGGAAAACTCGATCCAGCAGATAACGGTCATGCGAGAACAGATTCAGATAAATCATACGCTCATGCCGCCGGATCTGGCCGAGCTGCACCTGTTTGACAACCTGAAAAAAAACATCGATTCATCCATCGATCTGCTGAAAAAAAGCAAGGAATTGATACGGCAGTTAAAGCCGCTGGAGCGCGCCCAAAAATGAAGCTCCGCCTGGCACTCATGGTGTTTCGCTCCTTTCAACTGTGGCACAGTGCGTGCTTTTCATAATCGCTTTACTCCGGTTTCGGATGTAAATGCGCGTGCGCCGCTTCCCAGCGTTTGTCCAAAAAATAAAGAACCGGGACCGTCATTCGCGAAAAAAGCAGCGACGCCACCTCGCCGGCCATCAGCGAAATCGCCAGCCCCTGAAAAATCGGATCGAAAAGAATAACGGATGCGCCGACCACCACGGCAGCGGCGGTGAGCATCATGGGTCGAAACCGCACGGCACCGGCGTCAATGACGGCGAGATCCAGAGGCATGCCCTGTTGGAGGCGCAGTTCGATAAAGTCCACGAGGATGATGGAATTCCGAACGACGATCCCGGCACCGGCGATGAAGCCGATCATGGAAGTTGCGGTGAAAAAAACACCCATGGCCCAATGGGCCGGCAGGATGCCGATAAGCGAAAACGGAATCGCCACCATAATGACGAGAGGGGTGGAAAAAGACTGGAACCAGCCCACCACCAGAACAAAGATGAGCACCAAAACCACACCGAAGGCAAATCCCAGGTCACGAAAAACCTCGTAGGTAATATGCCATTCCCCGTCCCATTTCATGGCGAACCGGCGATCGCTTTCCGGGAGGGCTGCCGTGTGCTGGACAATCCGATACCCTTCCGGCAGTCGGATGGCGTCAACCTTCTTCCGCATTTCCAAAATAGCGTAAATCGGGCTTTCTTTTGCGCCGGCTACATCGCCGATGACGTAAACCACCGGCATCAGGTTTTTGTGATAGATGCTGCGATCAATATTTGTGCGTTCGGCAACGAGAAGATCGGACAACGGCACCAGCCGCCCGTCGGCGCCGGCGATTTTTATCGTCTTTAATCGATCCAGGCCCGCTCTCATTTCAAGCGGCGGCCTGAGCAAAATGGACACATCTTCCTTTTCGATCGGCCGGTGCAGCAGGCCGGCGGCGGTTCCGGTCAGGGCCGTGCGCAGTGTCTGCGTAACATGGGCGACCTGTATGCCGTTCAGGGCCGCCTTTTCCTGATCGACCTTCAGGTCATACCGGACCTGATCGTCTTCCATGTACCAGTCCACATCGACGACGCCCGGCGTTTGCTCAAATACATTCCGTATCTGTTTCGCAATTTCCCGCTGGCGGCCATAATCCGGACCGTAAACCTCGGCCACCAGCGTCGACAGCACCGGGGGGCCCGGAGGAACTTCCGCAACTTTTACCCGCGCGTGATGGCGGTCTGCGATCGCCTTGAGCGCGGGACGTACCCTTTTCGCAATCTCATGGCTTTGCTGCTTGCGGCGGCCCTTTTCAGCCAGATTGACCTGAATGTCCGCCATGTTCGTCCCTTTACGAAGGTAGTAATGACGGACCAGGCCGTTAAAATTAAACGGTCCGGCAATGCCGACATGAATTTGATAATCGACAACCTCGTTAACGGTTTTCACGTACTCCCCCATTTCAAGGGCGCAAGCGGCGGTGTCTTCCAGCGTCGATGCCTCGGGCATGTCGACGATGACCTGAAATTCGCTTTTATTGTCAAAGGGGAGCATTTTAACCCGGACCCAGCCGATACCGACCATGGCGCAGGCGCTCAAAAGCATGACGACAACAGCGGCAAAAAACGTCCATCGCCAAAACGGACGATGAATCAGGGCGTCCATAACGCGCCGGTAGAGGTGGGTCGCCGGGCCTTCCGCCTCATGGTCTTTACCGGAATGTTGATGGTGCGCTTCCCGGCGCAGCAATTTCAGGGAAGCCCAGGGTGTTACGATAAATGCCACCAGCAAAGAGAACACCATCGCGGCCGATGCCCCCACAGGAATCGGTCTCATGTACGGCCCCATAAGTCCGCCGACAAACGCCATGGGCAAAATCGCAGCGATGACGGCTAACGTGGCGAGTATGGTGGGATTGCCGACCTCGTCAACCGCCTCAATGGCGATTTCGACTTTGGGCCGATCGCTGTTTTGGGGGAGCCGATAGTGGCGCACGATATTTTCCACCACCACAATGGCGTCATCAACCAGGATACCGATGGAAAAAATCAGCGCAAAAAGAGTAATCCGGTTCAGGGTGTACCCGTACAGATAAAAAACGCTAAGGGTCAGTGCCAGGGTCACGGGGATGGCAAAGGCCACGACCCCGGATTCTCTTCTCCCGAGCGCAAACCAGATGAGAATCGTGACCGACACCACGGCAATCAGCATGTGAAGCAACAATTCATCGGACTTTTCTTTTGCCGTTTCCCCATAATGCCGGGTAACCGTCAGATAAATGTTGTCCGGGATGATCGTACCCTTTGCTTCCTCGACCCTCGCCAGCACATTTCGGGCGACACTGATGGCGTTGGTTCCCTTCCGCTTGGCCAGCGTCAGTGTCACCGCCGGAAAAACACCCGTGGCCGACCGGATGTGGGGGATCCCTTTCTCATCAGCCGAAGGCCCTGTCCCGAAAAAAACGTATTGATTCGGATCCTCCGGGCCGTCAACAATCGCGGCAACATCCCTTAAATACACGGGCCTGCCGTTATGGACGCCCACCACGACACTTCCGACATCGTCCATGGTGCTGAGAAACCCTCCGGCATGGATAATAATTTGCCCTTCTTCCGAGGGATAACTGCCGGCATCGGTTGCCTGGTTTGCGGCAAACACCGACTGTGCGACGCGCTGGACATCTAGATTAAACGCCGACAGGCGAACCGGATCCAGGCGAACTTCGAGTTTTCGGCTTTCGCCGCCGATGATCGATGTGATGGAAACATTGGGTTCCTTCTTGACCAGGTCCTCGATCTCGGCGGTCACCCTGCGAAGAAGATAGTGATCCGCCTCATTGCTCCAAAAGGTCAGCGCAAGAATCGGTACATCGTCGATGTACCGGGGTTTTATCAGCGGAGGGGTCACACAGCACGGAATTCGATCCATATTGGCCATCAATTTGGATTGCAGCCGGACAATGGATTCCTCCTCGTTCTGCCCGACGTAAAACCGCACGATTGCCATGGACATCCCGGGACCGGATGTTGAATATATGTATTCCACGCCCGGTATTTCCCACAGCAATTTTTCCATGGGTTTCGTAACGCGCTGCTCCACTTCCTTTGCGGTTGCACCGGGCAGCTGCACAAAAACATCGATCATCGGGACAATGATCTGAGGCTCCTCTTCCCTCGGAAGGGCGATAACGGCCGCTATCCCTAGAAGGATTGATGCGATGATAATCAGCGGCGTCAGCTTGGACGTAATGAAAAAATGGGCGATTTTTCCCGCGGGTCCAAGTGGTCTGCTCATGATGAAAACTCCACGCGGGCCCCACTCAGGAGCTGTTGGGGCGGAGCCGTCACATAACGGGTTCCTTGATTGATGCCGGAAATGACTTCCACGCCGTTCGCGTAGGCCTTTCCGGTTCGAATAAGCCTGAATCGAGCGATATTCTCCGCATCCACGATGAATAAACCGGTGAGTTGTCCCTGATAAACCAGTGCCGTCTCCGGAACGAGCAGCATCGGTCTTTGTCCGACAGGGAGAAACACGCGGGCAAACATGCCGGAGCGAAGTCCTTTTTGTTCGGGCAGCCCGACTTTGACAACAAAGCTCCGGCTGCCCTGATCCGCTGACGGCATGATCACATCGACAATGCACTCGAGAATGTCCCGGGAAACCGCCGGGACCTGAACACGGATTGGTTGCCCTGAACGCACGGATTGAACGTACGTTTCGGGCAGCAGAAAATCAGCCCGGTACGGATTCGATTTCTCCAATACCAACAGCGGCGTTCCCGGTGACGCCAGATCTCCCACTTCGACACGTTTCCGTATCACGATCCCATCAAACGGCGCCGACACCCGTGCGTCTTTTTTTGTCACGGAAGACGAAAGAAGCACCGCACGGGCCTGATCGACCCGATGGCGTGCCGCCTCGACAGACGCCGCTGTCTGAGATAGCATTGCCTGCGCCTGTTTATACCTGGCTTCAATCAATTCGAATTGCTCTTGGGTAATCGCCTCTCCCTCGAGCAGCGACCGGTTTCGTTTATATTCCAGTTCCGCCTGTTCGGCCCCGGCTTTTGACGATTCCTTCGCCGCGACAGCGACGGCTTCCGCTTTTTTCGCTTCCGCCAGTGCGGCCTCCGCCTGCCGAAGCCGGGCGTTGACCTGCCGCTCGTCCAAAACCACCAGCAGCGCCCCCTCGGTGACCGCATCCCCCTCTTCAACGGTGACGGCCTGCACCGTCCCCATTAACTGGCTGGACAGGGTTGCTTCAACTTGAGCCTGAACCGTGCCGACGGCTTCGTACATAATCGGCTGAAGCGTTGTTTGTGCTTGCGAGACAGTTACCTTTATCGGGGAATCAATAGCAGGCGGCGTTGTGCCGGGCCCTATTTTCTCACCGCATCCCTGGCACAGGAAAAGGACAAACATGCCCAATACCATCAGTTTTTTTTCGGAAATCATTCGCCTGCTCCTTGATTTTCGTTGGTTTCCATCATGGCCTGTCCCTCACCGTTGAAGAATAATAAACGTTAGATACGCCGCATATAAAAGAAGCGACACAACCCCTTCCCACCGGTCGAAGGATCGCTTTTTGCCGGTGAACATAAACACAAACATCAGAAGGCTGGCAAAAATAACCATCCCGATGTCGATGTTGCTCCGTGTTTGAAACGGAAGAGGTTTGATGATCGCGCTGACACCCAGAACAAAAAAGATATTAAAAATGTTGGACCCCACAACATTGCCCACGGCAATCTCCATATTCTTTTTATAGACGGCAACCGCGGAAGTCGCCAGTTCGGGAAGAGACGTGCCGACCGCAACAATCGTCAATCCTATCATTGACTGGCTTAACCCGAAATGTAAAGCGAGACGCACCGCACCGTCAACAACAAACTTCCCCCCGATAATCAGACCGGCAAAACCCGTCAACACCTGCAGGACCGATTTGGTCAATTCGACCTTTTTTGAAGGGACGTGCCTTTCCAGGCCTTCAATTTCTCCGGCGATGCTAAATGAATAATAAAGAAACAGGATAAAGAAACAGAGCAAAATAAGCCCGTCGATCCGTGTTAATGAAGACACGTCTTTTTTATCGATGAACTGATCATTGGCCAAAATGCCCAGCACAAGCGCCGCCAGCAGGCTGAACGGAATTTCTTTCCATACCGTGCCCTTGGTAACGGTCAACGGGTATATGATGGAAGACACGCCCAGAATAAGCAGGATATTGGCGATGTTGCTCCCGAGAATATTTCCGACGGCAATATCGGTATTGCCGTTAATGCTGGCGACGATGTTGACGAACAGCTCCGGCATAGATGTGCCGAATGCGACCACCGTCAGGCCGACAACCAGGTCGGAAACATTGAACCGCCGGGCGATTGAAGACGCTCCGTCGACCAAAATATCCGCACCCTTGATCAGCAAAATGAATCCCAGCAGCAGCCATAAAAGCGACATCATGTGCGTCCGCCTTGCGATACAGCATGTCAACGAAACAATTTTTTTTCATATTACCTGAATGTTGCACGAGCCGGGGGCTTCCATATGCAAGATTCAGGTATTACCCCGAATTTGATTTGTTCGAATCCAGGGCAACTTTCGAGTCCTGAGGAATCGTCCGGATGTGGATATCCCGCTGGGGAAACGCAATCTCGATATTCCGCTCTCTGAACAGCCTGTCTATGGAAAAGCGGATGTCGCTCCACGTTGTATAATAGTGATCAATAACGGTCCAGTAGCGCAGTCTGAATATCAGTGCGCTGTCTCCGTGATCAAGGAATATCACGTCGGACTTGGGTTTTCTGCGCACATTTTGCGTCTGCTCCGCTATTTCTAACAATGTTTTTTTCACCAACTCAACATCGGAACCGTACGCCACACCCACGTCGAGTTTTCTGCGAAGGCTCGGTTCCTTGAAACTCCAGTTGGTGACCTGGCTGCTGATAAATTCCGAATTGGGTATGATCAAAGAGGCGTTATCGAATGTCTGGACCACGGTGGCGCGGACGTTGATTTTTTTAACCTCTCCCCAGATGCCGCCGATTTCAATGGCATCACCCACCTGTATGGGCCGCTCGAAGAGCAGGATGATACCGCTGATGAAATTGTTGAAAATGGTCTGGAGACCGAAGCCGATGCCGATACTCAGCGCACCGAAGACCACGGCCAGGGATGTGGTGCTGACGCCCAGGGCGCTCAATGCAATGATCAACCCCAGACCCCACATCAGGTAAACGGAAATGGTCGTGATGGAGTCCTGGAGGCCCTTCTCCAGGTCGCTCCGGACAAATATTTTGTCCTCCAGAAGGTATTTCCCGAGTCGCGTAAAAATCCGGGTGAAAAAGAGAATCAGGACGGCATAGATCAGGCCCATCAGGCTCAAATTAATCTGACCGATGGAGAACGGGTGCTTGAGCGCCGCAGAAACCCCGTAAAAAACATCCGGTTTATTGGACCAGGCCAGGATCAGCCCGAAGATAAAAGCGACGGTCCACAGCAGCCAGCACACCTGGACCGCCAGCCGCTGAAGGGGATGGGCGGTCAATGTCGATTCCGCATCGCCGGTCACGGCCGGATGTTGGCAATCCCGGTTCCACTCCCTGATCACATTGAAAAAAATTACGGCCCAGAATACGGCCACCAGGCTTCTGCCCAGCGACACCAGCCAGTACAGGGCCAGCGCCGGGTAGCCGGCCAGCTCCGTTATGAGACCGCCGATGGTGATGACATAGGCGGCGACCATCATGGCAGTCGTCGGTATGGATACGGGTTTCGTCCGTTCCGCATAAAACCCCTGTCTTGATCGATGGAATGCGCGCCAAAACGTGAAACACCACACCGTCAATCCGATTTCGATAGCCAGCCGCTCCACGAAAAGAATCCCGCTGTCCCCACCAACGGCCCACATGATCACAATGTAAACCACGCCAAGGGAAGCGAGCGTTCGTGCCAACCGGCGGATCCCGGGAAACAACTCCAAGATATACGTCATGTTCTCCCCGGGTTGCCAGAGTTTTAAAAAATCAAGTGTCCACCGGCATATCAGAAAAACCAGGAGCAGATATAAAACAACACGGATAAACGGCAACCGGAAGTGCTGGAATTGAAGGATCTCAAACACATAAAAAACCAGAAACGGCCCGAGAAGAATAAGAGACCGCCGGATCAGCGTCACATACAGACGTCGCCATGAATGTGCCGGGGTTTCGGCCTGATTTTCATAAAGCCGGCAGTACTTATGGAGGCGGGTGATCAGCGCCGCGGCGATCACTGCGAGCAGGAGCAGTGTCAACAGGGGCATGGATCCGGTATCCGTTATCCACAAACCTTCGCCGGCCCAGAAGTCTTTGGAAAAGAGCTGTTTAAAATTTTCTGCCAACAATAAAAATTCGCCGGCAACGGTTTTTCTGTTGAGCAGTGTTATGGCTGTGGGTTTTCTCTCGAACAGTTCTGTGGTCGTCCGCAGCTTGAGTTCCTGCTCGAACTTGCCGGCCAATTGATACGTGAGTTGTCTGATTTCCTGAAGGCGCCCGACAATGGTGTTGAGCGCTTCATCTAATTTCTGAAGCACCGCCTTTTTTTCATCCATGATTTGAATCAGGTTGTTCAGCGGTTTCACCAGGGAAGTTTTTTCAGACGTGGTAAATGTGCTGGATTTGATTTCGGTCTTTTGCCTGGCGCTCAAATCCATCTGGCCCTGGGTTTGCTGCTGAAGCGCTTTAACCGAATCGCGTCTCTTGATGAAATCATTCAACCTGTCGTCAATGGCGTTCACGCCCAGGCGGTTGTCATTGAACGCCTTCTCCAGATCCCGGATGGGGGTTGCCGGATTCAGCAGAAAATTACCGTGCGCTGAATTTTGTATGTGGTAGGCGTTGATCTCCGTCAAAACAGCTTTCTGCAACGTTTCCAGACGCCCCAGCCGTTTTTTAAGTTCCTCCAGATTGCCGGTTTCCGACACGACGGCGCTTTCAAAGAGGTTCAGCAGCTCGGCGCTTTTGTAACCGGATATTTTTCTGGATTTCTCGAGGTCCGCATCCGTTTCCGCAGTGGCTGTTTTTGCTGCCAGCAGTGCCATCGCAAAAATCATTATCAGGACGGTATATCGAATTTTCACAAACTGCTTCATTCGCCTTCACCTCGCTCTGCGCGTTTTAAATCCATTTTCTACTTCTGAAATACAGGAGCATGCAGACAACGACAATTCCGATGATGCCCCACACCGCGAAATAACCGTATTGCCAGTCCAGCTCTGGCATATACTTGAAGTTCATGCCGTAAATACCGGCAACAAAAGTTATCGGAATAAAAATGGTGGCAATGATGGTCAGCACCTTCATGACCTCGTTCATTCTGTTGCTGATGGCGGACAGGTAAAGGTCCTGTATGCCCGATAGCACATCCCGGTACGATTCGACGGTATCCATGACCTGTATGGCGTGATCATAGACGTCCTGGTAAAAAACAACGGCAGGGTCGCCAATCAGAGAAAAATCTCCTTTGATGACTTTTCCGATCAGTTCTCTGAGCGGCCAGACCTGTTTCCGGAGGTAGATCAATTCGCGTTTGACCTCATGTATCGCCTGAAGCGTGTCCGACGCCGGCTGTCCGGTCAGCTCGTCTTCCAGTGATTCTATCCTCGTTCCCATCTTTTCCAGTACAACGAAATAATGGTCCACAACGGCGTCAATCAGGGCGTAGGCGAGGTAGTCACCACCGCTTTTTCGAATACGCCCCTTGCCTTTCCGGATTCTTTCTCTCACCGGCGCAAAAACATCGTCTTTGGTTTCCTGAAAGGACAAAAGGATGTTCTGTCCCAATATCAGGCTGATCTGCTCGGACCGGACTTCTTCTTCCGCTTCATCCAGGTACAGCATTTTGAAAACCAGGTAGATGTATTCCTCGAATTCTTCCGCCTTGGGCCGCTGGCCCGTGTTGAGGACATCCTCCAGGGTCAACGGGTGGATACCAAAATGTACGCCGATCTTTTCGATCAACTCGATGTCGTGAATCCCGTCGATATTGAGCCATGTGGTGGTGGACCGATCTTTATAGTGAAATGCGTCTTCGACAGCAGCCAGTTCCTGCTCCAGAAAGCGATCACCGTCATAGTCCATGACGGTGATGCGGGCCGTTTCCGTTTTTCTTTCTCCCACATGGACAAGGGTCCCCGGAGAAGCTCCGGCTTTTTTGGCTATTTTTTTTGCGAATTTGAGCATTGGTGAGCACCTCCTTTATTTGGTCCTTGAAAACCTGGTCCTCTGGGCCCGGATTCTTTACTCATTGCGAGACGTATCTTCTCCGTTGTCTTTTTTTACACCCAATACCTCCGCGTTCTTTTCTGCATCCAGGGCTTTTGCTTTTGCGGCCTTGCGGAAGGCTTTTTCCGCCTCGATTTCTGCTTTTTGAGCCGCTTCCTCCAGCCGGTCCATCTCCGCTTTGTTTTCGGCTGCGGCCCCGCTCTCTTTAAGCGCCGACACTTTTGTCCTGGCGGTTTCGGCAATCTCGCGGGCCGCATCGGCGGATTTCTGTACCGTTTTCGCCTTCTTATCGGCGTCTTTCAGTGCATCTGTCGCAGCCGCCATCTCGCCGGCGGCACCGTCTTCCGGATCGGCGTCCAGCTCGATGTCTTCTGCTGCCAGCACCAGCGCCGTCGTTTGTAATCTGAGCAGAAGGCTTTCGACAAAGCCGTCCACAGGACCCACAATTTGGTCTCCCTTCAGGCGAAAGGGAAGAAAGACCAGGGAAGCGCCTGCTGAAATATCCGTTACTTTTTTCATATCCAATTGAATGACAATTTCAGGTTCCGCTTCAATGCGAACCTCCGCCAGCACTTTCTTCAGGTGTTCCATGCTTTCATCAGCGTCACTTTGATAATTAACGGCAAGAACCCGAATTGCGGCCGACTCCCAGGGTTCACTGCGGGTCATCAGGTAAGCGAGCAACAGCATCATCCGGCTGGTGGCGTCTCCCTGCCACCAGACATCGATCCGGCGGTCTTGAGACGGCCTATCCCGGAGCTCTGCCCATGTTGTCTCGTCCGAATGCAGAATCACAATGTTGCAGCCCAGTCGATACACCGTCCTCAAATGACGTCCGAACAGAAGTTCCCGGAACCGGTAAGTATAGGGTGCGTCCGGGTGGAGCCAGTTCAGCAGAATGGTATTGGCTTTCAAAGGGCCGATGCCGTAAGCTTGAAGCAGGGAATTTATGCCGCTTTTAAATTCAGGGCTGACCATCACCAAAGAGAATGCATCCAGGCCGGAATCCTGAATGTCCTTTCGCAGCTCGTTTTCGGCCTCAAGCCGGTCTCTGTAAATTTTGGCCCCGCTTCCTTCGAGAATTTGCACCACGGTGGTCATACCGCTGCGGCCCTCGATCCACGACGCAAACCGCATCAACCGCGACCGGCGCTTCGGGTCATTGGAAAACGCCAGTATCTGCGGCCGCCAGTCCCGGGGATGTTCCGGTTCGGCCGAGGCCGCGATAATGTTCTCCCTTATCCGCTGCAGAAAATAGGCCCGGCGGCTGTCCGCCCAGCGAGCGGGACCGGCCGTGCGTTTCAGGTACTGAAAAACGGCAAACAGAATCGATACGGCAATGATGCCGGTTTTGAGATCTATGGCCATCATTGCAAACAGGCAGGCCAGAAACCCCAGCAGGCTGAGACGGAGGTCGAACCATTTAAATCTCGGCCGAAATGACGGACTCGCTGCGCGTGCCTCATAAAATGTGGCGTAATTCAATAGACCATAGGATATGAGGAAGAACATGGACACCACCGCCGCGATGAGATTGAGATTCCCGAGAGAGACCGTCAGAAGCGCAATCCCGGCCGAAAGCAAAACGCCCCGACGCGGATTACCGGCGGCACCCGATCCTTTGGCAAAAGGGAGCAGAAAGAAGAAAACGCGATCCGAGGCCAGGGATTGGAGAATGCGGGGGGCGCCCATAAAAGACGCCATACCCGAAGACAGGGTGGCGGCGACGACACCGGCGTCAATCAGCGGTTTTATCTTCGCCACCCGCCTCATGGCGTTAAGATTGCCCATCAACATCTCATTGGGCAGGACCCCGGCCAGCAACATTGCCACACCGAAATAGACCAGAATCGACACGCCCACCGCCAGAAATGTGCCGAGGGGAAGGCTTTTTCCCGGATCTTTTAATTCGCCGGACATGCTGACGCCCTGGGTAAAACCGGTTACCGCCGGGAAAAAAATGGCAAAAACCAACCAGAAATCAGGGCCGCCGGCCGGCGCCGTCCAGTTTTGCGCCAGCAGTGAGGCATCCCACTGCGGGATCCCGCCTATGAAGAAAGAGAGAAGGGCTGCCGCCAGCAGAGACATGACCACATACTGGAACCGCGTCGCCCAGTCGGCACCCAGCCAGGCAAAGATAAACAAAAGAAAAATCGCGAAAAGGGCGATCACCTGGGGGGTCAAGCCGGTGCTTCCGCCGGGCAGCATGCTGTTTACCGCCTCACCGAACCCGATGCAGTAAAACGCGATGGAAACGGATTGTGCCAGGAAGAGAACGAGACCGATTGCCCCCCCGAACTCCAACCCCAGCGTTCGTGATATCAGGTAATAATCTCCGCCGCCCTTCACCTTCAGATTGGTGGCGACAGCCGAGAGAGAAACACTGGTCAGAATTGAAATGACGTTTGCCAGCCCGATGATGAGCAGCGCGCGGCCGAAACCCGCACTTCCCACCACGTAATCAAGCCTGAGAAAAAGGATAATGCCGAGGATGGTGAGCGCGCTGGGAGTAAATACACCGGAGAAGGTTCCCAGAGTTCCGGTTTTTTGATTCATAACGGATTCCCGTCTTCCTTTACACCGGAATGCCTGAATGTCACTTGTGGTCTTCCATTTTTTTCAACCACGACCGATTATAAACAAATCAAATATATTTAATTGGTTATGCTATTTTAACACATCCCCGCTTCTTGTCAATAGCCGCCAACGGGACTTCGGAATGGTGTTGTCCGTTTGGGGCGGGATGCAGGCGCAGAAATTTGAACAAAAAAAGAAGCCCGAATTCCCAACTCAACTTAACCGGAACCCGGGATTCTGCATTTAATCCGACGGCACTGAAAGCGATACCCTATTTCTCATTACGTCAAAACGCTGTTCATGCGTTCTAAATCTTCCTTTTTTCCGATCACAACGATGGTATCTCCGGCCTCCAGTTTTTCCGTGGAGAGCGGGTTAAAAATCATCTCATTGGACGGTTTCTTGATGGCAACGATAATCACCCCGAAATCTCGTCGTATATGGCTTTCGACAAGTGTTTTTCCGATGAGGCTGGATGCGGAACCGATAACAGCTTCTTCCATCCCGAGGCCCAGCTCACCGTTCATCATGGCCGTATCGATAAAGTCCACCACTGTCGGCTTTTTCAAAATCTGGGCCATCCTTTTTCCACCGATAAGATAAGGGCTCACAACCCGAGTGGCGCCTGCCTTGAGAAGTTTTCCTTCATTTTTTACGTCCGATGATCTGGCAAGAACAAAAACATCCGGTCTCAACCCTTTGGCGGTCAGGGCGATGAATACGTTATCCGCGTCGGATTCTACTGCCGTAACGATACCTCTGGCCCTCTGGATCCCTGCTTTGATCAACGCTTCTTCAGCGGTTGCATCCATGTTCAGGTACAGAAAATGGACTTTCTCCAGCTTTTCGATCTTTGCCGGGTTCTGTTCGATCACCACAAACGGAATCTTTTCAGCGGCGAGCTCCAGGCTGATGATGCTCCCGATTCTTCCGTAACCGCAGATGATATAATGGCCCTTCAGTTCTGATATCTGCTTTTCCAACTTTCTCCTCCCAAATATCCGGGTTATTTCACCCTCGACGAATATTCTTGCAACCTGACCCAAAGTGAAGGTCAACACGCTGATGCCCGACACAATGATGAGGACGGTGAGGGCGCGGCCGACCTCGGAAAGGGGTTTAATTTCAGAAAAACCGACCGTGCTGATCGTAATGACGGTCATGTAAAATGCGTCAAAAATCGGCATGTCTTCAACGAAATGGTATCCTGTCGTACCGGAAAGGATAATCAACAGTAAGAGTATTAATGACGTTCGCAGCCTGGAGTAATCCATCTTCGTATGTTCTCTTGCAGGGTTTTCGGGAGTGCGCTTGCTTTTCGGTTCAAACAAAATTATCCGGCCGGCTTGAAACGGAACGTTATTGTAATAACCGCTATACTATAACGCTTAAAGAGCGCCGTCAACAGACTTGGCGTCAAAGAGTCCGAGAAACACTATAATTTAAGGCTATAATCAGGGGTGTTGCCGGTATGACCGCTTGGATTGCCGGAGTGACAGCGCCTGAGATCGATGCGGGGAATCCGAATTCAAAGGGACCAGGGATCATCAAAGCGACTAAAGTTTGAAGTGAATTATACGTAACCGTATTTAAGAATACGTTTGCTCAGGGATCGAAAGGACGAGTTCTTGCCGGTGGATCGGTGTTAGTTAACGGCGATCTTTAAATGTTTGCCCGGGACAAATTGAGCAACAGTTCTCGCTTTAATTTTGATCGTTTCCCCGGTGCCGGGGTTTCGACCGTTTCTGGCCTTGCGTTTCGAGACTTTAAAGGTACCAAAACCGGTGAGCGCTACCGTATCGCCTTTTTTTAATGCCCCGGCGACATTTGAAAGCAGGCTGTCCAGTGTTGCCTGCGCTTCTTTTTTCGATTTTAGCACCTTTGACATCTCGTTGATCAACTCTGTTTTATTCATGCTTTTTTCCTTTCTACATAGAAATAGATTGAATACCAAAAAAACATTCCGGTCGGTACGGCCGCAGATGCTTCCCTTCCGTTGTTCCGGCAAATTTCAGTGTTCCCGAGCCAACAGCATTTAGTAATCGAACGACTCTCCGTATTTAAGCCGATACTGCCTTTTTTTATCTTTAAACTTTCTTATTTCATCACGTTCACTCTCTCGCGATTTGTTTTTTCGGCAATAAGGACATCGCAAGGGGGGGGTAAAACCTCTCTCTCGAAATTTTTCCTGCTCTCTTTTGCCAAATTCAAATTCCGTGTCACACTGAATACAGGTAAGGATAATCGATTCCATGGCTATATCGTCTCTGAATTTTCCTGCTTTATCGGATCAATTACTCTTTCGAAGCAGCTGCTTCTTGAATATCATCAAAACGGTTTATCACGTCAAAATGGCTTACTTCGATTATCAACCTCCCATCCAACCGTTCAGACACCTTGCCGGTGACCGACACGGTTTGATTGACAAACTGCAATAATGCTTTTCCCAACTTGTACGTTTTTACAATATACTCTTTTTCATCAAACGCGTGAATGGAAACACCAACGACGTTTCCATTATTGTTCCATTTTGCCGGAACAATAATACCGGTTATTGCCGGTTTGGCGGACCTTTTCGATTTTTCTTTTTTCTCTCTCATCAGAATTGCGTTAAATCCTTAAAAAACTACTGTCAACCGCCGCCGGTTAAACAAGCAACGAACATGCCAAAACGATGTTTCGCCGGATGGTGTGTGTGCTTTTTTTGAATACCATTATCCTTTAATCATTTCAGATGGATTTTCGGTAGTTACCGTTCAGCCGCCCCACACCCCCTGCTTTATGAATATAGTGACCGCCCTTCAGTTGGGAAGTTAAAGTTCCGGTCTTGCTGCAAATCGGAACTTTTGGTTCCACATCCTCGGAAATGGCACAAAATCGATAGGCGTAAATGGCTCTGTTTTTGCCGATACCGTCGAAACGTTGTCGTTGGCAGGAATTTTGCAAAGCCATCGATTGCCCGGGGGTGACGGGATTTCGTATTAACGGATATTTTTCTCGTTCGACTGTCAAAAAGCAGCCCCGTCGATTTATCGTAAAAGAAGGGCTTGCATTCGGCGTGTGACATGTGTAAATAGACTGCCATTGAACGCTTGCAGGTCAGCGGCCCGTGATCCTCTAAACAAAGGCAAAACAAAAATGGAGGCTTGGTAACCCATGAGTTCATTGCCGAGACAGGAACCGGAAATTTCAGAAGCCAACGATTCTCGGATCCGGGGAAGGGCAAGGAATCCCAAAAACAAAAAAGAATACCTGTGCTCCAGTAAAAAGAAGAAAAATTCAGGCAGAAAATGTAAAATCTGCGGCAAAGACCCCTACCCCAACTATTTTTTCTGCCCGTCCTGCCATCACCGGATTAACGAGGATGGCGAATCCGAAACACCGGGTGTACATTTCGAAGAATCGTAAGCCCGCCCGGTTCCCGGCTGCGACTATTCATCGAATATCGTATAGCCCTGAACATCAATGGTTTTACCCCATCCTCTTCGCCGACTGCGCCGGGTACCTCCACCATCTTACCTCTATTTTCCAACAAATCGTTTCCTGCGTCCGTGTTGGCCGCCTGATAAACAGCTTTATGATATTATTTATAATAATTACACCGGCTGCGGGGCCATATACCCGCGAGTTCCGATTCTCGGATTATTTTCTTGCGGGTTGATTTAAATATTGACCTGTTCAACTGACTTCTAGTAGGAAGAATCACGGTTTCTACCTTGGATGTTGCACGGGTTCGAGTGAAACAATTATTTTTTGGAGCATCAAATGAGATCCGTTCTGGTCGTTTCCGCAGAGAATGACGCTGTCAATAAAATACTCGCCGCCTTCCCTTCCGGATACCGCATTGAAAATACATCCGATAAAAATACGGCGTTGAAAATTCTGAAAAAAGAACGCTATGATATTGTTTTTATAGACATCGAGGTTCTCCTTCAGTCGATGCAGGAGAAGGATTACACCGCGGTATTGCAACCATTTAAGTTGCTGTATCCCTCGATTGAGATCGTGGTCATGTCTTATCAGAACAGGACCAGGGAGGCAGTTAACGTGGTAAGGGCCGGGGCCAGTGATTACCTGACGTGCCCGATAGACCCGGAGGAGGCAAAATATGTGGTTGAAGCCATTCGGGGGTCCATTATCAAGCAATTAGAGCTTGATCATTTAAGAGACGTCGTCGGTATATCTGACGCTCCAGAGATTGCCCCGACGACGAACTCCGTAATGTCGGATGTGTTTAACAAAATTCATTCCGTTGCGTTAACCAAAACCACCGTCCTGCTCATCGGTGAAACCGGGTGCGGAAAAAGTGTTTTGGCAAAACGGATACATCAATACAGCAATCGAAAAAACGCTCAATTCATCAGTGTTCATTGCGGAGCGATTCCGGACACACTTCTGGAAAGTGAATTGTTCGGGCACGAAAAAGGCGCTTTTACCGGTGCCATCCGAAAAAAGCTGGGAAAATTCGAAATTGCACGGGGCGGCACCATTTTTTTAGATGAAGTCGGAACGGTTACGCCTCTGTCACAGATTAAACTTTTACAGGTACTTCAGGACGGCACCTTCAACCGTGTGGGGGGAGAGGAAACCCTTGAATCGAACGCAAGAGTTATCGCGGCTACCAATTCGGATCTTAAGATGATGATTGATGAAGGCCGGTTCAGAAAAGACCTTTTTTATCGTCTCAACGTATTTCCCATTGAAATACCGCCGCTGAGAGAAAGGGTGGAAGAAATTCCCTTTTTAGTCGAGATATTTTTAAAGCGCTTGAAACAGGATTTTCAGAAAAACATCGAAGACATTCACCCGTTGGTCATTGACGCCTTGAAAAGATATTCATGGCCGGGAAACATCCGGGAGCTTGAAAATCTCATAGAAAGGGCCTCCATACTGGAAACGTCATCCACCCTGACACCCGAGAGCTTTCCAAGTGAGCTGTTCGAGGCGGAAGCAGGAACGGCTGTTGTACCCGTGAATACTTTCGCATCTCTTTCAGAAGCACGGCGCGAGGCCATTGAAGATTTTGAACGGCAGTATATCAAGGGGCTTATTTCTCGGAACAAAGGAAAAATTAATACATCTGCCGTAGAGGCCGGCGTCAGCACCCGGCAGCTGCATAAATTAATGCAAAAATACACCATTCGAAAACAAGATTTCAAAATTTAAAAATGAAAAATCTGCCCGCTTTTCTTCATCAACTCTATTCCAAAATCGGCGGAGACACCCCCTATCTCCACATGACGTACAAAACCCTGCTGGCGGTTTTCGTCGCTTTGATTCTATGGCAGATTTTGAAACGTACGCTGGTTTCTGCTGAAAAACGCTTAAAGCAATACGAAGTTATCCGGATCAACGAACAGATTTTTCTCTTTGCCCGCAGAGGACTCTATTACGCGCTGATTTTGGGAACCGGCACCTATCTCATCCATCTTCTCAATTTGCCTTTATTGGAAAAACCGTTTTACGCGGTGTTGATCCTGCTTCTCGCAGCTCCGGCAAAAGACTTCCTCATCATCCTTATCAAATATCTCGAGGACAACATTGCCGACAAAACAGAAAGCAAAATCGACAACATTTTTTTCGAACTGCTCAACAGATTTGCAGGCGCACTCATCTACGCCACCGCGATTGTTCTGGCGTTGGACATGCTGGGAGTCAACGTGATGCCCTTTATTGCCGGCGCCGGCGTAGCCGGAATCGCCATCGGCTTTGCCGCAAAGGACACCCTCTCAAACCTTATCGCCGGCGTGCTGCTCATTGTGGATCGGCCCTTTGAAATCGGAGACCGGATTGAAGTCTGGAACGCCCCTGCCGGCAGCGCCACCTGGGGTGATGTCATCGATATCGGCCTTCGGGCCACCCGGATCAAGACAACGGACAACATCGTGATCATCATTCCCAACAATATAATCATGACCCGGGATATCGTAAATTACACCGCAATCTCTTCAAAAATCAGGGTTCGGGTGAATATCGGCATTTCTTTCGACGCCGACATTCGAAAGGCAAAGGAGATCATCGCCGATGTTGCGGATTCTGCCGACTGGATTGCTAAAGACCCGCCGCCAAAGGTCGTGGTGAGAAACTTCGGTGAATCTTCAGTGGATTTGCAGGCCCGTGTATGGATCGATGACGCAAGAAAACGAATGGACACGATTTCATACATGACGGATCATGTTAAGGCCGCATTTGATGCGGAAGGAATTGAAATCCCCTACCCCAGGCGGGACATCACCATTACCTATCGTGGAGATGTTTCACCAGATGCCCCAGTTCGGGAAAGATAAGGACCTTACAGGCAAGTTTACACGCGTTCAGGCTTCCGGGGATACAAAACACCACCGTCTTTTCTATCACGCCGGCGGTTGCCCGGGATAAAACCGCCGCAGAATCGATCTCCTCAAAGCTGAGCTGGGCAAATACAGGGCCAAAGGCCGTAAGTTCCTTTGAGAACACCGGGCGTACCGCTTCTATGGTAACATCTTTGCGGCTTATGCCCGTTCCGCCGGTCAGCAGAATAGCATCCGGGTCGTGGTCGCGCATGCCGTCAAGCACCGTTTTTATTATGCTTTCGCTTTCATCCGGAATAACACGGTGAAACACCACATGGTGCCCTTCTTTTTTGGCCCGTTTGTTGATCCAGTGACCGCTCCTGTCATTTTCCAGGGTGCGGGTGGATGAAACCGTTATGATGCCGAACCGTATTTTCGACGGTGCGCCCGCTTTGTGATCTTTCGTTCCCATAAATGTGTTTCACATAAAGTATTCGGGTTAACCCGGATGTTGCACGAGTTCGAGGTGATTATTTGCAAGTTTTCATACAACATTCTGGTTACGCAACGACAACCTTGTCTTCTCCATCCTGCTCGAAAAGCAATACGTTCACGGTTTCAGATCGCCGGGTTTCAATAAATTTTCCCACGTAATTCGCCTGGATGGGCAACTCCCGGTAGCCCCGATCCACCAGCACCGCAAGTTCTATGCGGTCCGGTCTTCCGAAATCGATGAGGGCGTCCATGGCCGCTCGTGTCGTGCGCCCCGTGAAAAGAACATCATCGACCAGAATGATCTGTTTTCCATCGACGGAAAAGGAAATGTCCGTGGTCTGAACAATTGGATTGTGGGTAATCCGTGTCCAGTCGTCCCGGTAAAGTGTTATATCCATATCACCGGCCGGCAATTCAATGCCTTCGATTCTCTCTATTTTGGACTGAATGCGTTTTGCAAGATAAACGCCGCGGGTATGAATACCCACCAAGGCGAGGTTTTCCGCACCCCTGTGGGTTTCGAGAATCTCATGGGTCATTCTTGTCAGAATTCGGTCAATATCTTCTGCATCTAAAATGGTGTCGTATTCGGTCATGGTTCTTCCCCGGTTTTTGAATAAAGCGTTTTCTGCCAATTTTTTCTATATCACGCATTGTCCGAATATCAAGATATATGTTCTCTCCCATGGAGTCAACCGCCAACCGCGCACCGGATGGCATGTCTTCCGCCGCCTTATATGAAGAAAGACAAAAACACCCCGGTGCGTTAACCCTTGCGAGTGCAACCGGGTTCGAAGCAACCGGTTTGTCCGGCAGAAATACGCGTATTCATCCTGATGAAAATGCCTTGATTTTAAGCGATATCTTTCCTATTGTACGGGTAAATCTGTCTTTCCGTTTTCGCATAGTCGCTTCCACAATTAAAAAGGGCCTTGTTAGCATGAAATTCCCGTATACCGGCGTGATATTGGCGGGTGGGTTGAACAAGCGTTTTTCCGGAAAAAACAAGGCCTTTATACGCCTCGGCGAAAAACGAATTCTGGATCGCATCTACAGCGTCTTTAATGACCTGTTTGAAGAAATAATTCTGGTCACCAACGACCCCCTTGAATATTTTGAGTGGGATTTGACCATCGTCACAGACCTTTTTCCCAAACGAAGCTCTCTGACAGGGATACACGCGGGACTCTTTTATGCAAAAAACCCCTATGCATTTGTTGCCGCCTGCGATACCCCGTTCCTCAATCGCGACGTTATTGAAATGGTTCTTGACGGCCTGGACCCGCACATCGACGTGGTTATCCCTGAAACGTCAAAAGGGCTGGAACCGCTGTGTTCACTATACGCCATCGAATGCCTTAAACCGCTCGAACAGCAGCTTGCTAAAGACGAATTTAAAATTGATCGCTTTTTGCAAAAGATTCGTGTAAAAAAAATACCGGAAACGATGTTGCGAAAAAAGGACCCTCATCTGATATCTTTTTTTAATATCAACACCCCGGAAGATCTAAAACAGGCTCAAGAGATTGAACATCGCTTATGAACATGCCGCATCTTATTGAAATCATCAAAACGCATCCGGATTATCACCGGGCGGGCATGATTCTGTGCCACAACGGCGTCGTTCGCGGTACATCCCGTGACGGCCGCAGCGTGTCCGGCCTGAAAATCATTGTTGACCGCAAAAAACTGGACCAGGTCATCGAATCCCATAAAAAAATGCCCGGAATAATTGAAATACTCGTTGAAATCGCCGAAAACCGAACACTGAATGTTGGGGATGACGTGATGCTGCTGGTTGTTGCCGGTGATATTCGGGAACATGTCATTTCGGCACTCGCGGCCGTCCTCGATGCCGTTAAAACAACCGTTACGAAAAAAACAGAGTTCTTTGTGTAATGGAGCCCGCCATGCCCGATTTCACCCACATCGATAAAAATGGAAGTGTACGGATGGTCGATGTGACCGAAAAAGAGGCCACGTCTCGCACCGCGATCGCGCAGGCAGTGGTGTCTATGAATCCGGACACATTTGATATGATCCGGAGCCAAACCGTAAAAAAGGGGAACGTCCTTGAAACCGCGCGAATTGCCGGTGTTTTGGGGGCAAAAAAAACCTCGGACCTTATCCCAATGTGCCATCCGCTCAATATTACACACGCAAAGATCGACTTCGCCCCGAACCGGGAAACGAGTTCCATCCGCATTACGGCTGCAGTTCGACTCGTCGGCCAAACCGGTGTTGAAATGGAAGCGCTGACAGCAGTATCTATTGCCGCACTGACCATTTATGATATGTGTAAATCCCATGATCGGAAAATGACCATTTCCGATATTTATTTACTCGAAAAATCAGGTGGAAAAAGCAATACCTTTGCCAGATAAAAAAGATAAGAAACTGGAAGATGAAAGGAGGGCTCTGTAATGTCCAAAATTTACATACTTGCCGGAGCGTTATGCCTGGGCGGCCTGCTGATAGTCGGCTTTCAGGCCATATCGTCAATGATGACCCCGGGTGACATCCTCTGGGAGAGTATAACCATTGCCAGCAGCGTGGAACCGGAATATCTCGAATGGGTCGATACAATATCTTACGGCTTCCTGCAGAGCGCGGTTACATATATCATCGAAACACCCCTCTACATCCTTATGCTGACTCTGGGTGTGGTGCTCTTCATCATCGGCGGTATTAAAAGTAAATAACATGAAATCTATTGGCGCCGGTAGATATTTGCGTGCCGTTTTTGTTGCAATGGTGTCCGTTTTACTCTCTGCGGGTTGTGCGGTCAAAAAAATGGCGCCGCCAGTAACAGAGGAGGCTGCTGTTATTCGGGTATCGGCATCGTTATACCCCGGGTTTTCGGATGATATGGGCTATGACGGCCTGGAAACAGCCATTGAACAGAGTCTTTCCTATTTAAAAAAAATCCCGTCCGATACGGAGTTCAGTTTTGGAAACGATGTCTTCACTGCCGCCCATATGATCAAATCCCTGGAACATTTTCGCAACTATATACATACAAAACCATCCGGCCGAAACCTGAAAGA
Source organism: Pseudomonadota bacterium (assembly GCA_043827325.1). Classification (GTDB taxonomy): domain Bacteria; phylum Desulfobacterota; class Desulfobacteria; order Desulfobacterales; family UBA11574; genus JBDRPF01. Next base: position 6,896 of record JBDRPF010000058.1, on the reverse strand, counting down.
ATTTATCCGTTCCAATTACAGGGTTTATCGATCTGCCGGACGCGATAAAGACCAAAAGGTCCTTTTCACCGGCTACTACGAACCGATTCTGCAGGGCACCATCGACAAAAACACCGAATATCGGTTTCCGGTGTACGCTCGGCCTGATGACCTTAAAACCATCGACCTTTCTCTGTTTTCTCAGCGATTCAAAGGAGAAAAAATCATCGGCAGGTATGCAGATCAAACCTTCGTGCCGTACTACGACCGCAAGGAAATAGACCGCGAGGGTTTCCTGAAAAATCATGCAAGGGCCATCGCCTGGGTGAACGATCCGGTTGCCCTTTTTTTTCTGCACGTCCAGGGTTCCGGCAGGGTTTATCTGGACGACGGCAACCCCATCAACGTCCATTATCATATTACAAACGGTCGTCCCTATCGAAGCATCGGAAAACTGCTTATCGACGAGGGTAAAATACCCAGAGAAGAGATGTCCATGCAGAAAATTTGTGCCTATCTGCGCGAACATCCGGAAGAGATCGAAACTGTTTTGCATTACAACCCCAGCTACGTCTTTTTTAAAATAGAGGCGGAGGGTCCCCTGGGCTATCTCGAGGTCAAGCTGATTCCCGGCCGGTCCATCGCGCTGGATCGACGCATATTCCCCTTATCCGCGCTGGCATTTATCGAAACCCAAAAACCGCTCGTGGACGGCGACGGGAATATTCACGCCTGGATAGACTGCAACCGGTTTGTTCTGAATCATGATACCGGCGGGATCATTCGCGGTCCGGGGCGGGCGGATCTGTTCTGGGGAAACGGCGCCTATGCTGAAATCGCGGCAGGTCACATGCAGCACACCGGAAAACTGTACTTTTTAATATTGAACCCGGACGCTTGACACGTTTTTGCAAAATAAAGGAGGTTCTCTATGTTCGGTATCGGCATGCCGGAAATGATATTGATTCTGGCAATTGCACTTATTGTCATCGGTCCCAAAAATCTCCCCACCCTTGCAAAGTCCCTGGGCCGTGCCTTCGGGGAGTTTAAACGGGCCACGACGGAGTTAAAAGAATCCATGGAGATCAATACGGAGTTAACCGATGTCAAAAAGGCTTTTGATGAAATGAATAAAAGCGTCAAAGCATCCGTAGACGATACCGCTGGATTTATAGATGAAGCGAAAGACATCTCCATTTACCCGGGGGACGGAAACGGAGAGACAGCCATCGAGAAGGACGGATTAAAAGGATCTAAAGACGATGCATGAGGAAGAGAAAATCCCTTTCACCAGCCATCTCGAAGAGTTGAGGGAGCGTCTGATTAAATGTTTTATCGCGGTCGGCGTCGGGTTTGTGGTTTCATACGGGTTCAAGGAAAAGCTCTTTCAGGTTTTAATGCAACCCCTGGTTTCCGTAATGAAAAGCGGGGAAACCCTCATCTTCACGGGTCTTGCCGAGGCTTTTTTTACTTATTTAAAAGTGGCATTCCTTGCCGGCCTCATTCTGGCTTCTCCCGTTCTCATTTATCAGTTCTGGATGTTTGTCGCACCGGGCCTGTATGAAAAGGAGCGGCGTCTGCTCATTCCCATTGTCTTTCTGTCCACGGTCTTTTTTTTGGGCGGCGCATCGTTCGGATATTTCATTGTCTTTCCATTCGGTTTCGAATTTTTCCTGGGGTTTGCAACCGATGTCATAAAACCGTTTCCGTCCATGCGCGAATACCTGGGTTTTTCTTCAAAACTCCTGCTTGCCTTCGGTATTGTTTTCGAACTCCCGCTGATCATAACGTTTCTGGCAAAACTGGGTATTGTTAACGTCCCATTTTTAAAGAAAAATAGAAAATATGCCATTTTATCGATCTTTATCGTGGCAGCCATTATTACCCCGCCAGACGTGGTGACGCAGGTTATGATGGCTTTGCCGCTGATGGTGCTTTATGAAATCAGCATTGTCGGGGCCAGAGTGTTCGGGAAAAAGTCTCTCCCTGAGGAGAAGGATGCGGCCCCGGACACGTCAAAATAATTGACGCGCCTTTAAATCATTTGTCATTGACAGAACGATTTGCAGTTGATAAATGGACAGTTTGTGAATTGGAGTCATAAATTCCATAGAAATAATATAGTGAAAGGAGGGGAATGGAGGTTATGAAAAAGAGGCTACTGGTCATTGCGCTGGTTTTTGGAATTGCGACCCTTTTTGTTGCAGCCGGTATCTATGCGGGAACGGATGTGCCGGATGAAATAAAGATGGAAAACAAGACGTATTCGGACCACTCAAAGGGCATCGTCACGTTTACGCACAAGAAGCACTCGGACGAATACGCAAAGCAGTTTCCGGATTTTTTCAAAAACGGTTGCGGCGACTGCCACCATGACAAAGACACCAAGCCGCTCGCGCTGAAGGCAGGCGACGCCGTACAGCCCTGCATCGAGTGCCATTCAAAACCGGGGGAAAAGCCCAAGGGAAAGGATGCGCCGAAGCTCTCGAAGTCGGAGGCGCTGCAATACCATGCCGAGGCAATGCATGACAATTGCAGGGAGTGCCATAAAGACGTAAATAAAAAGACCGGGAAAAAAGACGCACCGACAACCTGTGCGAAGTGCCATCCCAAAAAGTAATCCTTATTTCGTTTAAAACTAAAAGGGCGTGTATTCAAAAAAGAATGCGCGCCTTTTTTTATAAAATCGCGCCAGCGATTTTATCCATGTATGACCTTGCCGCACGAACCACGGCCGGGGCCCACCCGGGTGCTCCCAGCGCATGAATGTGCGTGTACGTGGCCAGCACGTTTTTGTAACAGGCGCCGTCTCTTTTATGAATCAACCCGCTTCCCCGCTTCATATCGAACACCAGATCTTTGTCGTCCCCGTTCCATTTTAAAACACTGGAATAGTGAAATTCATGCCCCTTTAATTCCGTACCGATTTCAAAAAACGGATTTTGACGCCCCACGGACACAATGGTGTAGCCGTGCCCGGCAGGCGTGTTGGAAAAACCGAAAACCACCGGCAGCACACCCGCCATCGGATAGGATTTCCCTTCCAATACCAGTTCTTCTCCAAGGTACATTAAGCCGCCGCACTCCGCGTAGACGGGAAGCCCGTCTTCTGCCAGAGCCTTGAGCCGCCCCCTGAAGTGTTCGTTGTCCGCCAGTTCCCGGGCGTGGGTTTCGGGAAACCCGCCGCCGATATAGAGGGCGTCCACGCGGGGGATCGTCTGCCCGGTAAGAGGGCTTATGATTATGGTTTCCGCACCGGCGGCCTCCAGCGCCGCAATGTTCTCCGGGTAGTAGAACTGAAACGCGGAATCTTTGATGATGCCGATTCTTGGCTTCGGATGCGTGTTAGCGGGAAATGGACGTGTCTTCCGGTGTGGCGAAGATTTCCCCTCAACGGGAATGCTTTTGTGAGGCCTGTCCGCCCCCGGGGGATATCCTGCACGACGGGCGATTATTTCCAGGGTTTCCAGGTCGATATATTTTGACGCGACCCGGGAGACGGCCGCGATGGAATCCGTTGCCCACTCGTGTTCCGGTGTGGGAATAAGCCCCATGTGCCGTTCCGGGAAATTCTGGGTGTCCAGTTTCGGAACCGCGCCGATGACGGGAACACCGCTGTAGTGCTCGATGCTCCGCCGGAGAATGCGCTCGTGCCGGGAGCCGGCAACGCGGTTTAAGATTACGCCCTTAATTTTGACATCGGGGTCGAATCGAACACATCCCATGACCACGGCGGCCATGCTCCGGGTGGTCTTTGTCGCATCGATGCAGAGAATCACGGGCGAATCGAGGAGCTTGGCCAGTTCGGCGGTGCTGGTACGCCCTTCAAGGTCGATGCCGTCAAAAAGACCCCGGTTTCCCTCGATGACGGCGATGTCGCCGTTTGCGGAATTCGACAGAAAGGACTGCAGGACGGTTTCCTCCTCTATCATGAAGGTGTCCAGATTGTGGCAGGGCTGCTCGGCCGCAAGGGCAAGCCAGCCCGCGTCGATGTAGTCCGGACCTTTCTTAAAGGGGGAGATTTTTTTCCCGAGCGCTTTCCAGGCGGCAATGATACCGATGGAAAGTATGGTCTTTCCCGACCCGCCTCGCAGGGCTGATATGATGATCCTGGGAAAATTCATGGCGTCCCGCAGCATTGGCATCTGTGGCATCCGCCTGTCACAACGGTTGTCTGTTTAACCCACATCTCTTATGAAAAATTTACTCTGATTTCGAAGTTCCTGAACCGCTCGGGCTCGTGTAAAAAGCGGGCTAAATCCTTACCTGTCGGCCGGCACGAAATTGATAAATCACAACGGGGGTGTCTTTGCAAGCTTTTAAAATCAATAAGATATTTGTTGTCAGGGTCCAAAAATACCGTAACCGTTCACCAACCCCGATGGCAATACCTTCTTCTGAAAAGGGGTGCATGTTTTAAAGGCACGCCGGAAAAAGCAGCGCTTTTTAGAAGTGGGCATTGCCGGGATTGTTCGTGAACGGTTACAAAAATTATCACTCGAACCGAATATTTTTTAGTCTTCGTGCTCGGCCGCGGCCTGCTTGCCGACGCCTTTAAGGCCGTACATCGACGTGCTTCCGCTGGACCAGTATTCCAGTATTTCGTCCGTGACCATCTTGTTGATGTACTTTTTGGCATCCCTCGGTTTCAGGCCGAGCATTTTTTGAAGGTCGCTGAAGTAAAACTTGGTCTTTCCCTTTTTCTTTTCAAGCGCTTCTGTAATAATTTTAACAGCTTCCTCTTGCTCCATTTCTATGCCTCTTTTCTTTTCAAATCAGGGGGCACGCGCGGTGCCCCCTGCGGGTTGATCTTTATTTAGAACTTAAACAGTGTTGACTGCCGCCAGGTATAGTAAGCCGGATCACGGAAATCATCGATGAGATGATGGGTGAACTCGAGTTCGCACTTTTCAAAGAACCTTTCCCATCCGATCCGTTCCGCCCACTCGCCCAAGCGTTCATACTTTTTGGCATCTTGCGCATAGACGTCGACGATTTTCTTGATACATTCCGTCGTCTCCGGCCACAGCGGCGTGTTGTTCGGCAAATACGCAACAACGACCTTGGAAAACTTGGGTGCGGAGACCCGGTTGGACACCTTGCCGCCAACCATGATAACGATACAGTCGCCCTCGGTATCGACGATGGGCATTGCCGGGCACATGGTGTAGCAGTTTCCGCAGAACATACACCGGGGCACGTTCAGCGCGACGCTGTTGACCTTGGTGCCGTCTTCCAGTTCAACCTTGGCCGGTTTGATGGCGGCCGTGGGACAGGCGGCAATGGCCAGCGGGATTTCGCACATCTTGTCCAGGTACTCATGATCCAACATGGGAACCTTGCGGTGATAGCCCAGAATGGCGATATCCGAGCAGTGCACCGCACCGCACATGTTCAGGCAGCAGGCCAGGGACACGCGAAGCTGCGCCGGAAGGCGCATGTCGACAAAGTCATCGAAAAGCACGTCCATGGTGGCCTTTACCGGACCCGAGGCGTCGGTGGCCGGTGTGTGGCAGTGAATCCATCCCTGGGTGTGCACGATGTTGGTTATGCCTGCGCCGGTTCCGCCGATGGGGAACTTGTAGCACCCGCCGGGCTGTTTCCGGCTCAGCAGATCTTTCTTCAGCGGCTCCACCTTGTCCTTGCTGTCCACCATGAATTCGATATTGTTCCGTGTGGTGAACCGGAGATATCCGTCGCAGTGCTTGTCCGCGATCTCGCAGATTTCGCGGATGTGTTCCACGCTGATGAGACGCGCAGCGCCGGCCCGCACCGTGTAAACTTCATCGCCGGTTTCGGAGACGTGAACCAGAACGCCGGGCTCCAGGATTTCGTGATACAGCCACTTGCCCTTGTTCTCCTTGATTACCGGCGGGTAGAATTCCTCAAAATGTCTCGGACCGATGTCTGTGATCCTGTTTTCCATCGGTTTGTTAGGATTGTAACCTGATGATACAAATGCCATGGTTTTTACCCCCCTATCTCTTATGGTATTTTCTGAATTCTTTGACGTCGCGATCGAACCCGCCTTCGACTTCCTCTTCCTTCCAGAAGATGTACGGGTTGGTTCGCGGCTCCTGAACATGACGCGGGTCCGCGGCAATACCCGTCACTTCGAGCAGCTTCTGGAAGCCCTGGCGCTTCATGAGTTCGCCGAGCCGTTCGCGGTTCTTTCCTTCTTCCATCCACCAGTCCCAGATATTCTCGATGACTTCTTTGATCTCGTCATAAGGTTCTTCTGCCTTGACAAACGGAACCAGAAGTGTGCCCATCTGGGCGCCGTCCAGGATCGGGGCCTTGGCGCCGACCAGCATGGAAAGGCCTCTGTCGTCTCCGATCCGCAGGGCTCTCGGCATGACATTGATGCAGTGCATGCAGCGGTTACATTCTTTCGTGTTTATCTTGAGCTTTCCGTCTTTATACATCATGCATTCGGTGGGGCAAAGACCGATGACCTCTTTTTCGATATCAAACGGGCCCCAGTCGCGTCCGGCATGCGCGCCGCCGTTTGGCGGAAATTCGCCGCCCACATAGGCTGCGACCGCTTCCTGATCGATCTTGATGGCATCCTTCCAGGTGCCGATAAAGGAGATGTCCGACCGGGCAATCGATGCCACGCAGCCGTTGGGGCACCCGTCAAATTTCATTTTAAACTTGTACGGAAACGCCGGACGATGAAGTTCGTCCTGATACTCCTGGGTGAGGTCGTAGCAGAGCGCCTGTGTGTCGTAACAGGCCCACTCGCATCGGGCCTCGCCGACGCAGTCCGCCGGTGTTCGCAGATTCGAACCGGAGCCGCCCAGATCCTGATTGAACTTGTGGGTCAATTCGAAAAAGATTTCTTCCAGCTGGTGGGTCTGGGTCCCGAGAAAGATGATGTCCCCGGTGGACCCGTGCATGTTGGTGAGACCGCTGCC
>JBDRPF010000057.1:0-30124 GCA_043827325.1 Pseudomonadota bacterium | reverse complement strand
TGATTAAACTATGAAAGTATCACCAATAAAACTCAAGGACTCCAAGGGGTATATTTTATCTCTCTCGCTTTCCCTTATATATGAGGTGCTTGGAATAGAGGGAGATAAATATCGAATTCTTTCAGATCCAGAATCGAAACCATACGGTAATGATCCTGTTCTATATGACCCTGATTGTTTTAAGGTCATTGATCCACAAGAACCTGATTTTTGGATATGTCAATATGGTGAAGATGGTGAACGCTATTGCTATCCTCCAGAATGGAATGAAGTTGGCTTTTTCGAAGATTATCATGATGGGATACCGGAAGTTCGTGAAAGATTTTGGAACATGTTGAAGCTCTACTATCCGGAAACATGGAACGAAAGAAAAGGAACAGCGAACATCGGCTTTCAGCGGACGCCTAACGGCGTGCGCTGAAGCCGGGCGTTGAGACTGTCGAAAAAGTAGAGATAATATCAGAGACGCCTATAATTTTGTGCTTTTCATTGAAGATTGAGATTGGGGAAAATCTTATTTTAAGTCAATCGGCCGTGAACCGTTCATCCGTAAGGGGTGAAACAATTGCAGGAGAAAATCGGTCTAAGATGGTTGGATAAAACGCATGAAATCATATATGCTCCTTTAATTTCATGGTTATGGATTCCGGCTATCGTTGTTCAAGACAGTCTTTTGACAGAAGTTCATCGAATTTAATCGGATAGCATCCGTCAAAGCATGCCTTGCAGAAGTTGTTTTCAGGATTTTCGATGCCGGTCGAGTTGAGGAGGCCGCCGAGGCTCAGGTAGTAAAGGGAGTCCAGTCCAAGGTAATCCCTGAGTTTCTCAACAGACATGCAGGCGGCGATCAGCTCGCCCCTTGTGGAAAAATCGATGCCGTAATGACAGGGGTGACGGTGCGGGGGACCGGCCACCCGCATGTGTATACGGTTTACCCCCAGTTTGCGCAGGGCTTTTACCCTTGTTTTGACGGTGGTACCCCGGATGATGGAATCTTCGATGATAATGATATCCCGGCCTTTCAAAAGCTCCATTACCGGGTTGAGTTTTACCCGTACGCCGAAATCGCGCATGCTCTGGGTGGGTTGAATAAACGTTCGCCCCACATAGTGATTCCGGATCATGGCCATCTCAAAGGGGATGCCGGAAACTTCGGAATAGCCCAGGGCCGCATAGGTTCCCGAGTCCGGAAACGGCATGACAAGATCGGCGTCAACCGGGGCTTCTTGGGCCAGTTGCCTGCCGTGGGATTTTCTTGCCAGATACACATTCCGTCCGAATATGTTGCTGTCCGGTCTCGCAAAGTAGATGAATTCAAAAATGCAGAAGGACCGATTCGATGCCGCGGGCAGTTTAATGCTTTTGACCCCGTTTTCGCCGATGATGACGATTTCTCCGGGATCCAGCTCCCGAACGAATTCCGCCTCGACCAGATCGAGGGCGCATGTTTCAGATGCCAGCACGTAATTTCCGTTCAGCCTGCCAAGACACAATGGCCGGAAACCGTTGGGGTCCTTGATCCCGATGACCTCTCCTTTGCTGGTCAGCACGATAAAGGAGAAGGCCCCTTTGAGCCGGGTTACGGTTTCGATCAGGGCCTGCTCAAAGCCGAGTTTTAAGTTGCTGACAAAGAGATGGAGGAAGATTTCGGTGTCCATGGTTGTCTGAAAGATCGAGCCCGCTTCCTCGAGTTCGTTTTTCAGGTGATGGGCATTGACGATATTGCCGTTGTGAGCGACGGCATATGATTTTTTTTTGTGATGAACAACGAACGGCTGGGCATTGCATAAAACAGAGCTGCCCGTGGTCGAATAGCGGACATGGCCGATGGCGCTTCTCCCCTTCAGCGGTTCCAGGTGTGACGGTTCAAACACATCCGGAACAAGCCCCATGCCTTTGTGTTCATAGATGTTTTCATCACGCATAACAGCGATCCCGGCGCTTTCCTGCCCTCTGTGCTGAAGCGCATAGAGGCCGAAATAGGTCACCCGTGACGCTTCAGGGTGGTCGTGAATACCGAAAATTCCGCAGGCTTCGCGCGGTTTGTCTAAATCGTTCATTTGCTTCCTTTATTAAATTCGTTCACTCAGTTGCTCCTGTATGCCTCAAGATTTTCAGAAGCCCTGTTGTACTCCTGAATCGTCTTTACGGAGAGCGCTTTGTGTTTGAGGGCTGAGATACCTTTGCACATGGCGATGCCACCGGCGATTGTCGTCGCGTAGGGGATGTTGTACTTGATGGCCGCCCGCCGGATTTCGTATCCGTCCCGCCGGGTTTTGCCGCCTGCGCCCGTGTTGATGATCAGCTGGATTTCGTTGTTCTTTATGGCATCGATCACGTGGGGTCGGCCGATGGAAACCTTGTTTATCATGGTGTTGGGTATGCCATGGCTTTTAAAAAAACCTGAGGTTCCGCGGGTGGCCATAATTTTAAACCCGAGATCGTTGAACTGCGCCGCGGCGGCAAGGGCGTGTTCCTTGTCACGGTCTTTAACGCTGATAAACACCGTGCCGGAAACGGGCAGCTTTTGACCGGCCCCGAGCTGGGCCTTGGCATAAGCGGGGCCGAATTCCATGTCTATTCCCATGACCTCCCCGGTGGATTTCATTTCCGGTCCGAGGAGCGTGTCCACATCCGGGAACCTGTCGAAGGGAAAAACCGCCTCTTTCACCGAGACGTGCAGGGGAATCTTCTCGCGCGTCAGGCCGAGTTCTTGCAGGGTGCGGCCCAGCATAACTTTCGTGGCAAGTTTCGCCAGCGGCACCCCGGTTGCCTTGCTGACAAAAGGGATGGTCCGGGACGCCCGTGGATTGACTTCAAGAACGAAGAGCCGGGTTCCTTTTATGGCATACTGCACATTCATCAGGCCGACCACCGCAAGTTCCGCGGCCATTGCCTTTGTGGCACGCGTTATTTCGTCGATCATGCCCGGATCAAGGCTATACGGCGGGAGCACGCAGGCTGAATCACCGGAGTGGATACCGGCCTCTTCAATGTGTTCCATGATCCCGCCGATGATGGTGGTCTTTCCGTCTGAAATGGCATCCACATCCACCTCAACGGCATCTTCCAGGAACCTGTCGATGAGCACGGGATGGCCCGAAGACGCGGCGATGGCAAGCCGGGCGAACGTCTCGAGCTCCTCCCGGTCATAAACAATTTTCATGGCCCTGCCACCGAGAACGTAAGAGGGGCGGACCACCACGGGATATCCGATGGTTTCCGCCACATGCACGGCTTCCTTGACGGACAGGGCCGTTCCGTTTTCCGGCTGAACGAGTCCCAGCTTTTTCAGCAAGACCTGAAACATTTCACGGTCCTCGGCGCGGTTGATGCTTTCCGGCTGCGTGCCGAGGATCGGGACGCCGGCTTCAGACAGGGGTACCGACAGATTAAGAGGTGTCTGGCCGCCGAACTGAACAATGACACCCATGGGCTTTTCCGTTTCGACGATATGGAGCACGTCTTCTCTCGTGAGCGGTTCAAAATAGAGCTTGTCCGAGGTGTCGTAATCCGTGCTGACGGTTTCGGGGTTGCTGTTTACCATGATGCTCTCCACACCTTCTTCCCTCAGCGCAAAAGACGCATGCACACAGCAGTAGTCGAACTCGATTCCCTGTCCGATCCGGTTGGGGCCGCCGCCCAGGATCATCACCTTTTTTCGGTCGGAGACCCGTGCTTCATTTTCTGTCTCATAGGTGGAGTAATAATAAGGTGTGGCGGCTTCGAATTCGGCCGCGCAGGTGTCCACGAGTTTGTAAACGGGCCGTATCCCCAGTTTTTTTCGTCTCGCCTCTATCTTTTCTTCACTGGATCCTGTCAGGTGCGCGAGCTGAACGTCTGAAAACCCCCAGGATTTTGCTGTTTTTAAAATGTCTTCAGGGATCTCTCTTCCGCACGCACGTATCTTCTGCTCAAGATCCACAATCTGCTTGATCTGATACAGAAACCACGGATCGATGCGGGTCAATTCGTAAATGGATTGAACGGGGATTTCCTTCAGCAGTGCATGGCGAAGGTAAAAGATTCTCTGGGAGTTCGGCGTTGCCAGGCGCTGTTCGATTTCGGACAGCGGCGGCGATTCGGCCGGGTCCTTGCCGTCCGCACCCAGGCCGTAGCGGCCGATCTCGAGGGATCTCAGCCCTTTTTGCAGCGCCTCTTTAAAGGTTCTCCCGATGGCCATGGTTTCACCCACGGATTTCATGGCGGTTGTCAGATAATCCTTGGTGTCTGGAAACTTTTCAAATGTCCAGCGTGGAATTTTGACAACGCAGTAATCGATGGTGGGCTCGAAAGACGCAAAGGTTTCTCCCGTGATGTCATTGGGGATTTCATCCAGCGTGTATCCGACGGCCAGCTTGGCGGCTATTTTGGCAATGGGGTACCCGGTAGCCTTGGAAGCAAGGGCTGAACTCCGGGAAACTCTGGGATTCATCTCGATCACCATCATTTCACCGGTTTGAGGATGGACGGCGAACTGCACGTTTGACCCGCCGGTATCCACGCCGATTTCCCGAATGATGGCGATGGACGAATTCCGCATGGCCTGATATTCTTTGTCTGTGAGCGTCTGGGCCGGGGCTACCGTAATGCTGTCACCGGTGTGGATCCCCATGGGATCCATATTTTCGATGGAACAGACGATGACCACATTGTCATTTTTATCCCGCATGACCTCGAGTTCATATTCCTTCCATCCCAGTACGGATTCCTCCAGCATGACCTGCCCGATGAGACTCGCGTCCAGTCCGGCCTTGGCCTGCAGTTCCAGGTCTTCAGGGTTGTAAGCGACGCCCCCGCCCGTCCCCCCCAGGGTAAAACTGGGACGGACAATGATCGGAAATCCGATCTCTGCAGAAATGGAACGGGCACCGGCCATATCGGTGGCAATGCCGCTTTTGGGTATGCGGAGGCCGATCCGGTTCATGGCTTGTCGGAAAAGGTCTCTGTCTTCCGCCTTTTGGATGGAGTGTGTGGTCGCCCCGATCATTTCAACACCGAACTTCTCTAGAACACCCATCTCGGAAAGCGCTACTGCGGTGTTGAGACCGGTTTGGCCGCCCATGGTCGGCAGAAGGGCATCGGGCCGTTCCCTTTCGATTATTTTTGAAACGGTCCCGGGTGTGACAGGCTCGATATAAATCCGATCCGCCGTTTCAGGATCGGTCATGATGGTTGCCGGGTTGCTGTTTACCAATATGACCTCGTAGCCCTCTTCCCTCAAGGCCTTGCACGCCTGGGTGCCCGAGTAGTCAAATTCACAGGCCTGGCTGATGATGATGGGTCCGGCTCCGATGATGAGGATCCGGTGTATGTCGGTTCTTTTAGGCATTATTTTTTTTATTTAAATAAATTCGAAATCCGAATATCGAAATTCAAATTCTCATTTTTTACTTACCTTCATCATGGCTTTAAAATCATCAAAAAGGTACTTCGCATCGTGGGGTCCGGGCGACGCCTCGGGATGGTATTGCACGGCGATAATCGGGTATTTTAGGTGCCTGAACCCTTCCAGCGTATTGTCATTTAAGTTGATGTGGGTAATTTCAACGGTATTTTTGTTCAAGCTGTCGAGATCCACGGCAAATCCGTGGTTTTGAGATGTAATTTCGATTCGCCCGGTGAGCAGATTCTTGACAGGTTGATTGGCGCCGCGGTGCCCGAATTTCAATTTGAAGGTGGTGCCGCCCAGGGCAAGCCCCAGAAGTTGATGGCCCAGGCAGATACCGAACATGGGGCAATACCCCAGAAGCGAACGGATTGTTTCTACGGCGTACGTGACCGGTTCAGGGTCACCGGGTCCGTTGGAGAAAAAAATCCCGTCGGGTTCCAGGGCTTTTACAGCGTCAGCTCCGGTGCCGGCAGGCACGACGAGGATTTCACAGCCGGCGAGATCCAGGCATCGCAGGATATTGTATTTTATTCCGAAATCAAAAGCGACCACGGCGTATTTTTCGCTTCTGAATTTCCAGATATCCCTTTTCAGCGCCTTTTGGGTTTCACTCAGAGGCACCGGCTTTCCGCCCGACCAGCCAAAGGGCACCGTTGTCGTTACACCGGTGACGAGCTCCTGCCCATTCATGCCGGGTATTCCCTTTGCCTTTTTCACACACGAAGACGGGTCGAGATCCTCGGTGGTGGCAAAGGCCCGCATGGCCCCGGCGTTTCGAATGTGGCGGGTCAGCGCCCGGGTATCTATCTCCTCCAGCCCCATTACCCCCCGCTCTTTCAGGTAATCTTCCAGTGTCGCGGTGGACCTGAAGTTGCTCGGAAAGCGCTGGTATTCCTTCACCAGGAATGCCGAGACCTGGATTCGGTCGGACTCGACATCTTCAGGGTTGACGCCGTAGCTGCCCACCAGCGGATAGGTCATGGTCACCATCTGCCCCCTGTACGAGGGGTCGGTCAGCACCTCCTGATATCCCGTCATGCTTGTGTTGAAGACAACCTCACCCGAGGTCTCTCCCGGACCGGTAAAACTGCGGCAGCTGAATGTGCGCCCGTCTTCCAGGGCTAAAAGTGCTTTCATAAGGTTGAGAAACGGCTTGACATTATTTTATTTACTCCTTGAAAACCTGGTCCTTTTGGCCGGGATTCTTAACCATCATTAACCTAGTGTTTCGTTTTCCACAAGGTTCCAGACTCCGCAAGGGCACGCACCGGCACAGAATCCGCAGCCGATGCACTTTGATTCGTCAACCCGGTATTCAAAATCATCGGTTTCTTTTTCCATTTTGCGGATGGCCGCTTCAGGACACACCTCAACACATATCCCGCAGTCTCTGCAGGCACCGCAGGATGAGCATTCCGACCCGCAGTGATCAAGACCGTCGAATATGACTGCCCTCGGGTCAAAATATTCCAGTGAAACCCTTTCATAGTCGATCATGAGTCGGGTGTCGCTCTCCGGGTGCTTGCTTTCCAGAATGTCAATGATGGCCTTTGCAGCCTTTCGCCCGGACCCGATGGCATCGGTTAAAAGCCCGGGTTTAACGATATCGCCAATGGCAAAAATGCTGGGATTCGTGGTCCGGCAGTGCTCGTTCACCACGACAAACCCGTTTTCGGTCGCCACATTTTCCGGAAGAAACGACAGATCCGGAATGTCACCAACCGATATGACCACTGTGTCTGCCGGTATGACCTCTCCGGAGACAAGCATGACCCCTTCTTCCGTGATCTCTTTGGTAAACACCGGCCACCTGAAGATCGCCCCCGCGGCTTCCGCTTCTTTCCGTTCTTTTCCAAACGAAGCAGGCTCCTGAATGTCGATGAGCGTGAGTTTCTCCGAACCGAGCCGGGCCGCCTCAGTCGCCACATCACATCCCACATTTCCCGCACCGATGATGACCACACGCTTCCCCGGTTTGATGCTGTTCGCTTTCGCCATGGTGAGGAAATCCAGAGCGGTGATCATTTTTTCTTTTCCGGGCACAGGCAGCATTCTGGGTTTTTGAGCGCCCGCCGCAATGACGACAAAATCAAAATCTTCGGTGAGTTGCTCCACATCCTTGGATTCGAGTTTTTGCTGAAGATTGACGTGGGGAATGGCTTTTTTCACCCGTTTCAATTCCGTGTCGAACACCGCTTTGGGGAAACGGCTCTCAGGTATGGCAGCGGCTATTTTTCCGCCCAGGGTTTTTGCCGTATCATAGATAACCGCCTGGTGTCCTTTGAGCCGGAGCTGCCAGGCCACGGAGATTCCCGCAGGACCGCCGCCGATAACGGCAATCTTTTTTCCGGTGTCCGGGGGCAGTTCCGGAAACCCGGCTTGAATGCTCGCCTTGCCGAGTTCCGTGACATCAACGGGCGCCATAGCGGCGGTTTGTTTGGTGCAGGACTGCATGCAGAGATTGGAGCAGAGATATCCGCAAATTGTTGCAGGAAAGGGCGTATAGGCCAGTGCGAGGTCCACGGCCTCATCAATACGCCCTTCCCTCACCAGTCTCCACCGTTCCTGGACCGGAATGCCCGTTGGGCAGGTGGCTTCACAGGGGGCTTTATATTTGCGGTTTTCCCACACCGGTACAAACCGTCGTAATTCCCCCCGGGTAATTAAGGGCACCGGGCTTCTGTCGATGTCCGTCAGATCGCCTACCAGGCCGCCCATGCCCAGGGATTTGTCCCAGACATCTTTCATGAACGATTTCATGGAACGTTTTGGATCGGTGATCCTTTCATAGGGTGTCCGCGCAACCAGAAGCTGCCATTGGGTCCGGTCAGAAAAAGATTCGAAAAGTTTTGCCCGGTCGATGTGCTTCAGGTAGATTTTTAGATTTTCCAGCAGCCAATCCCAATCTTCGTCGGGAATGGGGGTCATCCTGGCATCTGTTTCGCTGTAACCCTGATGAGCGCCCCTGAAAAAAACTTTTCCGCCGACCATCCCCACCAGCGGACGGTATCCCAGAATGTTTTCTGGGTTTTGGGGTTCGTGGCCGCAGATCACGGCAATGCCGCCGGCCATAAACTCGCCAAAATAATCTCCCGCGGACCCTAAAACCCATAACTCCGGAGGATCGAAGCGCGGGTTATGTTTTGTCATGGTCATGCCGCGGGCGCCGATATTCCCGCCAATATAAATTTTGCCCTGGGCCATGGCGTTTGCCGTACCGTTTGTCGCATTTCCATGAACGATGATCTGCGCACCGGCATTCAGCCAGCCCACATCATCGGATGCCGGTCCCATGACTTCAATAAACGTGTTGGGGTAGCCCATGGACCCGACGCGTTGACCGGTGTAACCCTCGATCTTTATGTAAACCGGTTCGTTTCCGGCTCGCCAGAGCCGTCCGCCGATGCCATGCTGGCCAAAGGCCCTTATAACCAGCTCCCGCTTGCCCTCGCTCATCGCATTCTGGATAGATTCTTCAAGAATTCGGGAGTCGAGGCGATGTCCGTTTTCCCGGCCTGAAATAATGTTGAATGGGTTGCCACTCATTGATGTGTTCTCCCAATGACCATTTCTTGCCAAACAAACCGCCCCGCTTTTTGAGCGGGGTGGTCGTTGACTTTAAACGACATGTTTAATCTTCAATCGCTGTGCTGTGTGAAAATCACTAATTCCCAGGGCGTCGGACATGCCGATAGGCAAGGATGTCGACCGGCCGAGCGGCGCGACAATCTTCCTGAGTTCCGTGTCAAAACTCAAATAGACATCCACCACCCGCTCGGCTACTTTTTCAATGTCCAGGCGGCGATAGAGTCGCGGGTCCTGGGATGTGATCCCTTTCGGACACAGCCCGATATTGCAAATATTGCACCTGTCGGATTCTGACCCCAGACATCCGGCAGCCGCCTGCATAATGTATTTTCCGATCTGGACCCCGCTGGCGCCCAGCATAATCAATGCCGCGGCATTGGCCGCCAGGTTTCCGTTCTTCCCCACACCGCCCCCGGCAAACAGCGGTATTTCATTTTGCATACCGATTTTTATGAGATTGAGATACGCATCCCGAACGTTACTCGCGATGGGATGCCCCATATGGTTCATGGATACGTTATATGCCGCACCGGTCCCGCCATCTTCCCCATCAATGGCAAGCCCGGCCGCATATGAATTTCGGGACAGGTTGTTTAAGACGGCAAGAGCTGTAGAAGTCCCTGAAATTTTAGGATATACGGGCACTCGGAATCCCCACGCCATGTACATGGATTGTATCATTTTGGCTACGGATTCTTCGATGGAATACTTGGTCTGATGGGTGGGCGGGCTCGGAAGGTTGATACCGGGCGGTACGCCCCGGATAGCTGCGATGAGCCGGTTGACCTTGTGCCACATGAGAAGCCCGCCATCGCCCGGTTTTGCGCCCTGTCCGTACTTGATCTCCACAGCACAGGGGTCTTCCTTCATTTCCGGTATGGCGTGAATGATTTCATCCCAGCCGAAATAGCCGCTGGCTATCTGCAAAATGACATATTTTAAGAACCGGCTGCGAAGCAACCTCGGGGGACAGCCGCCTTCGCCGGTACACATACGAACCGGTATTCCGAGTTCTTCGTTCAGGTAAGCGACGCCCATCATCAGACCCTCCCACATAGGCGGGGAAAGGGCGCCGAAGGACATACTGCCGATGATCAGGGGGTATATTTCCCGAACCGGTGGAATCCAGCCGTTTTCTCTGAGAAATTTCAGGTTTTCCTCGGGGGGCAGTATTCGCCCCAGGAGGGTACGAAGCTCAAATTCATGGCGCCCCGCGTCCAGTGCCGGGTCGGTCAGCATGGAAATCCGTATGAACTTTATCTGGTCTAAAATGCCGCCGGAGACATTTCTCCGTCCGCCCCGGCGTCGGGGTTGGCCGCCGCGATTCACATGAAACTTGAGTTTATCCGCCTCATCACTTCGACAGGGCGTAATAGCGCCGCTCGGGCAGATCAGATTGCACATGGCACATCCAACACATCCGTATGCCGGGTCGGTTTTTTGCCGTATGCCGTAATATATCTTATATTCGGAAAAGGGCTTGTCACCGATTCCCATCGACGGTTTGAGAATTCTTTTTCGAAACACCCCTAATTCAATGGCATGAACCGGGCATACGGCCGTGCATTTCCCGCAGAGTGTGCATTTTCCTTTGTCCCATTGAATCTGCCAGGGCAGGTCTTTTACGCTTAATGTGGAAGGCTCAATGGGTCTGTTTGGCAGCATATCTTAACCTCCTTACGATCCGGTCCGACAAAGGCGGTTTCCAGATGCATGGGTTGAAAATCTTTACTTTTATCACGATCGGGGATTGCGGAATCAAGCCCGCACAGCTCAGATGAAAAGGCAAACATACCGGGCCTTCCGCCGACGATGCCGGGCCTGAGTTTTTTTCGATCCTGCACCATGAACAGAGAGTGATCGATGAGACATCCGATGACGCAGTTGGGTCCGTCGACAATCAGCTTTCGGGTCGAGTGCTTCAGGTGCTTCAAAAACCCGGCATTCGGATGGTTCATGATATCATTATCCTGAAGCGGTGTAATGATGTGTTTGTAGGTTTCGATGTCGAGCCCCAGCTTTGAAAATGTATAGTGAAGGATGTGTGTAAAAACTTCCGAGTCAGACTGGTATCCCCTATACCCGGGAAACCCCCTGGACATCAGGTACTCCCGTATGGGAACAAAGGCCGTGTTTTCTCCGTTGGTCATGGTGGAAAACCCCCGTAAAAAAAACGGATGGCAGGCGTAAAGATTTATGTCGTAGTTCGTGTTTTGCCGTCCCTGGGCCATGATGACCCGCGCTTCAAGTGCTTTGCGATCGAGCCTCAAATATTCGGCCACGTGCATCGGGTCTCCTATTTCCTTGATCATGATCACGTCCGGCCAGAAGGAAAATACGATCATGTCTTGCTTCTCTTCGCCCATTTTTCGGAGTTTGAGTCGTATTTCCAGTAGCCGGTCATACAATTTTTCTTCGCTGAAGCCGTCCCACTCCTCGGGATATTCATAGGCACGAACCAGATATACATCCCTTTTGGGAACCCCGTGCGGCGGCGTCTTTGGCACTTTAAAGGAGACCTTGTATTTTGTCATAAACCCGATATCCATCATGAATGCATCCAGGCGCTTTAATCCATTTTCACTGAAAATCCCCGACAAAATAGGGGCGTCCTTGATCTCTTCAAACGGTCCCCCCAGGTCACGCAAAAAAAGTCCGGTGCCGGAGCCGTCGTGACCTTCCCGCATAACATCCAGCGCCTCGATGGCCAGCATCGGGGACACGGGCTCTTCGCTGGTTATAGCAAACAATCTGCACATGGATATGCTCCCTTCATTTGTCGAAGCTAATGGGGTGTAACGTAGCTGGCATTCTTGAACCGAAAAAGCGAGCGCTAACCCCGACGCTTGCTGCGGGGTTAGCGAGCGAATCGAAAATGAAGCCAAAATTCCTTAACGGTGGCCGCGAAGCACTGCCGCAAGGCAAAACATTCCCTGCAGCGACTCGACTTGAGCTCGCCGACAAGTCTTGCTGCAGGGTACTCTTCAATTCTGCCGGATTTGTGTAAAAAAAAGAGGTCCCCGACGGTGTTGCAGTGCCGGCGTCGCCAAAACGGCACCGGCTGCGTCGGCTGAAAGCGGCACACTTACCCGATCCTTCCGATCAGGTGATCGGCAGGTATTTTTCTATTTCGTACCGGCTGACGTGAGTTCTGTACATGTCCCATTCGATTTTCTTGTTTTCCAAAAATTTGTTGAAAATGTGCTCTCCCAGGGCCTCTTTTACCAGTTCCGACTGTTCGATTTCATGGATCGCTTCGTACAGATTCCCCGGGAGGGTGACGATGCCCCGCCCGGTTTTTTCTTTATCGGTCATCTCGAAGATATCTTCTTCGATGGGGGCCGGGAGTTCATAATTTTCTTCGACGCCCTTTAGGCCCGCCGCCAGCATGACCGCAAAGGCCAGATAGGGGTTGCAGGCCGGATCCGGCGCACGGAACTCTATCCGGGTGGCCGTCTCCTTGCCGGGCTTGTACATGGGAACCCGGACCATGGCCGAACGGTTGCGCCGCGCCCAGGAGATATACACAGGCGCTTCGTAGCCGGGAACCAGCCGTTTGTAGGAGTTGACCCACTGGTTGGTGACCGCGGTAATTTCCCGCGCGTGTTTCATGATTCCGGCAATGTAGCCCTTGGCAATTTTGGATAAATGGTACGGGTCGTTTCCGTCGAAAAAGAGGTTTCTTTTTCCCTTAAACAGGGATTGATGCACGTGCATGCCGCTTCCGTTTTCACCAAAGATGGGTTTGGGCATAAATGTGGCGTAACACCCATGCTGCCGGGCGATTTCCTTGACGATCAATCTATAGGTCATGGTCTTGTCCGCCATGCTGAGCGCCTCATCATAACGCAGGTCGATTTCGTGCTGGCTGGGCGCCACTTCATGATGGCTGTATTCCACATCGATTCCCATGCTCTGCAAGGCGAATATGGTATGGCGTCTTAAATCAGATGCCATGTCCAGCGGCCGGCTGTCAAAATATCCGCCGGTGTCGAGAACTTCGGTGTTTTTGTTGTCTTTGAAATAAAAATATTCCAGCTCCGGACCGACGTAAAAGGTGTATCCCTTTTTCCTGATTTTTTGTAAAAGTCTTTTGAGCACATATCTCGGATCGCCCTCATACGGTGTTTGATCCGGATTAACGATATCACAGAACATCCGGGCCACCGGTCTTTCAACTCGCCACGGCAGCATTCTGAAGGTGGTCGGATCCGGCATGGCGACCATGTCGCTTTCCTCGATTCGCGCGAAACCTTCAATGGAAGATCCGTCGAAACCCATTCCTTCGATCATGCCCACCTTCAGCTCGCTCGGTGTTATGGCAAAACTTTTCAACACGCCGAGAACATCCGTGAACCAGAATTGAATAAAGCTGACATTTTTTTCTTTGACGGTCTTTAAAACATCTTCTTTGGTTTTGCAGATCCTGATGCCCATTTTAGCCCCCCTTAATGTTTCCGTTATTATTTACTTAAAATAACAACAGGAAATAAAAAGACGTCTTTACCATATAATTTGGATAAAGACGTCTTTGTCCCCGCTTTATTTTTAAGCTGTTGCACCTTTTTGTGCATAAAGTCCTTTGCACACCCTTGTGCATCGGTGCTTTGATGTTTTTAAAGTCGAACCAAAATGTATAGACATGCAACCGTGTTTTGTCAAGTGAAATCTGTTCGAATCGTGTGGCGGTTTCCTGTGAACGGAAACTATAATAAATTGAAACCGTGGAAAACTTGTGTTATGGAAATAGAATCGTGTTACCTTGAATCTTGCATGATTCAAGGTAACACGATTCTATATATCTCCCGCAGCCAGAACTTGTCGGCGAGGAGTTCGGCTGAAGCTCAATCGAAGCCCTCAAATCGAGTCGCTACGGGAGCATATTGGCGAAAGGTTTACCCGCCTTTGGCGGCGCCATAGGCGACCAGGGTTTATCTGCCTCCGGCAGGCTAAAATTCCTGTCCCGCAAAAATCCATTCAACTAAGAAATGGGTTTTGTAGAAAGAATAAGGAGTTCAGATGGTAATCGTTGAGTCGGCAGGTATTACAGACGTCGGGAAGAAGCGTACGGGAAACGAAGACTCCATTTTTGTCGATGACGATTTGAAACTGTATGTGGTGGCCGATGGTATGGGGGGACACAACGCCGGAGAGGTGGCCAGCAAAATGGTCGTGGATACCCTTCGGGACTATTTTAAAGGTGCGGGTGGAAGCGAAAAAAAGGACGTGTCAACATACACCGACAAACAGCTCTCGGATCAGGCAAACCGTCTGCTTTCGGGAATACGGGTGGCAAACAAAGAAATTTTCCAGCTCTCCGAAAGCAATAAATCCCTGCGGGGAATGGGGTCCACCGTTTCGGCGATTCTGGTCACCGAAAAAACGCTGATTTCGGGCAATGTGGGAGACAGCCCGATCTACCTGATTCGAGACGGTGCCATAGAACCCCTCTACGAACTGCATACCATGATTGCCGAGTATGAGAAACTCGCCCCCAAAGGCGCCAAGCCACTCGAAGACAAGTACAAGCACGTGCTCACCCGGGCCATGGGGGTCGACAAATCGGTGGAGCCCGGGATTACCGAGATTAAATACGCCGTGGGCGACACCCTGGTCATAAGCTCCGACGGGTTGACCGACAATGTTTCACCGGAGGAGATTCTCGAAATAGTGAAGAGCGGCCGCCCTCAAAAGGTCTGTCAGGCCCTTGTGGACCTGTCAAATCAGCGCGGAGGGCATGACAACATAACCGTTATTGTTCTGAGCATTGAAGGGCCTGCGAAGGCCGATGTTTCTCCGGCCGTAAAAGAAGAAAAATCCAAACCGAAAAAGACACCGCCGCCCGCAACGGCGCTGATTGCCGTTGATTATGACACGGACGAGGTTTCCCAGAGGGGTTTTGTTCAAAAATTGAGTATGGAAGGCTGCTTCATTGAATCCAGCGAGTCATTTGCCGTGGGCGAGGAAATTATGCTCACTTTTTCAGCGGGTGACGGCCATGATATGTTTATGATAACCGGGAAGGTAGCCCGGAGGGACCCGAAGGGAATTGATGTCAAATTCGAAGCGCTGTCCCCGAAACAGAAGGATAAGATAAAATCACTTCTATAACCCGCCGCCATACTGTTCTTTTATCTTTTTCCGGTCCGGCGAGCCGTCCGCAAGAAGCGGAAAATCCGTTACAAACTCGACATACTGGGGTTTCTTGTAGCTGGCGATGCGCTCCCCGACGAATTTGATGAGTTCCCGGGGGTCGAGTTTCTCTCCCGCTTTTAACAGACAAACGGCCTTGATTCCCTCTTTCCACCTGGGATCGGGTACGCCGAAAACAACGGTTTTCGCGACGGCCGGATGCCGGAGAATCACTTTTTCCACCTCGGCCGGGTAAACGTTTTCGCCGCCCGGCTTGATCAGTTCCTTTTCCGCCTTGCGACCCGCGTACCAGAGGAACCCGTCCTCGTCAAAGCGGCCCAAATCACCCGTGTGGTGCCATCCGTCACGAAAGGTGTGTGCGTTATCCTCGGGAAGGTTCCAGTACCCCTTGAAGATCATGGGGCCTTTCATGGTAATCTCGCCGACCTGCCCTGCCGGGAGCGGACGATCGTAATCATCCACGATTCTCACTTCGCCCATCTGGATCGTCTTGCCCGCTGATCCCGGTCGGTCGTCGTACCTGCCGAAGGTCGCCAGACCGGTTGTCTCTGTTTGTCCGTATACGCAGTAAAAGGTCCCGCCGGCTATGTTTTGATATCTTTCAATGGTTTCCGGCGTATCCAGGCCCATCACGGCCTTGAGCGTTTTGATGCTTTTGCCTGTTTTTTCCTGCTGTTCAAGGATGGATGAGAGTATGGGCGTAAAGTCGAACATGACAGACACGTTCTTTTCCTGGATCAGGGCCGTTGCTTTTCCCGCGTCAAATTTACTCATGTTGACGTTCAATGCACCGGCGTGAAAGCTGCTTGTGGCCATGAACAGTCCACCCACGTGAAACAGCGGCAAAAGATTCAAATGAACGTCATCCGGCGTCAAGCTGAAGCAATAATTCAGGTGCAGGCCGGCGCACAAGAGATTGCCGTGACTCAACAGCGCGCCCCTGGGTCTCCCGGCCACGGCGGCTGTGTGAATAATGACAAAGCCGTCATCGTTTGCGACATCTTCAGTTTTAAATTTGCCCGGATTGTCCATGAGGGAATTGAACTCACCCGAATCGCTCTCTTGTGACCCGAAGTCATAATAGTGCTGCACGGTGGGGAGTTTGCTTTTGCAGCCTTCGATCAATTCCTGATATTCGGTGCCGGCGAATACAATAACCGGCGAACAGTCATTCAGATTAAAAACGACCTCATCGGCTGAAAGGCGCCAGTTGACGGGCAGCACGATGGCGCCCAACGCCGCCGCAGCCCCGTAAAGGAGAAAATATTCGAGACTGTTTTTCCCCAGAATCCCGATGCGGTCCCCCTTTTTGATCTGAATCTTCTGTAAACCGGAAGCCAGACGATCGACCTTTTCTTTAAACCGGACAAACGTCAGCGTGCTGTTGCAGTCCGCCTCGAACCAGGCCGGCAGGTTTCCGAAACTTTTTGCATTTCGATTGATGAGATCGTAAAACGTAAAATCGTAGAGTCCCATAGTTAAATTTACCTCAACAGCCATCGGGCATTAGAGGGGGTTTGAACCGCAACAGCGAGCGCAATCGAAAACAAAGCCAAAATTCCTTAACGGTGGCTGCGAAGCACTGCCGTCAGGCAAAACATTCCCTGCAGTTTTTCTGCAGGGAACGCTTCAAACCACTTATAGTAAATTCCGGGTTGCGCAGGTTCAGCGCGCAACCCGGACTACTCGGCGAAAGAACGATTCAGCATCGCAGCTTACGCCGTCAGGCGTTACTCGGGAAATTTGGCGGCGAAGGACGCGACGCTGGTCAGACCGTCCGCCGTGAATACCGCTGCCCCGCCTTTAACATAGATGGGAAAGGCAAACTCCGGAATTCCGAGCCACCACGTTTCCAGCTGGCCGAGACCGGCCCCGGCCCCGGCGGCCCCTGTTTTTTCCTGGAGCTGGAACCCACCTGCCACAAGCAGACTCAGCAGAGACTGCCTGCCGTCAAACATGGCGTGCACCTCTATCTGGTTGGTTTTGCCCGCAGGGATCCATTGGGCTGCCGTTGAGATTGGCGAATTGAGATCAAATTCCTCAAAGGCGACGGTGAACTTGATATCTTCCATCAGCACCGGGAACGGGTTCGGATTTGTTATGTCAAAGAAAAAGGCAAGATCCAGCGGTGCGCCGTAGTCTCCCGCTTCTCCCTTGGTCGGCGCAACTGATTTTGCATAATACCACCATCCCCAGTAATGGGCCACATCCACATAACTGAGGGTAACTTCAGGGGTCTTGAAATTCTTCGGGGTCGGTTTTACCACCGTTTGAATACACCCTGACAGAAAAAAGGTGGCGATGATTACAACACTTAAACCCAACAACAATGATTTTCTACGCATTTTTTCTCCCCCTTATTCGTGTTAAGGGTTAGGTAATCCATCGTTTTCTTCGCTTGTAGTGTTTAACGTCCCGGAAACTTTTCCGCCCCCCAACATCGGTCAGACCCAGATAGAAGTCCTTGATGTCCGGGTTTTGCAGGAGCTTTTCAGCAGAGTCGTCCATGACGATGCGACCGTTTTCCATCACATAGGCATGGGGCGCAACACTTAAGGCCAGTTTGGCATTCTGTTCCACCAGGAGGATCGAGATTTTTTCCTCTGCATTGAGCTTGGTGATAATGTTAAAAATTTCATGGATGAGCAGCGGCGCCAGCCCCATGGAGGGTTCATCTAAAAGAATCAGCTTGGGGCGGGTCATCAGCGCGCGGCCGACAACCGTCATCTGCTGTTCTCCGCCGCTAATGAAACCGGCGGTTTCATTCCGCTTTTCCTTCAGCCTCGGAAAGTAGTTATAGACCATTTCTAGGCTGCTTTTCAGGGATCTGCCGTGCTTCCTCATGTGGGCGCCCACTTTCAGGTTCTGTTCCACGGTGAGATGCTCGAACACCCTGCGTCCCTCGATGACCTGAACAATGCCCATTTTGGCGATTTTTTCCGCCTTCATCCTGTCAATGCGTTCCCCCATGAACTCAATGGAACCGTCGGTGACCGCGCCGTTTTCGTGCTTCAACAGGCCGGAGATCGCCTTTAAGGTCGTACTCTTCCCGGCACCATTGGCTCCCAAAAGGGCCACGATGCCGCCCTCCGGGACCTCGATGGAGACGCCCTTGATCACCAAAATCACTTCGTGATACTTGACCTCGATATTGTTGATCTTTAAGATCATTTTCTCTGATGACAAGCCTTAAAACCTCCTCGGGGGGGATGTAACAGGGTCGTTACCAGCCGAGCCACTCGTTTTTCCATTTGTCCGGCCAACGGCCTTGCAAATCAACCAGTTCAAGGAGTTGAAATTTGCCGTTTTTGATTTCATAGATCGGTACTTTACCGGAAATTCTATGATCCGTGGATGTATATGTCAGGGGCGGTACACTCAAGCCGACGTCAAAATTTTTCATGGTTTCAAAACCGTTTTTCAGGATGCCTTCGCCCGTCAGATTTCCGGCCTTGTCCGCCCGATTCATGGCTTCCCACAGCGCCAGCACGTTGGCCCATGCCTGGACAGTGTGGTTGAGCCGTTTGTCCAGGGGTACCCCGGGGTTGTATTTTTCGGCGTACGCAACCACCTTGTCCATCATGGGGGCATTGTTTCCAAAAAATTCGCAGACAGCTACACCGATGACGCCTTCCGACGCTTCTTTGGCCAGTCGCGGAAGATTTTCGTCAAAGCCCCAGTTGTTTACGATGTGATCCGCGCCAAGGCCCAGTGCGTAAGCGTCACGCACGGTGGCCGCAACGGACATGGTGGTGTTGCCGTGCCAGACGAGATCCGGTTTGAAGTCCTTCATGGCCAGGACCTGGCTTTTCGCGTCGATGGAAAAAAGAGTTACGCTCTGATCCGGTCCGACCTCGAAGCCTAGCAGCTCGGCCTGGTCCTTTACGGCCTTGATGGGCGCGCTGCAGTAAGGATGCGCGAAATGATAACTGCAGACAAACCGCGGCTTTCTTTTTCCGTAATCCGGATGCTTGGGCCATTTTTTGTCAAACCACGCGGTAATGGCGCCCCTGGCGTTGGTTGAATAATCCACCGCCGCGAAAAGGTTGTACGGTGTTTTTTTCGGGTCCGTGAGGTGTGCCGAGTAGGACGCGGACACATAGGGCATTTTATCCTTTGTCACCGTGGGGGAGAGGGCCTCTGTATCGCCGGTTCCCCATCCCAGCACAGCCACGCAGTTGAGCCGTTTGAAGAGTTTGTACTTGGTAAGGGCCTCGGGAATACGGTAACCGTAATCAAACTGGTAAAGCTTGATCGTCTTTCCATTGACCCCGCCGTTGTCGTTCACATAGTGAATGGCGTCCGAGATGCCCAGGGCATAATCTTTGCCGACATCGGAGGTTGCCCCGGTCACGTCATTCAACGCACCGACATTGATTGTTTCGGCCCCTGCCATGGGTGAAACCCCCGCGATAAGGGCCATCGCAAATAACAGCACCAAAACTTTCGACCACAAATTTTTCAGCTTCATTGTTTTCCCCTTTCATTGGAAAGTAGGCTAAAATAAAATCCTCGTTAAACCGCTGTTGCAGCATCACCCCCTTCTTTGTTCGAAAACGTTTTGAATTGTTGAATGGTTTATTGGTTTAGTGGTACGATATTTATCAAAACAGCATGTCTTTGATCAAGGATACCCGAGTTTAATATAATCTCCTGACTTTAGCCAGTTTCTTTTTTGTTTTCAAAACCAAAATAAATTCTTCATGAGATATGCGGGTTAGTATGAAAACGGCCAAAGGTTGAAATAATTCTTGCTCTGCCACCACCGGTAGGCGATGCCGTTGGGTTCAAATATCATGAACACGCAGATGGCCAGTCCAAAGGCTGCCTCTTTGACAAACAGAAAATCCATAAGCAGCCGTTCCCCCCAGCTGGTGTCGACGAACTGCATGACCAGCAGCTGCAGCACTTCCATGACAACAACCATGAATATGGAGCCGAATACGGTGCCGTGTATTGACCCGACCCCGCCGATGAGAATCACGCCCACCAGCCACAAAGACCAGCTCCAGGGAAAATGCTCCGGGCTGATGGCCGCCAGATTGCTGATCCAGAAAGCGCCCGCGATGCCGCCGATACAGCCGGCATAGAAAAAAGCGAGGAGCTTGTACCTGGCAACGTTGATCCCCATGACCCCGGCGGAGATGTCATTGTCCCGTATCGCCACCCAGGCCCTTCCGACCCTGGACCGCAGCAGGTTGACCAGGCAGGTAATGCAAATGATTACCAGAATCAGCATCATGAAATAGACCTTGAGGTCGGTGTCAATAATCCAGGGACCGACCTTGATTGTCCCCAGGGGCAAGGAAAAGGCCTGTCCCCTTCCGCCGATCTGGCTGACATATCCGGTAATCAGAAAATCCACGGTGATGAACTGCGCCGCCATGGTGGTCAGGATCAGATAAAAGCCCTTAACCCGTGCCGAAGGCAAGCCGAAAAACACACTCCACAGACCGGAGACAATGGCTGCGATGAATATGCTGAAAGGGTACGCCAGCCCCCAGTCTATCATAAATTTCGGCCACGGAAACTCCAGGATGAGCAACGTGCTGGTGTAGGCGCCCACAGCGAGAAATGCGGCATGACCCAAGGTGATCTGACCGCAGTAACCGATGAGAAGCTGCACGCCCAGCGCCCCCAAAATCGTGTAGCCGATCAGATTGCAGATGCTGAGCGAATAGGGATCCGCAAAGAGAGGGATAAAGACAAACAGGGTGAGAAAGAGGAGGACCATTTTTCCCCTGACGAAATTTGTCTGCCACCAGGCATGGTCCTGGGCATAATTCTGATGATAAACACCGCAGGGAAGCCAGACTTTTGACATATATTTTACTCCGATTTTAAAGCATAGCGCAAGGTGCACAGCGCATGGCGTGTTTTGCTCTCCGCGCTTACCGCTATGCGCGGTTACACTCTTTCAATCCGCTCCCACCCCCAGAGCCCATGGGGCTTGAAGAGCAGAAAAACAACCATAAACGCAAAGGGCGCCACTTCCTTTACGCCGCCGGGGAAGTACCTGTCGAGATATGCCCCGCAAAGGTTTTGCAATATGCCGATAATAATGCCGCCCACGATGGCCCCCGGGACCGAATTCAGGCCCCCCAGGACAACGGCGGGCAGAACCAGCAGTCCGAGATAGCTGACGGATATATTCAATCCGTTGATATTTCCCAGAAGGGTGCCGCCGACACCGGATGCCATAAACGCGATGGCCCAGGCTGCGGCATAGACAAAGCGGGCGCTCACACCCAGAGACAGCGCGGCCATCTCGTCGTCCGCCGTGGCCTGCATGGCCAGCCCCCATCGCGTGTACTTGAAGAAACCCACGAAGAGACACAGAAGAATGATGGCCGCAACAAAACTCCACAGGTAAACCTGTCCAATGACCAGAGGGCCCAACCGGATCGGTTCCATTGAAAAGACCGGGGGGTCGAATACCCGGGTGTCGGTTCCCCAGATGAGTTCGACGGTTCCTTTAAAGAAAAAGGAAAGCCCCACGGTAACCATGATGACCGTGAGGACCGGTTGCCCGATGAGCTTGTCCAGAAAAATCCTTTCGGTCAAAACACCAAGGACCAGCCCGATGACCAGCGAGAATAACAGGGCCAGCAGAAAAGGCATGCCCATAGAGTAAAAGGTCAGGGAAACATAGGCGCCGATGAGGGTCATCTCTCCCATGGCAAGGTTCAGCACCCCCGAACATTTATATATCAGCACCCATCCCAGGGCGACGAGGGCATAGATGCCGCCCACCATGATCCCTGTCGTGATGGTCATTAAAAAGAGTTCCATCTGTTGTCCTTAATTAATTGAAAAGTGACATTGCCGATTTAACGCAACGATGGGCAAATTTTTTTATTCTATCTTTTAACGCCTCCTTATTCAATTCCTCCTACAATCATCAATCTTCAACTGCTCTTATATGCAGATCGGTCTTAATGTGGGATTTTCGGCCGTCTTCATAGGTAATGGTAGTGTCGATATGAACGACATCCTTGTCCGAATAGAGTGTGCTCACCAGATCCTCATACCGGCTTTCCACAAACGCCCGACGGAGTTTCCGGGTCCGGGTGAGCTCATCGTCATCAGCATCAAATTCCTTGTACAGGTTGATGAACTTTCTGATCCTTGCCAGTTCCGGAAGGTCCTTGTTGGCCCGCTGGATCTGTTGCTGTACAAGGTCATACACCTCGGCTTTTTGTGAAAGCTCCGGGTAGCTCGTGTAGGTGAGTTTCTTTTCGTCCGCCCATTTGCCGACCACGGCATAGTCGATGCAGATCACCGCGGTTATGTAATCCCGGTTGTCCCCGATAACCCAGGAGTCTTTCACGTAAGGGCTGAACTTGAGGCGGGTTTCAAGATACTGGGGCGCAAAGGGTCTGCCGTCCTTGAGGGTAAAGACGTCCTTGGTCCGGTCGAAAACCACGAGGTGTCCGCCGTCGTCGATAAAGCCCCTGTCGCCGGAATAGAGCCAGCCGTCCTTGAGGGTGGTTTCCGTGGCCTCGGGGTTTTTGTAATACCCCTGAAAGACGGAGGGGCTTCTGGTTAGAATTTCACCCGCTTCGGTGATCCTCACCTCGGTGTCCGGGATGGGAAGGCCCACCGTATCGAATTTGATGTCCCCGCTTCGATGCACCACCGAGATCCCGGCGATTTCCGTCTGCCCGTAGATCTGCTTCAGGTTTACGCCGATGGCGTGAAAAAAACGGAAGTGGTCCGGTCCCATGGCGGCGCCGCCGGTGTAAGCGTTGCGAACGCGGGAAAGCCCGAGATGATCTTTCAATTTGTTTTGCACCCCGATGCGGGCGAGCCATTCCAGGAGCTTCCAATACCAGGGAATCGGTTTTTTCTCAAATTTGAGGTCTGCCACGTGGTAGCCGATTTTGGAAGAGAGTTCGTAGCACTTCCGCTTGATCCAGGAAGAATCCAGATACTTGACCTGGACCGTTCGGGTCATCTGTTCGTACATGCGCGGCGGAGCGAACATAACGTGAGGGCCGATTTCCCGGATGTTTTCCTGCGCGGTTTCAGGGGCTTCCGGAAAATTGATGGTGTATCCGATCTGAAGCCCGCAGGAGATGGACATCATCTGTTCGCCGATCCACGCAAAGGGGAGATAGGAAACATAATCATCCGCTTCGTAACACGGGTCGACGGCCATCAGGTTTTTACCCATGGTCAGCATGTTATAGTGGGACAGCAGGGCCCCCTTTGGCAGCGCTGTCGTGCCCGAGGTGTAGAAGAGCAGCGCCACGTCGTCACCGTGCCCTTTTCGGATCATCTCATCGAACAGATCCGGTTCCCTTTCCTCGAGTTCTCTGCCCATCTGCTGGACTTCCTTGAGACTGATGAGGCAGTCCTGATCATAATTTCGCATACCCTTGGGGTCGTCCCATATGATCTTTTCAAGATTGGGGCATTCGTCGAAGATTGAAATGGCCTTGTCGACTTCTTCCTGCCCTTCGCCCATCAAAAACCGGGTGTCTGAGTGGTTGATGATATATTTGACTTCTTCGACGAGGCAATCCTGAAACAGCCACACCCCCACCCCTCCGGCGCACATGGTGGCCATCTCGGCCCACAATCCTTCAGGCCGGTTGTCTCCGATCATGGAAACTTTGTCGCCGTCTTTCAGGCCGAGACTGATGAGACCCAGGGCGATATGTTTTACATTTTCCAGATAGTCGTGCCACGTGTACGGGCGCCAGATGCCGAACTCTTTTTCCCGCATGGCCACCTTGGCCTTGCCGGACTCGACAGCTTTTTTTAAAAGCAGCTTGGGGATCGTTAAATCTTTCGTGATTTCCATTTAAATTTTAGGCACTCAATGCACTATTAAATTAACCCCTTAGAGAGATAAACCCTAGTCAAAACCTCCGGGTCCGGATCATTGTCACCGCCGTGTTGCGTACAAATCCTCCTCACCCAGATAGGCTTTTATCACCTCCGGGTGATTCTGGACCTCTTCGGGTGTGCCGTCGGTGATCTTGTAGCCGAAGTTGAGCACAAACACATGATCGGAAAGGTCCATGACCACACCCATGTCATGTTCCACCAGGAGACAGGTGACTTTCCATCGCTCCTCTTCATTGATGTCCAGGATGAACCGGGCCATATCTTCGACTTCTTCGAGATTCAGGCCGGCCAGGGGTTCGTCCAGGATAAGGAGTTCCGGCTCCAGGGCAAGGGCCCGACCCAGTTCGACCCTTTTTTGCATGCCGTATGGAAGCATGCCGACGGGCTTGTGCCGGATATGTTCGATTTCAAGGAGGTCGATTATTTCTCCCTCGATAAACTTCCGGTGCTCTATTTCCTCCCGGGCGGTCTTTCCAGCATACACGGATCCGCTGAAAATCCCCGTTTTGAAATGAATGTGGCGGCCGAGCCGGATGTTATCCAGCACCGTCATGCCGCCGAAAACTTCAACTTTCTGAAATGTTCTGGAAATACCCAGTTCGGCCCGCTGATGGGGCTTGAGGTGGTTGATTTTCTGGTTTTTGTAATAGATGCTTCCTTTTTGGGGGGAATACAGGCCGTTGATAATGTTCATCATTACCGTTTTTCCGGCCCCGTTGGGCCCGATGACGGAATGTATCTCTCCTTTTCTGATTTTCAGGTCGACTCCGGACAGGGCTGAGACCTTACCAAAATACATGTGGATGTTTTCCAGCTCCAGCAAAACATCTCCATCACTCGGTGAACCTGACACAACCAATTTTACGCCTTTCTTTCACTAAAAATTACCGGGCAAAGCACTGCCTCTGACTCGTTCAGCGCCCGGGCCAAGGGTTTTTAATCGATGAAAAATAAATGCCGAAACGGTCCATGCCGCGGGTTTTTCAAAAAAAAGATCCGGAGATCCGTTGATTTGGCAATTGCGCGGGCATGGAAAAAGAGTGCGAACAACGCTTCCCGTTCAGTTCCGGAATCAGATGCCAAACAACTACCGGAAAACCCGAAATTTATGCCACAAAGCGTTTCTTTTTTCAATGATTAATATTGTTCAGGGCAAAATGAGGGTGGTATCATTTGTCGGTTCGTGCCAACAAACCGCCCCGCTCTTTGAGCGGGGCGGCTGCAAGTTCAAGCCACCCACTCCGCGGGTGGTGATTGACTCATCGGGAGCCGTTACAAAATCACCATTTTTGTTACCTTTTTTACGATTTCTTCAGGGTCGTCCATGATCTGCAAAATATCAAGATCCTCGGGTGATATTCGTCCTTCTTCGAGCAGGCGGGATTTGATCCATTCGACAAGCCCGGACCAGTATTCCGATCCCACCAGGATTACGGGAAAGGGCTTTATACGACGGGTCTGTATAAGTGTGACCGCTTCAAACAGTTCATCCAGCGTGCCGAAACCGCCGGGCATGATGATATACGCGTGGGCATACTTGACGAACATCACTTTCCGGATAAAGAAATAGTTAAAATCCAGCTTAATATTAGAGAATTGATTCGGTATCTGCTCAAAAGGAAGAATGATGTTCAAGCCGACGGAAGTTCCTCCCGCTTTTGAAGCGCCTTTGTTTGCCGCCTCCATGACGCCGCCCCCGCCGCCGGTTATCACCGCGAAATTGTTTTGTGCAAAGCGCGCGGCGATCTCCTCTGTTTTCTTGTAAACTGCGTCATCCGGGTTTACTCTGGCTGACCCGAAGATGCTCACGGCAGGGCCAATATCGTGAAGGGCGTCTATGCCTTCAACGAATTCCCCTAGAATTTTGAACAACCGCCACGGTTCTTCCAGTTTAAAGTCGTCTATAACAAACTGTGTTTTCATTTCGGGATATCTCGTCGTTTATTTGATCATGAAAAGCCGGGTCCTCTGTGCCCGGATTTTTTACCCCGGCATACAGCCGAAGCGCTTAAACACCTCATGTGTTTCCTTTATGTCCGATGGTGACCTTTCCCCGGTCGACAATTACCGGGACTTTCCGTTTACCATTGGAATGTTTCAGCATGATATCCATCTGTTCGGGATCTGATTTGACGTTGACGTATTCCACCGTCCTGCCTTCTTTTTTGAAAGCCTCACGAGCCTCGGTTGTAAAGGGTCAGGTATCCTTTCCGAAGATCAACACTTTTTCTGACATGGACATTCCTCCGGGTCTTGAAAAGGGGGCCGGGCAACAGAAATCTTGCAAATCACACCGGGCGGTTCTTTTCAGTTAAAACTGGAATTAAAAGCAGTTGCGGGCTGGGGCAACGGGTGTACCATAAAACCTGAATCGGGTGCAAAATTCAGGTAAAACGATAAATACAATTAAATTCAAAATGATACAGAAATAACGGGACGCTTGTTTAAGACCGGTTTCAAAAAATGTCTATCAACTATATCCAACCTTGTCAATGAAATCCAATTGACATATAGGTGTCGTATTGGTAAAAAATTTTATAAGCCCTACAAAATTTTCCTTCTTTTTTATGTGGTTCCCATCAGGACAACTGGATCATATCCGACCTGATGCCGAAGATCAGGTTTGGGGTACTCAAGAAAACCGATTTAAGCGGACACTCCGGTGAGCGGACTTTCAAGGGATGTTATTATCAAGAACGAACTCGGTCTTCACGCAAGGTCGGCAACCCGGATCGCGCAGATTGCACAGAAAGGGAAATCAAGCATTTGGGTCATCAAAGCGTCGATAAAGGCGGATGCTGCGAGCGTCATTGACATACTGACCCTTGCCTGTGAAAAGGGGTCGAAAATAACAATACAGATTGATGATCCGTCGGACATGGAACTGTTGAATGAAATGGCGGATCTGGTGGAAAGCGGTTTTGGAGAATAATCGGGCATGTTGGAAAAAGACGAAAAGGAAATAAGGCTTTACGGCATAAGCGGTTCCCCGGGAATTTGCATCGGGAAGGCATACCTGGTCGGCAGAGAGGGTGTGGATGTTGTCGAAAAGTATCTTATCAGCCCGG
The DNA here is from genome assembly GCA_043827325.1 of Pseudomonadota bacterium. GTDB lineage: Bacteria > Desulfobacterota > Desulfobacteria > Desulfobacterales > UBA11574 > JBDRPF01. The sequence continues at coordinate 3,067 of JBDRPF010000057.1, read as the reverse complement.
ACAATGTAAAAAAGGAGATAAAGCGCTTCAAGACCGCCGTAAAGAAAGCAAAGGATGAACTTCAGGCTTTAATTGAAGATACGCCCGAAGAGCTGCACCAGAGGGCCCAGATCCTTGAGATTCACAAGGTGCTGCTCATGGACAAGATGCTGTATGACAGAACCATCAAATACATAGAAGATGAAAAAGTCAATGCGGAGTGGTCCCTTAAAAAGGCGACGGAAAACGTAAAAACCATGTTTAACAATATGGCCGATCCCTATTTAAAGGGACGGGTCGACGACATTATACACGTGTCCGATATCATCATGCGGAACCTTGTCGGCGGGGATTTGGTCAGGGTTGGGGACATTGACAAACGTGTCATCCTGGTTGCCCATGATCTCTCCCCGGCTGAAACCAGCCAGATACAGCTTGAGAAAATAAAGGGATTTGTGACCGATCGCGGCGGCAAGACCTCTCATACCGGCATTATCGCAAGGACACTTGAGATCCCTGCCGTCCTGGGGCTGGACAATGCCTCCCGCACAATCAAAAACGACAACATCATCATTGTGGACGGCACGGAAGGTGTCGTTATTATCAATCCCACGGACCAGACGCTCATACGATTCGAAGAGCGCATGGGAAGATACGAGGAATACAAGGCGATTCTTATCCGGGGCAGCGACCTCCCGGCGGAAACCATCGACTGTTTCCGCGTGCAGGTTATGGGAAATATCGAACTTCCCGAGGAGGTCGTCTCGGTTCGTTCGCACGGCGGGGACGGCATCGGCCTTTACAGAACAGAGTTTCAATATTTAGGCCGGCTCGTTTTTCCTGCCGAACACGAGCTTTTTGATAAATACAAGGATGTCGTGGAGGTCATGGCCCCGAAGCCGGTAACGATCCGCACCCTTGACATTAACGGCGATAAGGCAATTGCCAATTCGAGCGCCCCGGATGAAAAAAATCCCGTACTGGGACTTCGCGGGATACGGTATTGTTTGAAAAATCCGGAGGTTTTCAAAACACAGCTCCGGGCCATATTAAGAGCCGGAGCGTTCGGTAACGTAAGGGTTCTGTTTCCCATGATATCGTGTCAGGACGAAATCCAATATGCGAGACGAATGCTGAACGAGGCAGCCGAATCTCTTGCCAGGGACGGTGTTTTATTTAATGGAGACATTGACGTCGGTATCATGATCGAGGTCCCCTCGGCGGTCTTTATGGCGGACACCCTGGCAAAAGATGTCGATTTTTTCAGCATCGGCACCAACGATCTCATTCAGTTTTCACTTGCCGTTGACAGGGGAAACCGGCATGTTGCCCATCTCTATCAACCGCTGCATCCGGCGATTATACGGGTGATCAAGCATATTACCGAGGTGGCGAGAGACCAGGGGGTGAAGGTTTCAATGTGCGGTGAGATGGCCGGTGATCCTGTTAACATACCGTTACTTTTAGGGTTTGGAATCGAAGAATTGAGCATGAACCCGCAGGCGATACCGGTGATTAAGAGCCTGATACGACTGCTTGATGCTGAAGAGGCAAGACAGTTTGTCAAAGAGGCGCTTAAGGAGACGACAGACGCGGGCGTCACGGAACTGGTGATGAACACTTTTGGAAACACGCTCTTTGATGTGGGATACACCGAATTATAATCGTTCGAAGTTCGAGTAATTTATTTTGGATATCTTCGAAAACCGGAGAATTGAGATTTGAAAGAAAGTTTTGTAAAAATTATCGCTGAAAACAGAAAGGCTCGACACAGCTATTTTATCGACGATAAATACGAAGCCGGGATGGTCCTTTTGGGGACGGAGGTCAAATCACTCCGGATCGGCCGTGTTAACCTGAAAGATTCCTACGCAAAGATCAAAAAGGGCGAGGTGTTCGTCTATCAGTTGCACATCGGGGCTTATCCCTTTGCATCGTATAACAATCACGACCCCTTGCGAAGGCGTAAACTGCTTCTCCACAACCACGAAATCAAACGGCTGTACGGCAAGATGAACGAAAAGGGGTTCTCCCTGATACCTCTGAAGATTTATTTCCAGAACGGAAAGGCCAAAATCACCCTGGCCCTTGCCAGGGGGAAGCGCAAGTACGACAAGCGTGACGCGATTCGCAAGCGCGATCAGGAAAAGGATCTTGAACGATCCAAAAAGGACTACAAATAAAATCGTATCCCCCGAATCTTGCAAGATCCGGGGGATACGATTTTATCAAACGCGGCTGCGCCGCTCAGGCTTAGAATATATTTTGAAAGTCTCGCATTGACTTTCAAACTATACTGAATTAATATATGAATACAAATCAAAACCTTTAAAAAATGTTCTTTCACAATTTGGGGGCGAAACGGCTTCGACGGGGATAAAGAAGCCCAGGTTGCATGCCGAGGTTCTGTCGGCTCGTAAAATGGACAGAGACTTAAAATAATCGCAGACGATTATAAATACGCTTTAGCCGCTTAAGGCTAACGTTCTTCCGGGTCATGCCTGCTAACCCGGCAAGGGCGACGACTAGCAGGTTAGCCGGTCCTGAGGTCCTGATGACGGACGGGCGAACTTTTTTCAGGATAGTCTGTCAAGCATCCCGCCTGAAGGAGACTTGAACAGGCGAAAGATAGAATTCGGGATAAGTATGTAGATGCCTGTGTGGAATATTGCCGGACGCGGGTTCGACTCCCGCCGCCTCCACCACCAAATATGAGCGAATTCAATATGTTAAGTTGAATTCGCTTTTTTATTTGGTATCCCACGTGTATCCCCTCTATAATTTTATTTATATCTTTCTAAATTCTTTTTAAAATCGTCATAAATTTCTTCAAAACATTTTTTTGCTATTTGGTCCATCTCGATATCGTTGTTCTTGTAGATAGCCCAATAACTCCACCCTTGATCCTCAATTTTAATAATAAAGGAAGGATCAAATTGGTGCCAACTTATAAGTGTTCCATTTTTCATTAATTTTCTTGAATTTCCTAAATCAAAATCATCTCTGATTGCTAAATCAACTCTTAAATTATGTATAAAATTATTAAAATTATCATTTTTTATTAAAAAGGGAACAGCTTCTTCAATAT
>JBDRPF010000056.1:0-5901 GCA_043827325.1 Pseudomonadota bacterium | reverse complement strand
GCGCAGCGAGACCGATCGAAGCTTCTTTATCTGCACCGACAATCCGGCCGCCGGTCCCATCATCAGTTTTACGAACTTTATGATCTTCTTTCCCCCTCGGACACACTGGTTGTCAATAATACCGAAGTGGTTCCGGGACGGCTGTTTGGAAACAAAGACACCGGGGGAAAAGCTGAAGTTCTGATGTTGGACTATGCCGGCAGTTGCCGGGCAAAGACAGATGGCGAATTTGTTTGCCGGTGTCTGGTTAGAAGTTCAAAAAGACCCCGGATAGGAACATCAATTTACTTTGACCAGGGCTTGACGGCTGAAGTCATCGATCTTCAGGATGATATTTTTTCCTTAAAGTTTTCTTTCAGCGGCGATTTTGAACGCATTCTTTACCGAATAGGAAATGTGCCCCTGCCGCCGTATATCAAGCGCACTCAGGATGATGGCGACTTTAATGACCGGATATTTTACCAGACTGTATACGCATCTCAAAAAGGCGCCATTGCCGCACCGACCGCAGGGCTCCATTTTTCAACAAAGCTTCTTGAAAAATTAAGCGAAAAAGGCATCGGAATTGTTGCAATTACGTTGCACGTCAGTTATGGAACATTTTTGCCCGTCAGGGTGGCGGATATCCGCGAGCACCGCATGCATTCAGAGAGATACCATATTGCCAAAGAAAGTGCTGACGTGATAAACCGCATGAAGGCAAGCGGAAGCCGGATTGTCGCCGTAGGAACAACCTGTGTGCGCACGCTGGAGTATGCGGCCGATGATAAGGGCCATGTTGCCTGCGGCAGCGGAAATTGTGATCTTTTTATCCATCCCGGCTACAGGTTTAAGGTCATCGATGTCATGATTACCAACTTCCATTTGCCCCGATCAACGCTTTTAATGCTGGTCTCAGCGTTTGCAGGCCGTGACAGGGTTCTTGAGGCATACAAAGAAGCAATCCAAAAAGGATACAGATTTTACAGTTATGGTGATGCGATGTTAATAGCTTAAAACCTGATTCGGACAAACCGGAACCGAAAAAGTGTTGCCACAAAGGCACTAAGGCACCAAGAATTTACATAATAATTATTTCCTTTGTGTCTTAGTGTCTTGGTGGCAATGAAGAAGTTTTTTTATAAAATTAACAATTAAGTGACTAAAATAATACAGTGTTTTCTTTTGAAATAGTTGCAGAATCAAAGACAACACGCGCCCGGGCGGGACTTATGCACACAGCGCACGGTGTTGTCGAAACTCCGGTCTTCATGCCGGTGGGAACCCTTGGCACGGTGAAGTCTCTGTCGCCTGAGGAACTGTCGGATTGCGGGGTTCAAATCATTCTCGGCAATACCTATCATTTATACCTCAGGCCGGGGGAAGAGGTCATCGATCGATTCTCGGGGCTTCACAATTTTATGAACTGGAAACGAGCTATTTTAACCGACAGTGGCGGATTTCAGGTCTTTTCATTGGCAAAGCTTCGAAAAATCGCCGAAGAAGGAGTAACCTTTCAATCCCATATCGATGGTTCGCGACACGTGCTGACCCCCGAGAAAGCGGTTGAAATCCAGATCGGCCTCGGTGCGGACATCATGATGTGCCTGGATGAATGCATTCCATATCCTGCCGAAAGGGATAGGGCCAAAGATGCCCTTGAGCTCACCACCCGCTGGGCCCAAAGATGTAAAAAAACCTGGGGAACACATGCTCAAGATGCCGGCGCCCTGTTCGGCATTGTCCAGGGAGGTATGTTTAGGGATCTTCGCACCATGTCGGCGGACGCTCTGATGGAAACCGGTTTCAGCGGCTATGCGGTCGGTGGGCTCAGTGTTGGAGAGCCGAAGGATATCATGTTCGAAATGGCGGATATTACCTTGGCGAAACTTCCCGACACAAAACCAAAATACGTCATGGGTGCCGGAACGCCCGAAGATCTTATAGAGCTTGTATCCATCGGTGCGGACATGTTCGACTGTGTTCTTCCGACCAGAAATGCCAGAAACGGTCAGTTGTTTACAACATTCGGGACACTAAATATCTGCAATTCCCGTTTCAAGCCTGATACCGGTCCCCCGGAACCCGGCTGCAACTGTTATACTTGCACCAATTATTCCAGAGCCTACCTGCGCCATCTGTATATGGCAAAAGAACTCCTTGCTTATCGTTTAAATACGATTCATAATATTCATTATTATATCACCTTGATGAGACGGATGCGAACGGCGATATGCGCGGGCAGGTTTGACGAATTCAGGAAGAATTTTTACAGTCAAAGGGAAATCGAGTAAATCAATTATACAATTTTTAGTACCCTAACAATGAATTTTGCGCTGTTTCCGCTGAAATAAAATAACAATCACGAAAACACGAAATAGGGAAAGCACGAAATATTATAATCTCTTTTTTTTCTTTTCGAACTTTCGTGCTTTCGTGATAAAAAAACAAAAATTAAGGAGCCGAATTATGAAAGAAAAAGTTCAAAAATCGATAGACAAAATCAGGCCCATGCTGCAGGCCGACGGCGGCGACGTAGAGCTTGTTGAGGTAAAAGACGGTGTTGTTAAAGTGCGCTTAAAAGGCGCTTGTGCCGGATGCCCCATGTCCCAAATGACCCTTAAAAACGGGATAGAGCGGTTTTTAAAGCAAGAGATACCCGAAATTAAATCGGTCCAATCCGCTGAGTAAGAAAGTTTAAAAATGACAATTGCAAATTATATCAGCGAAATCCTTTCCAGATCCTCATGGATCCGCAGAATGTTTGAAGAAGGGGCGCGCCTTAAGGCAAAACATGGGGCCGGCAACGTTTACGATTTCAGCCTGGGCAACCCAAACCTGGAACCGCCGGATGAATTTAAAGCAGCCCTCCAACAGGCGGTAATGACTTCAGGTTCGGGTGCTCACGCCTATATGCCCAATAGCGGATATGCGGATGTCCGCCAAGCGGTGGCCGATTATCTTTCCCAAGAGCAAAAGATAGCGCTTACGGCCAATGAGGTGATTATGACCTGTGGTGCCGCCGGTGCCCTGAACGTTATCTTGAAGGCGCTGCTCGACCCGGGTGACGAGATCATATCACCTGTTCCCGGTTTTGTTGAATACACATTTTATGCGGACAATCACGGCGGTATTCTCAAAACCGTTCCGACAGGGGCGGACTTTACCTTGGATATCGGGGCTGTTTCCGCTGCCGTAACACCGAAGACCAAGGCCGTTCTTGTCAACTCCCCCAACAATCCCACCGGCCAGATATATTCAAAAGAAAGCCTTGGAAAACTCGGAATGCTTTTGAAAGACAAGGGCAAAGAAATCGGTCGCACCCTATACCTGATATCGGATGAACCCTACCGCAAGATCGTTTACGACGGGATCAAGGTTCCGAGCATCTTTAACTGCTATCCGGAGAGCATCATCGCCTCTTCTTATTCCAAGGACATTTCCATCCCGGGAGAGCGTATCGGCTTTCTGGCGGTGAATCCCCTGGCAACCTTCAAAGCAGAGCTCCTGGGCGGCATGGCCCTTGCCAACAGGATCCTCGGGTTTGTCAACGCACCGGCACTGATGCAACGCGTCGTCGCATCCGTTCAGGGGGCAAGTGTTGATATTTCCGTCTACGCCAGAAAGCGGGACTTTTTGTGTGACGGTCTGGCCGACTGCGGCTATGCGTTTGTCAAACCCTCGGGGGCTTTCTATCTTTTCCCCAAAACACCGGTTCCCGATGACGTTCAATTCGTCCAGGCGCTTCAGGAAGAACTGATTCTGACCGTGCCCGGGAGCGGTTTTGGCGGGCCCGGTTATTTCAGAATCGCCTTTTGCGTGGATGACAACACCATTATCAATGCAATGCCCGGTTTCAAACGGGTCATGGAAAAATATAAATAGAAGTTCCTGTGCTATTATCGGAAATAATTGCCACGAAGGCACCAAGACACCAAGGATATATTTAATTTTTCTTCGTGCCTTGGTGTCTTAGTGGCTAAAAAAACAAATTATACGGCTAAGGTGCTGATACGTAACACATTAATATAAGATCGAAAGGAGCGCATCATGAAAATTGTCAAGATCGATCATCTTGGTATTGCCGTCAACAGTATCGAGCAAGGAAAAGGTATATGGACGGACGCCCTCGGGCTTGAGTTTGGGGGTTCCGAGACCGTTGCCGAGCAAAAGGTCACCACGGCTTTTTTCCATGTGGGAGAAAGCGAGGTCGAGCTTTTGGAGTCAACGGCACCTGACGGACCGGTTGCCAAGTTTTTGGAGAAAAAGGGCGAAGGGATCCATCATGTTGCTTTTCAGGTGGAAAACCTTGAAGCGGCCTTGGCAGAATTAAAGGAAAAAGGCATAAAGCTCATTGATGAAAAACCGCGCCTGGGGGCCGGCGGCAAGAAAATCGCCTTTCTGCATCCCAAAGCTACCAACGGTGTTCTGGTAGAGCTGTGTGAAAAGTAAACATCCGGGCCCAGAGGACCCGGCTTTGGTTTACCCCTGGAAGGGGCTGCTTTTTTGAAAATTGACAAGTTTAAAGTGCCTAAAGTGAGCTAAAGTGCCTAAAGGTTCAGGGTTCAAAGGTTCAGAGGTTTAGAGGTTTAGAAACAGGCCGGAACGGTGAACGCAGAACCCGGAACCCAGAACCTAGAACGCAGAACCCGGAACGGTGAACCCGTAAAATGATATCCGATGATCCGCAAGATTATGTCGAGGGCGTGCTGGCAGGCGACCGCCGGGTTTTATCAAAAACCATTACGCTGATCGAAAGTTCACTTCCCGCTCATCAGGAAATGGCCGGCACGGTTATCGACCGGCTGCTTCCCCACAGCGGAAAAGCGGTGCGCCTGGGGATCACCGGCGTCCCGGGAGTGGGCAAAAGCACGTTTATCGAGAGCCTCGGTATGATGCTGGTGGGCAAGGGACATCGGGTGGCTGTTCTGGCTGTCGATCCCAGCAGCAAGCGCAGCGGCGGAAGCGTACTGGCCGACAAAACCCGGATGGAAAAACTGGCCGTGGAAGGACGGGCCTTTATCCGGCCCTCTCCTTCGGGCGGCATCCTGGGAGGCGTCGCCCGCAAGACCCGGGAGACCATGATCGCTTGTGAAGCCGCCGGTTATGACGTCATGATCGTTGAGACCGTGGGGGTCGGCCAGTCAGAGATGACGGTGGCATCCATGGTCGATTTCTTCCTGGTACTGATGATCGCAGGCGCCGGGGATGAACTTCAGGGAATTAAAAAAGGGGTTCTGGAGCTGGCTGATGCCGTTGCCGTCAACAAGGCTGACGGGGACAATCTTGAAAAAGCGGAACTTGCCAGAAAACAGTATGCAAACGCCCTGCACTTTTTAACCCCGGCGTCTCCCACCTGGACACCGCCGGTTCTGACCTGCAGCGCCCTGGAAATGATCGGCATTGATGTCATCTGGCAGACCGTTTTAAACTACCGGGAAAAGATGATGCGTACCGGCGAACTCCAAGACAAGCGCCGGAAACAGGCCTTAGACTGGATGTGGGCTCTGGTGGAAGAAGGATTGAAATTGCGTCTTTATAAAAACGCCGAAGTTGTCAAACTGCTTCCGGAGATGACAAGGTCCGTGAAAAACGGCCAAACCTCTCCGACGGTGGCAGCATCCAGGCTGCTTTTTTTGATGGACCCGCAGCTCAACAAGGACGGTTTGTATTGATCTATATTAAAGTTCAATCACGAAAATACGAGATCTGGAAAGCACGAAATTTTATAGTTTTTTTTCGTGTTTTCGCACCTTCGTGCTTTCGTGATAAAAAGCCTTGTTCTTATTCGGTTTATTTAAATTGGGTTTGACGATGCACGAAATGGGCATAGCCATGCAGATCATTGAGATTGCCACTGCATCCCTCCCTGCCGGAATGGAGAATGTAAAGATCGAAAGGGTCAATCTGAAAATCGGCAAA
>JBDRPF010000055.1:0-4408 GCA_043827325.1 Pseudomonadota bacterium | reverse complement strand
TACCAGGTGATCGAATGAGTTCATGGCACTCATATTGGAAAAGGAATCCAATTAATGCCTGGACCGGTGGTAATCGAATTTCAGAGGATGCCCTTTTTGAGATAAAAGACAATCGATTTAGCTTTACACATAGTACTACAGCGCTCACATAAATTAGCCCACCTTTACTCGGATAAATTAGTCCGTTGGCTCACAGCACATTGCTACTATTCGGCAGTATGAAGGAACACCGGGTTGTTTGCTCTACCAGTAACGGCAGGGGCTGACAATGGAAGGCGGTTTTTGACGGGAGTTGGAAGGCATCTGCAGATATTTGGGAGAGCAGGCAGTTTTTTTTAGCCTTCCACGTTCTGATTGAAAGGGAGGTCGTCACTCAGCAGCGAGTTTTGGGCGCAGGCTGGTGCACTTTTTCATGTTGATGACGTGGCTGTTTTCAGTCAGCCGGTCGATCAGGGCAGCTGTTAAATGATCGTTTTTCAGGAAGTCGTTCCATTGCCCGAAACCAAGGTTGCTGGTTATGATGGTTGATTTTTTCTTGTGCCGCTTGTGCATCAGGGTAAAAAAGAGCCCCACCTGGATCGGTTCGACTTCGATATAGCCAAGTTCGTCTATCAGTAAGCAATCGTAGGAGCTGAAGGTTTTGATGACTTTTGCTTCCGAATGATCGGCCACTGATTGATAGAGACTTTCGACGAGTTCGGGGAAGGAGACGAAACGTCCTGAGTATCCGTTGTCGATCACCTGGTTTAAAAAGGCTGTCGCAAGACCCGTTTTTCCAACACCCGTCGGGCCGATCCAGATGATGTTCCGGCGGTCAGTGATGTAATCGAAGGCATCGTACAGGGTTAAGATCTTTTTTTTATTCAAGGCCGGCTGTCTATCGAAGGGGAAGGTTTCCAACCGGTAAGGTTCGGGGATTTTGGCACGACGCAGACGCCAGCGGCGGGAGTTTTCCATTTTGACCTCATACTCCGTTTCCACGACGTGCTCAAGCAGTCGGTAGGGCGTGAACTCGTTTTGTTCCGCCATCTCGACGATGTTCTCCCAGTTTGCAAGCAGTCCACCGAGGCGGCTGTATTTCAGCTTACGAATCAATTCGTCATTCATCATTCTCATCCTCCAAAAGGTTGTCATACATGGACAGATCGACTTCGGAACCGTACTGTCCGTCAAGATAGGCCTGTCTGTCGCAAAAAGTTTCGTCGATGATGGCGGCAGATAAGTCCGGGCTGCCATCGGTCATCTGCAGACTGACGATGCTTTCGATGGTTTTCATATCGAAGATGCGGTATTTAGCCGCTCTTTTGATGGCCTGGATAAAGAGGGAAGAGGCTGTCTTTCGCTTCAGATGGTACAGCTCCCGGATAAAGCGGTGCCGGTTGGTTCCCTTATGTTTTAAGACGACATCCAGGTAACCGTCGACTGCGGGATTTACATTCCTGAGATCCTTTTCCTCGTTCTCAGTCGGTTTTTTGCGATGTTTTGGCTGGTAGGGCGGCGGCGGTTGTCCTTTGGGTGTGAATTTTAAGTTTTTGATGCCATCTTTCGGCAGTTCGTATGTGAGCAGCTCTTCGCGATTGTGAAAGATCCGGATGTGGCATGCATATTCAAGCACTAACGCCTTATGACGGGGCTTAAGCGGTACCCAGTAGTAGTTGCCGTTAAAAGCGACGTATCCGTACTGATCGCAGATCCTCTCGTGGGGCAGATAAGGCGGCGTTACAGCCGCAAACAGTTTTGTCAGGTAGGGTTTTTCTGTTTCGAAAGCGTCCTTGGGGATGATACGGGACTTGGTCAGTGGGCGATTCGCCATCCGCACGGTGGACCACTGATACGCCTGCCGGTTTAAATCATCCAAGTCTGCAAAGGTTCTGCCAACGATGAAGTTGGTCTCCACTGTATAAAAGCTGCGTTCGTTACCCGCTTTGCGGTCGGAATGGCCGATTTCATGACATAAAAAGCGAAAGCCGTATTTTCGGGCAAACTGCTCCATCTCCGGATGAATCCGGGCATTTTTACCGCTGCCGCTGAGCCTGGCCAGGCTGGTATTATCGATGATGCAGTCCCGTGCAGTGTAGCCGAAAAAGGTCAATGCCTCGTGGAAGAAGCATTGCATGCGAAAACGGTTAAAGGTGCGGTAAAACTTTAAGTACCTGATCTTCGAGTAACGGTAGTAGATCAAAGAAGCAACCACCTTCAGTTTGGAAGAACCGATTTTCAGGTGGTATACGGTGGTGTCATGCTGCATCTCTTCCCCCGGCATATCCGGCACCTGGGCAGCCACCCGTTTTTCAGGATGTCGAAGCTTAAGCTGACGGACCTGACGGGTCAGGGTGGAATATCCGATGTCCACCCCATGTTCTTCCATCAGTTTTTCATGAACCCGCTGTACGAATCCGTCACATTGAGCAAATAGATCAACCAGAAGGTCGGGGTCTACTTCGATCTTGTCTGAGCGAATCTGATGGATGGTCTCTCCTTCATTTTTGATGATGGCCTGCGCCGTCATCCGGCTGATATGGAGCCTGCGGCATATCTCCCGTTTGGGCATGCCTTCACGATACAGTTGCCAGATGGCCTTACGTTTGTCCGGATCGATCATAAAAACTCCTGATAGCTTGCGAGAACGCATCGAGGCGGCGAAGGATACCCCCGGCCAACAGATTGGCCTGGGCGAAAAAGGAGGGATTCTTCAAACGCCGGTCGGCAATTTTAAGGCAGATGCGCTGCATGTATTTCTGGACGATCTCAAGCTCCTTGAGCAACCCTTGTTCAATACCGGTGCAATTGCTTGATCCAACCGAAGACTGCTTGAGCTGGTTTAACCCCCAAACGACGTTGCCCTCTTCGAGTTGTTTTCGAAAAGAGTCAGATCCTTTGAAGTAACCGTGGGCTAAAATCTCGATATCACGGGTGCTGAGATGGTTGCCAGCTGTTGCCTGGATGAAGGTATCCACCTCGGATGTTGCGACACCGTTCATGCGCATGAACGGACGGATGGTATACATGTAGGAATAAACCGGAAAGGATCCCTCAAACAGCTTTTGCATCACCACATCGCTCATCTTTGAGATCATACCGGCCCGCATGGCAACCCAGCCCTTGCTTTTCTCAAGCAGGGATGCAATCTCCGAGATGCTCATTTGAAAGACGGATTTCAATTCGTCGATGAGACGGGCCTGTTCTATGATGGACAGACTCCTGGTATTGGCCAGTCGCAGCAGTTCGACGATACCCAGCATCTCATCACAGCCCAGGGACTGATAGGGGACTACTCCGATGCCGAGCTGTCTGGCACATCGGTACCGTTTGAAGCCGTTGAGCAGAATCCGGCTATCCTGCACACTAACACCCTGCAGGGGATCTCGAATACCGCAGGAGATGATGGAACTGAGCAATCGCCTTTCTGTTTCTACAGACTTGAGCCGGTGATGTTCGTAACGCAGATCGAAACTTTTAAGTTCCACCAGCTCGAATCCGATATCCGTTCTCTCCGTCATAATCGTATCCCGATAATGGTTTTCCTATCCCTATCAAAAACAAAACGGACAGGTCCAAATCGTCTTGGAATAAAAAACCGATTAGTCGGGATTTTCAGCTCGATAAAACAATGGGTTAAGCCAATAACTCATCTTAAAATCTGTTTCGGCGAAGTCGTATTTTTTACCAATAAGTTTCATAGATTTAGGCTGATATCTCATCTTGAAAAAACAGAAAGCAGACTCGAAGCAACAGAGGGTTTTTATCAGGCCTGTATGAACGACGTAACAAGGGGTTGCTCATTTCGAAGCAAAAACCATGTGTCAGGTTTTCAAAGGGATTAAAAAACACCGTGAAGTCGGTAATTACGTCTTATATTATCAAAAGTTTACATCGATTAACCATCTTGAAAAAACGGGCTGCCTTTGTTTGGAGGATGTTTTTGGGTCAGCTGTTTTCGAAAACAGCGAATATGCAATTGGATGACGTAATCGATGATGATAATCAGTTGGGATTGGGCGATATGCACGGTGGGATCAAAAGCGAATTCAGGAAACGATCCTGCAGATGATGGCTGTTTTGACCCTGTTTGTCGCAGATCCTCTTCAACCGGTGGGTCGAGCCCCTTTGCATCTTCGAGTTTCCTTGAAAGATAGTTGGATCGGAAATAGGCCATATTTTTACAGTTCCATTTCCGACATTGCCGTCGGTGCCACTCTTTTTGACATTGCGGGCTGCCGCAGGTTTTTGCCCGCTGCTTTACCTTCGCCCGGGGCAAGAACCAGCGGCGGCAAACGGCACAGGGACGCTTTTTGAGGATCTTCGCCATCGCTCTCTCCTTCTATTGAATTCAAGAGACGAATGTATTCCGAAAAAGCAAAGGAGACCAGTGTCCGGGATATTATCCGGGTGGGAGTTGCAGAGCCTC
>JBDRPF010000054.1:0-62485 GCA_043827325.1 Pseudomonadota bacterium | reverse complement strand
CTCCTGCATCGCCTGCAGATCCTGCTTGATATGCGACCATTCGAACACATGACCCGCTTTTTCCAGATTACGCTCAAGCTCCTTGCGAAGAACCAGTGCCAAAAAGCTGCAGAAGACATGTCCCCGGATGGTATCGTCCCGCTGGTGGAAGATGGGACGAGTTTCGAGCATCGACTTGACATCCCGGAACACACGCTCGACCTGCCACAGTTCCTTATACTTCAGAGCGACTTTATCAGTGGGAAGGTCAGTATTGGTGCGCAGAATCCACTTGCCGTCAAAACGTGCTTCTTTTTTCACTTTTTCAAAATCAATCGAAGTGCTGTCCTTTTCGATCCTGACATATCTGCGATAACCCTTGTTGCCCATAAGAGCCTTGGGTCCCTTCGGTATTTTCTCTTCCAGCGCCTTGATGATAGCCTCACGCGTCAACTTATCTTTACTGGCTTGTCGTTCGTTAAGACAAACGATATACCGCCGATCCATGTGCCGCACTTCCTTTACCTTGAGAGGCGATGGATCCTTGGCTTTGGATCTCATCGGATGGACTTCCTGGTACCGTCCGCCACAGGTGAGTACTTGTTCCTGAATTTCTTTGTCTTTTCTCATCCGTGTGCCAAGAATATAGGGGATCTCATTGTCCTCCAGATATTCAAGATTCCCGGCGCTGATCATGCCGCGATCAGCCAACGTGCGGTCGAGAACAGGCGCCTGGATGCGCATATCAAGGCGGTTTACATGAAGCATAAGGGACGTAGCGGCAGCCCGAAAATCACCGAGGAACTGCACGATAAGGGTTTTTCGGTTAGTAAAAACCGCGTAGCTCGGCGGATGAAAGCGGCCGGGTTGCGGTCGATTGTCCGCCGTAAGTTCAGGCCGACGACCGATTCGAAGCATTCGCATCCGATCGCCGCCAACCTTCTGCAACGCGATTTTTCGACCAGTGCTCCGAACACGGTGTGGGTGTCGGACATAACTTACATCGCCACCGAACGCGGTTGGCTGTACTTGACGGTGTTTCTGGACCTGTTTTCGCGGATGATCGTCGGCTGGGCCCTGAGCAGTTCGTTGAAAAGCCAGATGGTCCAGACTGCCCTGCACCGTGCCATCTGGAGTCGGCACCCCGGCGCCGGCCTGATCATCCATTCGGATCGCGGGGTTCAGTATGCTTGCCTTGATTTCAGAAAGTTGCTGGACAAGCATGGATTCGTCCAGGGTATGAGCCGAAAGGGGGACTGCTGGGACAACGCTGTCGCCGAGTCGTTCTTCAGCATCATAAAATCGGAGCTGATCCACCATGAGCGTTTTAAGGGCCCTCAAGACGCCTTAGCGGCCGTCTTTGAGTATATTGAGGTTTATTACAACCGGAAACGAAAACATTCGACATTGGGTTACCAAACTCCAGATCAGTTTGAACGATCTATAAAATCAGCAGTTTGCTTTTAACCGTGTCCACTTTTTTGGGGAAAATCCAATATGTCTGCTGATTTACGCATGCGATAGCGCTTTTCGTTGAGCCACTTGTTAACGGTTTGAAAGGACAGACCCATTATTGCTGCAATCTGGTTGCAATTAAGGCCATCTTTTTCATGGTAACTTTTAATTTTCATGAAGGTTTCGTAATCGATCATGCGGCTTCCTCCCTGGCTTTTTTGAGGATACTTCCCAGACTAAGAGGCTGTCCCATAGAAGACCTTTTGGCCGTATCGCTGATATCCAGGCTAAGGACCTGGTAGATGGGTTTTTGCCAGGCAATCATGCCGTTTTGAATGAGGTTGCTTCTGGCGATTTGCAGCGTGCTTTGATCCATGCAAAGGCGCTTCATAACCGATTTGTCCCCATAGTAGCTCAGTCCGTCGACGTCACCGACGGTGACCAAAAATAGATACAATGCCGCTGCGGGGTGAGTAAATTTTTCGATGTGCCGATCACGAACCAGCCGGTGATCGATCCAGCTGAACTGTTTGGGAACTTTGCGGATACGATTTTTCAATATGGGCAGTTTCGTCATACCGTCCTCCTTTTTGGGTTGCAGGGTTAATAATATCCTGCCCCAATTGTTGCAGACGACGGACGGTTTTGGCTATGTCATCTTGTAACGCAAGGCCGGTAAGGTTGGCGATTAATCCTATTAAAACAGAAGGTTGCGTGTTTAAGAGATCTTGTAACGCACCGCATTCCAATTCGTTAGTATCGTCAATATTTACAGGAGGTTGTCCGATTAAGGGATCTTGTAACGCATTTTTGGTTTTTCGCCAGTACCCGGGATTGGCCTTTCTCCATTGTTGAACACGGGCAACATTTTCAGGACCGCGGAAGTAGTCGCGGTTTTCCGGTTTGCCCAGCCAGCGACGCTGACTGTCTTTTTTACTGGCATAGCGGCATTCAGGTTCCGAACAGAAGTTTTGACCTTTGGTGTTACGTGGATCGGGAATGAATAACTTTTTGCAATGTTTACATCTTTTCCTTTTTATAGCCCCCATGGTTTTTGTTCCTCCAATGGGGGAATAATAAGAAAAAATGTGCAATGATTAACAAAAAAAAAGAGAAAACAGGCTGAAGAAAATGGAAGAAGACTTTTATGAAATAGTTTTTGGGGAAGAAGATACAGAAGAAAATCTAAGACAATAAATTGTCAATTTCAAACCGCTGAAGAATATATATTTTCAGAACGCCGCTGACACAACTTGGCTATGAATCCCGAAAGTTGAGTTATTAAGCATAACTACCTATTAAAAAAGGAGAAAATCTATGCCAATTGACGATAGAAACGACTATGACTCTGATCTGCCCATACAGATACTTCAAGCGCTTGATAGTGCAGGTTCTCAAGGAATTGAATATATAGAAAGTCAGTCATTTGCAAAACGCCCTGGTTTCCTCAGGTGTATGCAATATCTTAAAGGTCAAAATTACATTGAAGCTGATATTCAAATGGACAGGGGAAGAGGACCCAATTATTCGATACGGAGTGCCTTTATAACCCAAAAAGGAAAAAAAGAACTTGAATTTCTAATTGATGAATCCCCTAATCAATGAAATATCCCCGTACATATAAACAAAAGTTCTTTTTAGCCAAACAGTTTAGAGACAATCAACAAAATATGGTTAACTATCAATTAAATAGGGGACGTCAATTAAATAGGGGACGCAATTAAATAGGGGACGTACATAAGTTTATAAGTTGATTATCTGTTTAGCAGAGAAAAATCATGAAACTCAACCACCTGCGCACCCCGTTTAACCGCCATGCTTATTGCTGGCTGACTGATGCCAAATTTTTGAGCTAAAACACCTTGGCTGATACCGAGCTCGCGAACGGCCCAATAGCATACGACACTGCGAGCCTCCACGACTTTTTTATACTTGCCCGGTGAAAGAACTTCCTCACGCTTTAAGCCCATTAAATGCGCTACACGCTCAACAGCCATGTTCAAGTAAGCCGCTACGCGGCAGATACGATCTTCCGTTAAATATCCCCAAATAAAGCCCATCCGCGGCAGGTTGCAAAAGCTATTAATTCTCTGCGGGGAACGGGGACGGTCATACAATTATGCTTTTTGAATCATTCTTCAAGTAAAAGAGTGTTGTCAACAGCCATTCTCTCTCCATATTTTCATTGGCTGTTCGCAGAACCGATTCGACAAAATCCACATCCTGCCATGAATTCTTTTCAGTTCAGAAAAGCTGCAATCTTTGATCGGATGAAATTTCCGTTCTATCCTGTTTTAAAACTGAATCCTTTCTTCTGGAAGAGATCCAGGCAGGCATCCACAACCTCAGGATCATAAAGGATGCCTCTGTTCTTTAGAATTTCCTCCAGGGCGCGGTCTAATCCGATCGCCGGTCGATACGGCCGGTGAGAGGCCATTGCCTCAACAACATCAGCCACGGACAGGATTTTCGCTTCCGGCAGCATATTATCTCCGGCAAGCCCTTGAGGATACCCGGAGCCGTTTATTCTCTCATGGTGTTGATATACGATTTGGGCGACCGGCCAGGGAAACTCTATATCTTTTAAGATATCATAGGCAACTTGCGGATGCGTTTTAATGAAACTGAACTCGATATCGGTTAATCGGGTAGGTTTGGTCAGGATCTCGGCCGGTATGGGGACGTAAAGAGGACGGGGTTGAATTTAGGCGTTTCTTTTTTCATTTGGTGAATTGAAGAGTACCCTGCAGCAAGACTTGTCGGCGAGCTCAAGTCGAGTCGCTGCAGGGAATGTTCTGCCTGACGGCAGTGCTTCGCAGCCACCGTTAAGGAATTTTTAGTTTATTTTCGATTCGCTCGCTAACCCCGCAGCAAGACGTGTCGGCGAGCTCAAGTCGAGTCGCTGCGGGGAATGCGCTCGCTTTTTCGGTTCAACTTCAAAGTGCACCATAACTGCCACTGTACGACATAAAAGGGTGACATTGACTAACTGTCGGTGTTAAGTTCATCATCAGGTGGAAATATGAACCATTTATAATTTCATTGTGCGGTCTATGATGGGCTTAAACGGATTGGGGTATTGTTGATGAACTCATTGTATTCGGTCAAAAAGACAAGGGGCCGGTCCATAATTTTGGTTTGCCCATTTATCGAAAGTTTTCTTCACCGATTCCAAACACCGATGCTAACTTGTTCCTCGTAATCTTACGATATACAGCACCGTCTCTTTCCCATTTAGCCACAACCGACTGCTTTACACCGAGTTTATCTGCAAGCTCTTTTTGCGTCCATCCATTTTCAAGGCGCTCCCGTTTAACCGGATTCATAAAGATATAATTTTCGGCTTCCTCCTGATCATACAGCGGTTCCTCTTTGGCTTCTCGGATGTCGCGCAGGTCGGATGCATCCTCCAGGCGGTCAAGAATTGCCTGAAATTCGTCGATTGGAAGAACAACAAATTTTACTTTTCCGTGTTCCTTAATAATTTGGTATTCCATATTCACCTCTTGTATATATCACTCCGAGATCTCACTTTAACGACTTCGATAGTGAGTTGATCCTCTTGGCGTGTATATAGGATACGGTATTGCCCAACCCGAAGGCGGAAGCCCTCTCGCCCCTTTAAGACATCGATATCGAGCGAAGGATTATCTGGATCGGCTGCAATTTCATGTAGTTTGCTTACTATTGCAGTCTTGGTTTTCAGGGGTAAACGAGCCAAATAGTTTCGGGCTTGCCTCCGATATTTCAACTTGTACATAGCCTAATTATAGCCCTTAAAGATATATTGTCAATGCTTTAATAAAAATCATAGAAAATGAAAAGTGGGGTTGAAATTGCGCGTTTCTAGTCTTTCAGGGACATAATAGCCATGAATTCTTTTCAGTTCAGAAAAGCTGCAATCTTTGATCGGATGAAATTTTCTTTTTATCCTGTCTTAAAACTGAATCCTTTCTTTTGGAAGAGAACCAGGCAGGCATCCACAACCTCGGGATCATAAAGGATGCCTCTGTTCTTTAGAATTTCCTCCAGGGCGCGGTCTAATCCGATCGCCGGTCGATACGGCCGGTGAGAGGCCATTGCCTCGACAACATCCGCCACGGACAGGATTTTCGCTTCCGGCAGCATATTATCTCCGGCAAGCCCTTGAGGATACCCGGAGCCGTTTATTCTTTCATGGTGTTGATATACGATTTGCGCTACCGGCCAGGGAAACTCTATATCTTTTAAGATATCATAGGCAACTTGCGGATGCGTTTTAATGAAACTGAATTCGATATCGGTTAATCGGGTAGGTTTGGTCAGGATCTCAGCCGGTATGGATATCTTTCCAATGTCGTGAATAACGCCTGCCATACGAATACCCTCTATTTGGTCCTTTGAAAGGCCCATCTCGGTGGCGATGCAACGGCTTAGATCGGCGACACGCCGTTGATGACCGGCGGTATAAGGATCTCTTGCCTCTGATATATTGGCCAGAAGCTGCACCGCTCCACCCATCGCTTTTCGCAGGCTGTCTAGGCTATTGTAAAGTTCCAATTCCGATTGTTTGCGTTGAATCACGCCTGCAATCGCATTGGCAATCGAACTTAAAAACTCGTCTTCTTGCTTTGCCCGATGATGCCCCTCCTTGACATAAAGATTAATCACGCCAAGTACCCGGCCGGCATATAGAATCGGAACACAGAAATGGCCGTGAGGAAGAATACCTTCATAGGAAATATCATGGCGTGCATCCATACGATCGGCAAATTCTGTCTTTTTTTTCAATGCCGCTCGCCCGCAAAGACATTTTCCAAAGGGAACCCGGGCGCATGAATTTAGAATATGGTGATCGAAACCGCTGTGTACTTTCATCACCAACGCCTCTGGGGTTTCTTCAACAAGAAATATGCAGCCCTTTGCTTCAAGGGCCAGCCATTTGATGGAAAGGATCAGAGAAAGCGTTTGTTTCAAAAATGCTTCAAGGGTAATGTCTTCCAGAGAAAGCCGCAAAACTTCATTAACGGAGGCCTCGATATCACGCGCGCGATGAATGGCAACCTCAGCTTTTTGGGCGGACTCGGCTATGGCGCGGTAGCCTTTCTCGCTTTCCTGCAACGCCGCAATTGTCTGCTTTTGCTCGGCGATTTCTTTTGTTAATTTCTCGTTGCCTTGTTCGAGCGCTTCGTAGGATGGTTTTTTTTGCATTTGGCGATTCTTTTCTGTTTGCGGATTATCAAGTCATTTGTTGGGCAAAACTGCGTATTGGTCAGCGGTAAGCAAGCGTTCATCAGCAGTTACCAGGGTCAGGTCGTAAACCATGGCCGTAGCCGCCAGGAATCGGTCAGCCGGATCTTCGTGTGAAAGATTCAACGATCGGCTTTGAATCGAAATTTCGTGATTGATCGGTGCTTTCCTGACAGGGATTTTTTTTAATACATCTCGGATCCAGGTTGAAGGATCCGTGTCTAAAACAACCCTGCCTTTTTCAACCAGTATTAGTATTTCCCATGTAGTTATGGGAGAAAGCCAGAGTTCATTGGCTGGATTCTCTAATTCAGAGGCAACTTTTCCGGTCAGCCGCGCGGGATCAAGCAGGCTCCATAACAAAATGTGCGTATCAAGCAAAAGTTTCACTTTTTAAAAACTTCCCATGTTGTGTTCTCCACTGTGGGAGAAACAATATCTCCAACAATCATTCCCGTGGCTTTATACATTCCTAACCAGGACTCCGGCCTTTCCGAATCCGGCGGAGGAATGACCTGGGCAATGGGTTCACCTCTGCGAGTAACAAGAATGGGTTGGCCTGTTCGCTTGACTTTATCTAACAGCGACAGGCATGTTGCTTTAAACTTGGAAATTGTAACCACTTCTTTTTCCATATCATCCCCCTGGATATATGATTAAGCACTGAACAATTCTGTTTTCAGGTTGAAACCGCATAAAGTTTACCATAGTCAACGACCATGGTCAATTGTTATTTCTTTTACAGAAAAAAGGGGCAAAGCGTGAATTGTGAATAAAATCAGGCCGGCGGCATTTCCGGGGTGAACCCCTCTTCTTGGGCGGCTTGTTGAAGGCGTACATCAAAAGTGAGCAGGATTAACTCCGGAAGTTCCTTATGCAGACTTTTTACAGTGGCAAGATGCCACAGGTCTGCCCCTCGCAGCGACCATTTTTCTGATAAATCCTTTGTAATTTCCCATTCCGGAACGACGGTTAGGTAACGCCAGGGGCCTTGCGCCAGCGTTTCAAAACTTGCAGCAACGAGAGGGTCGGAAAGAATCCGTTCTTTTTTCATGCGGGCGATGACCGCACATACTTCCGCATATGCAAGAGTGGAGATAAAATGAAATTCCGTTCTCTCTGCCCATGCAATGGCACTTTCACTGTGGCTGTCTTTAAAAAGGACCGATAAAATGGCAGATGCGTCCCAGTAAATTGGCACCTGATTTTCAGGCATTGTTGCGGTCCTCTTTCAGGAAGGTTTGGGCGATATCGTTCGGGACCGGAATGGGTGAAGCAAGTTTTATTCCTTTCTTTTGAGGCAAGGCTTTCAACACCCCCCTATCCTCAAGCTTTTTAACGCGAGCGGAAAGCGGCAGATCTTCCGTCCGGATCGGAACAATTTTTCCAACCGGCCGGCCTCTGTCGGTCAGGATAACCTCGCTTCCGTTCTGCACCATCTTGATGAATTTGCTCAGATGCATTTTGGCATCTCGGATGCCGACGCGTATGGGCTGCATGTTTTTCTCCGAAAGTAACTATTGTGGTCATTTTGTAATGTAACCATTGTAATTACAACGTGTGGGGATGTCAAGGCCGAAATATGAATGAATTGACAATGTGTATTAAAGGTGTATGATGCACGATATATATGTATGGAGGTCATAATGAGAACGAACATCGATATTGATGAGGAATTGTTGGAAGAAGCTTTTTCCGTTAGCAAGGTAAGAAGTAAAAAGGATTTAATCCATGAAGCCCTGCGGGAGTATGTTAGATTAAAAAAACGAAAAGACCTTACTGAATTGGCCGGCACCATAGAATTTTATGAAGGATATAACCCTAAGGAGTTGAGGAAAACCAGAGATGGTTCTTGTTGATACCTCTGTCTGGCTCCATGTTCTGAGGGATAAATCCGGCAGGATAGTACAAACCTTTCGTAAAAAAACAGCTTCTGAAATAATCGTATTCAGTCATTTTATCCAGCTCGAATTACTTCAGGGCGCAAAAGACGAGTTTGAATGGCGGCGCCTGGATGAATATTTGGCAAGTCAATACTATCTTGAAGCAAATAAGGACACATGGAGGCACGCAGCAAGGATTTATTTTGAACTCAGAAGATCCGGCGTCACCATAAGCAGTCCCATCGATTGCTGTATCGCCTGCATTGCAATGGAAGCACAGGCATTGTTACTGCACAGAGACCATGATTTCGAAAGAATTGCCGAAATAAGGCCGCTTCTAAATGAGTTTTTTAACCCGGTTTATCCAAATGATTAAATCGAATTTCAAAAGCACTTATAATTTCATTTATAAGAGACCAGTCGATTGTGGCACTATAAGTTTCCATAAGAGACTCAATATCTGACAGGTCAATCGGCTTTCTCGAAGGATCGTTTGCTATGGCTTGCACTTTTAATCCAATAAGGTCTTCAACTTTGAGTACCTTAATGGTCATGCTTTTATTAAATATTTTTCTATCCCAGAACAGAGGTTTTCAGATTAAGCGCCGGCCCCGGTCCAGGGTTCGATACTGTATGGCTTCGGCAACATGCGGGGTCTGTATGTCGGCGACGCCATCAAGGTCGGCAATGGTTCTGGAGATCTTGAGTATCCGATTGTAGGCCCTGGCGGACAGGCCCAGCTTGTCGATGGCGGCCTCGAGGAGTCTGGAGGACGCGTCGTCGATGGTGCAGTGCTTCTTGATGTGGCGGCTGTTCATCTGGGCGTTGCAGTAGATTTTCGTTCTGCCGAATCGTTCCGATTGAATGGCCCGGGCTTCGGCAACCCGCCGGCTGATACTCTTTGACGACTCGGCACGGCCCTCCCCTCTCAGGTCTTTGTAGGGCACCGCCGGCACCTCGACGTGAATGTCGATCCGGTCCATGAGCGGGCCGGAAATCTTTGCCCGGTACCGGTGAATCTGCTGAAACGTGCACCGGCACTCGTGCTTGGGGTCGGAGAAATAGCCGCACGGACACGGGTTCATGGCCGCAAGCAGCATGAAACTGGACGGGTAGGTAATGGTCGAAGCGGCCCGTGAAATGGTAACGCTGAGGTCCTCCAGGGGCTGGCGCAGGACTTCCAGAACATGCTTTTTAAATTCGGGGAGTTCGTCCAGGAAAAGAACGCCGTTGTGCGCCATGCTCACCTCCCCGGGCCTGGGCACATGACCGCCGCCGATCAACCCCGCGTCGGATATGGTGTGGTGCGGTGACCTGAAAGGCCGCCGGGTGACAAGGGCCTGATTCTTTTCAAGCATCCCCACGACACTGAATATCTTGGTGGTTTCAATGGCCTCGTCAAAGGATAAGGGCGGAAGTATGGTCGGAAGACGTTTTGCCAGCATGGATTTCCCCGAACCGGGCGGCCCGATCATGACAAGGTTGTGCCCGCCCGCCGCTGCCACCTCCAGCGCGCGCTTCACGTGTTCCTGGCCCATAACCTCGGAAAAGTCCACCGCATAGGCTTTTCCATCTTTAAATATGGCCTGAATATCCGTTTTTTCAGGATTTATCCGAATAAACCCGCTGAAAAATTCCACGACATGGGACAGCGTTTTTACCGGAAATACCGAAATCTCCTTTACGACCGATGCTTCCCGGGCATTTTCACGGGGCACGACGACCCCGGAATACCCCGCGTTTTTGGCGGCAAGCGCCATGGGAAGCGAACCTCTTACCGGTTTGATCCGCCCGTCGAGAGAAAGTTCCCCGAGGATAAGGTATTTGGAAACAATTTCCTGCGAAACGATCCCGGTTGCCGCCAGGATCCCCAGAGCAATGGGGAGGTCGAAACCGGTGCCCTCTTTTTTAATGTCCGCTGGGGCCAGATTGACCGTAATTCTATCCGCCGGAAAGGCGTATCCCGAATTGTTGATGGCGGCCTTCACCCGCTCCTTGCTCTCCTTGACGGCGGTTTCGGGCAGCCCCACGGTGGTGAATACGGGAAGGCCTTTGGCTATATCGACTTCAACCTCAACCAGATAGGCATCGATTCCAATAACGGCGCTGCTTAAAATCTTCGCGAGCAAACGTCCTCCTTCACGCTGCAATCCGTCAAAAGAAAGTCATCGTCCGTTTTGTCCAAAACACTATCGTTTCCGCTTGCCACTCCTGCACCGTTCTTTATCTTTTTCTACCGGGATAGTCAACCCGCCAGGTTTTATCGAGATCCCCGGCCTATTATCCGAAAAAATCTATTCTTAACACCGGTGTTGATTTCTCGTCCCTTTTTTCCGCTTAATGAAAAACACTCCAACGTATTGTATTTTTTTTATTTTCGATAAAAAGCGATTTGTATTGTTTTTTTTTACATAATCGTGTTAAATATATCGTTGATCCTTTTTTGGAAAACGAACCGAGCACGAAACAAAAAACATCATACGAAAAATAATCATATCCCGCCGGCCAAAAACACCAAAAGCGGCGGGAAAATATTCTTTTACGGTTATAAAATAAAAAACACGTTTCAATTGAGCGCTTCTATCTCAATTGAGGAAATACATATGCATCTCAAACAAAGAACGGTCGCCAAGACGGTTTCCTGTTCGGGCGTGGGCCTCCATTCAGGAAAAAAGGTAAATCTCGCTGTTAAGCCCGCACCGGTGAACCATGGCATCAAGTTCAAAAGAACCGACCTTCCGGACAGTCCGAGCATTTCAGCTCATTTCAACATGATCGTTGATACGAGTCTCGCGACCGTCATCGGGAACGACGGTGCGATTGTCTCCACCATAGAGCACCTCATGGCCTCTTTTGCGGGGCTTTCCATCGACAACGCCCAGGTCGAACTCGATGCCTACGAAGTCCCGGTAATGGACGGCAGCGCCGGCCCTTTTACGCAGATGATAACGTCGGCCGGCATCAAAACACAGGACGCCCCAAAATGTTTTTTTGTCATAAAGGAACCCATTGAACTCATTGAGAACGAAAAATCTTTTGCGGTGTACCCCGCGCCGACTTTTAAAATAACATACGTCATTGAATACGATCATCCCCTGATTAAAAGGCAGTCCTATTCCCTGGAACTGACAAACGGTGTTTTTGAAAATGAAATAAGCAACGCCAGGACCTTTGGTTTTCTGCATGAAGTGGAATATATGAAACAGTACGGCCTGGCACACGGCGGATCCCTGGATAATGCCGTGGTAATTGCTGAGCATGGCATTCTAAACGAGGGCGGTTTGCGCTATCAGGATGAGTTTGTGCGGCACAAGATTCTCGACTGCATTGGCGATTTTGCCCTCCTCGGCATGCCGATTCTCGGTCATGCAAAGGTAAGCAAGTCCGGCCACGCATTCAACCACGCCTTTCTTAAAAAGTTTTTTGCGCAAAAAGAATCATGGGAAACCCGCGCAATCCTGGACGTAAACGATCTGCCCCGCTTTCAGTCAGAACCCCTTGCCCTATAAAATCGACATGGCTTTCTTAACCAAACGAAAGATATGCATCACGCTCTTATCCTTTCTCTTTCTCTTTCAAAGCCTGGCTTACGCCCAGGAACCCAAGCTGACAAATATCATCGTCACCAATACGCGTGATGATCTCCTCATTTATCTGAATGTTGAAGGCGCCTTCACGGAAAAAATGAAATCGGCCGTACTCAGCGGTGTTCCGACGACCTTCTCATTCTTTATCACCCTGTATATATCCCGCAATCTGTGGGCCGACAAAGAGATCGCAGACATAAAGGTTACGCATGCGATCAAGTACGACACCCTGAAAAAGGAGTTTGTCGTAAGCCGGTCGTGGGGAAACGACGAGCCTTCAGCTACACAATCTTTCGAAGAAGCTCAACAATTGATGACCCAAATTGACAGCTTAAAGGTCGCGCCTTTGAGCTTGCTGGAAAAAGGCAGGCCGTATCAGATACGGGCTAAGGCCGAACTGAGCAAGGTGACCCTGCCTTTTTATCTGCATTATGTTCTCTTTTTTGTTTCTCTATGGGATTTTGAAACCGAACTGGCCGTCATAGATTTTATCTACTGATTATGAAAAATAGCAGGCGAACAAACACGGAATCTTCGCTTTCTGAGGGAGAACGCAATCGGCGAAAACGTGAAGTCACCCTTATCATCGTTATCATCGCCGTCGTCGCTGTCCTGACTTTTGCAGAGAACAGGGTCATCCATTTTGGAGCGGGCATTCCCATTTCCAACACCATATTGATGTTCATACTGATCAACATCAATATGCTTCTGCTTATCTTGTTGATATTTCTCGTTCTCAGGAACCTGGTAAAGCTTCTCTACGACCGGAAACGCAAGGTCATGGGAGCCAGACTCAGAACACGGCTTGTCCTTGCATTTGTTGCACTTACGCTTCTGCCGACCATTATCCTCTTTTTCTTTTCTATCAACTTCATCACAAACAGCATCGAGTTCTGGTTTAACGTTCCCGTGGAACAGACCCTTGAAAATTCACTGTATGTGGGAAGGCGATTGTATGAACACGCAGAGGAGAACAGCCTGTTTTTCCTTGAAAGAATTTCATATCAGATTAAAACAAAAAAATTTCTGGACGCCGACAAGAACAGAGCCCTCTCCCACTATGTCCGGGTTATACAACGCGAGTTCAACCTTGATGCCGTCGAGATTTACGCGGCGAATTCCAATCGAATCACACTTGCTTTGTCCCCGGGGCTCGAAGATAAACCTTTTCCTGTCGTATCCGCGGACAATCTTCAAAAAGATATGAACTCCAAAGGAGTCCGAACAATCTCCGAACCTGTCCGAAACGGAGAGCTCATTCGGACCATCGGGACAGTGCCTTTCGGCGTTCAGCGGATGGAAGCCGACGCATTTGTTGTTTTGAGCATCCTGATTCCGTCGGACCTTTCTGAAAATATGAGATCCATTTCAAGGGGGGTCGAGGAATACCAGCAAATAAAATTGCTGAAAAAACCGATTCAGATCACTTACTATATAACGCTTTCAATCGTGGCGCTGCTGGTCGTGTTCTGCGCGATCTGGTTCGGCTTCTATCTCGCGAAAACCATCACCATACCGATCATGGAACTTGCCGAGGGTACCCGAAGGGTTGCCGAGGGAGACTTAAGCTTTTCCATCGGTCTTGTGGCAGATGATGAAATGGGGAGCCTTGTCGAGTCATTTAACAAGATGACCCGGGATCTCCGGATCGGCAGAGAGCAACTGGAGTTTTCCGCCCGAATGCTTCGCGGGCAGAATGTCGAAATTGAAGAGAGACGGCAGTACATGGAAATTGTTTTGAAAAATGTTTCTGCCGGCGTCATTACGCTGGACGCCAATGGAATTATCACAACCATTAACACGTCAGCCGAGAAGACGCTGAACCTGAACGCCAGGGATATACTGAACAAAAATTATAAGGATCTGCTGAAAGGCCGATACCTGGTTCTTGCCGAAGAAATAATGAAAAGTCTTTCCGGCACCCGAAATGATACCGTTGAATTGCCGCTCAACCTGACAATGAAAGGCATACCCAGAAGTTTTCTGATAAACGTCAACGCGCTCAGGGATGATGCCAGGCATCACATGGGTATTGTGATGGTGTTTGACGATCTGACGGAACTTGAAAAAGCCCAGCGAATGGCTGCCTGGCGCGAAGTTGCCCGCAGAATCGCACATGAAGTAAAAAACCCCCTCACCCCGATAACACTCTCGGCCCAGCGTCTTAAAAGGAGATATTCCGCCAAACTGAACGAACCGGTCTTTGATGAATGTACCCGCACGATAATCGACCACGTGGACCTCATCCGAAACCTCGTAAACGAGTTTTCTGCCTATGCCAGGTTTCCGACGGCAAACCCGAAACCGTGCGATTTAGTTCCCATTATTGAGGAGACCGTGGCGCTTTATAAAGAAGGCCACCAGAATATTCATTTTGAAATAAATGTAAAAAGCGCCATCCCGCGCATTAATCTCGATCGCCAGCAGATAAAGCAGGCCATGATCAACCTTGTGGACAATGCCATTGCGGCAATAAAGAGACAGGGAAGCATCACCATAAATCTGGCCACGGATCTGACTTTTAATGTAGTTCGGGTCGAGGTTGCCGACGATGGGGACGGTATCACCGATGAGGTTAAAAGACGCCTTTTTGAACCTGATTTTTCAACAAAAAAATCCGGAACAGGGTTGGGGTTAACGATTGTAAGCACGATTATCGCGGATCATAAAGGCAAAATACATGTGCAGGACAACGACCCAAAAGGAGCCAAATTCGTCATAGAGTTTCCGGCGTAATGATTTAAACTTTTAAAAAAGGATCTGTTTCACATGTTTCCATCTATCTTAATTGTTGATGATGAACTTTCAATTTTAAAATCTTTAAGCGGCATTCTATCGGATGAGGGCTTTGAGGTCATAACCGCCTCCAATGGTTACGAGGCGTTAAAAATTATTGACAGAGAGTCCCCGGACCTGGTCCTTCTTGATATATGGATGCCGGGGATTGACGGCCTTGAAACCCTGAAAGAAATCAAAAAAAGCAATCCTTTTATTCAGGTAATTATGATCACCGGGCACGGAACGATAGAAACCGCCGTGAAGGCCACGAAATTCGGCGCATTCGACTTCATTGAAAAGCCCCTCTCCATAGACAGGGTTATTTTGGCAATCAACAATGCCCTGAATTTCAGGCGACTTGAAGAGGAAAACAGATATTTGCGGAAAAAAACCATAGAAAAGCACTCCCTGACCGGAAACAGCCCCCAGATCACGGAACTGAAAAAACAGATCGCCATTGTCGCTCCGACGGACTCCTGGATTTTTTTAAAGGGAGAAAACGGGACCGGCAAGGAGCTTGTTGCACGCACCATACACCAGCTCAGTCCCCGGGCGGATCAGCCGCTTATCGACGTAAATTGTGCCGCTACCCCTGACGGGTTAATCGAAAGTGAACTTTTGGGTCATGAAAAGGGCGCATTTGCCGAAATACTTACAAAAAAAAGGGGCAAGCTCGAACTGGCCGAAAACGGCACCCTGTATCTGGATGAAATCGGCGACATGAGTATAAAGACGCAGGCAACCGTTCTTCGAGTGCTCCAGGAGAAACAATTCCAGCGAGTCGGGGGCAACAGAGAAATACGCGTGAATGTCAGAGTGATCTCCGCGAGCAATAAAAATCTGGAAGAAGAAATTAAAAAGGGCAACTTCAGAGAAGACCTTTACTACCTGTTGAATGTCATTCCAATGGAAGTTCCGTCTTTGAGAAATCGTTCTGTAGATATCCCTCTGCTCGTTGAATCTTTTCTGGATGAGTGCGCGACAAAAAATCGAAGGGACAAAAAAGAAATGTCCCGGGAAGCGCTTGATCTGCTGTGCAGCTATTCCTGGCCGGGCAATGTGAGTGAGTTGAAAAATCTGGTGGAACGGCTCTCACTCATGCTGGGAAAAGACGTTATCGACATTTCCGATCTGCCGGCGCCGTATTGTCCGGGTGAAGCGGTATGTGTCGAGTCAACGCAGGAGGCGATCTTCTCCATCAAACATCTGAATGACGCCGCAAAAGCCTTTGAAAAAGAATTTATTCAAAGAAAACTGCTCGAGGAAAATAACAATATCACCAAAACAGCGGAAGCCATGGGCATCAAAAGAAGTTATCTTTACAGAAAGCTGAAAACCTTTTAGAATCGGAATATGGGATTGAGAATAATCGGTGGTGATTTGAAAGGGAAAAAGCTCCATTCGGTTGCCGACACAAAAATTCGACCGACTGCCGATCGACTGCGTGAAGCGATATTTAACATCATTTCTTTTCGTGTTCGTGGTGCGATTGTGCTGGATCTTTTTGCGGGGACCGGCGCTCTCGGGATAGAGGCTTTGAGCAGAGGAGCCGAATCCGCCGTGTTTATCGACACCAGCAGAAAGGTGCTTTCCCTGATTCAACGAAACATAAAATCGTGTGCCCTTGGAAGCAGAGCGAAAATCGTCAAGTGGGATATAATTAACAATTTAAATTGTTTAAGCCCGACTGACCGGGCATTTGACCTCGTGTTTATGGATCCGCCTTATAATAAATCACTAATAAAAGCGTCTCTATTCAATCTTCACCGCAGCAATTCCCTCGTAAAAGACGCGCACATAGTTGTTGAACACAGTCCTTCGGAACCGATTCCGGAAAACAATCCGGCGTTCAAATTTACAGACCAGAGGAAATATGGAAAAACCCTTGTTTCATTTTTAAATTATATGGTATAGGCACGCAATTTTTTGCAGGTTGCAACTAACCGCTGAACCGGGGCCCCGAATCGGGTCCCATAAAAAGCCACACGATAAGGATAAACTATGAGGAGTACCGCTATATATCCGGGAACCTTTGACCCGGTTACAAACGGTCATGTTGATATCGCCAAAAGAGGACTAAAGATTTTTGACCGGATCATTGTGGCCATTTTAAACAACCCCGTAAAGAAAACCCTTTTTTCGGTCGAAGAACGCGCTGAAATGCTTGAGGAAAGCTTTAAAAACTTTCCGGACATTGAAATCGACACGTTTGACGGACTTCTCGTTGAATACGCTGCCAAACGTAAATCTCGTGCGGTTCTGCGCGGGATGCGCGCCGTTTCTGATTTTGAATTAGAGTTCCAGCTGGCACTGATGAACCGCCGGCTGAACAGGGATGTCCAAACGGTTTTTCTTATGACCGGCCTTCGATGGATTTTTACCAGCTCGTCTATCATAAAGGAAGCGGCAAGTTTTGGCGGTGACATCGACGGCATGGTGCCGCCGTTTGTCCACCAGAAGCTCAAGGAGAAGTTCGGTTATACATAAAATCTGAGAACCGCTATATTTAAAACCGGGTTACAGCAGGTACTTGATAAGAACAAACCCTGCGATAAGCAATACGGTGAATGCCGTGGCCAGGATGTTAAAGTATTTATCGATAAAAGCCTGAATCCCGGGACCGAAAAAATATATCAACCCCCCCACCAGAAAAAATCTTGCGGATCTGGAAACGGCAGAGGCAATGACAAATATCGAGAAGTTTATGTTAAACGCTCCCGCAGATATCGTAAAAACCTTGTACGGTATGGGCGTGAACCCGGCGATACCGATAGCCCATGCATCATAGGCCACATAAAGCTCACGAATATATTCAACCTTCTGGGACAGACCGTAAAAACTGATTATCTTGTCTCCGACTCCGGTCATAAACTGCCATCCGATCAGATAGCCGAAGCACCCGCCGAGCACGGAACCTATTGAACATATGAGGGCATATCTCAGTGCTTTTTTGGGGATGGAAACCGCAAGCGCAATAAGAAGGATGTCGGGGGGTATCGGAAAAAATGAGGACTCGCAAAACGCCAGTGCAAACAACGCCCACGCTCCATAGGGTGTTTCCGCCCAGTGCAGCACCCAGTCATATAGGCGCCGTAACATTTATTGTTCTCTCCATCCATGCTCACCCACAAGCTTGACAAATCTGCATCCACCTAAATTTGTTTTATGAATGCCATGCTCGTCTTTATACACTTTGATCAGCTCCTGGGAAAACTGGTCCCCCACGGGAATCACCAGTCGGCCGCCCACCGCAAGTTGACTGATCAGCGTGTCGGGAATTTTCGGAGACCCGGCAGTAACAACAATTGCATCAAATGGGCTTTCATTTTCCCAGCCGCTCGTGCCGTCGGAATACCGGGTGACAATATTGTGATACTGAAGTCTGTCAAAAAGCTTGCGGGCTTTAATTAAAAGTGGATGTATCCGTTCAATGGTATATACTCTGAATACAATTTCCGACAAAATTGCGGCCTGATAGCCCGACCCGGTTCCAAGCTCCAGCACCCTGTCATTTTCATTGGGCTGCAGTGCCTGCGTCATTTCGGCCACAATATACGGCTGTGATATGGTTTGCTGCTCGCCGATGGGGAGGGGAAAATCACCATACGCCTGATCCCGTAAAGCCTCACTTACAAAAAGGTGCCTCGGAACTTTGCGCATGGCTGCAAGGACTTTTGGATCCGTCACCCCCCGCGCTTCGATCTGTTTCCTGACCATCTCGTCCCGTAGTCGAACAAATTTTCTGGAATCTTCATCCATCGTCACACGCCGTTCTTATGCGGTCGCTATATTTTGTAAATGACCCTTTCTTCGGTAATAATAATATCCACATGCCTGTCATGCGATTCCATTTGCACTTGTGGAATTATCTGATTTTCAAATGTGAGCGCAACCTTTCTGGTTGTAATAGAAAGTTTTGGAATCAGCCTGTCATAATAACCATCACCGGATCCAATTCGCCCACCCTTCTCGTCAAAAGCAACCCCTGGAATTATGGCAATGTCTATACATTCAATCGGCACAACGTTGCAGCGGTTGGCGGCCGGCTCGAGTATCCCCCTGGGACCGATGATTAAGTCGGTCTCCGGGTTGTCGACTTTCATCAATTTCATTTCATAGGTTTTCGCATTAAAGGCGGGAAGAATGACAATCTTGTTGTAGACAAAACATCTTTTAATTATATTCAGGGTGTTAATTTCACTCTGGCTGTTGATATAAGTCAAAACGATGTTTGCTTCCAAGAAATTGGCGAATTCAAAGAGCCGATTTTCGATTCTTTTGGTTTGTTCTTGAATTTCGCTTTCAGAAAGTGCAGACAGCGCCTTTGCGATGTTGGCACGCATTTCTTCTTTGGTTTCTCTAGATTCCTCCATAAGCGATCTCCCGACCAGATTTTTTGACGTTTTTTCTGTATACAAAAATTTCCAAACATTGTCAACTTACAATAATTATTGACTATATAGACTGCCCATGATACACGTCTACCACATTTAACCAAACAGGCTGGAATGCAATATCAGGGCCGGATATCCATGTCAGCAGGGGGCGGGCGCCACAGTTTTTAGAAACAAAAACCGTTAAAAGCGAACCGAATGGGGATCTGTTAAAGAATCCGGACCCAAAGGACCCGGTTTTTTAGGACTGAATATATGCTGGAAATAAAGTATGTAAGGCAGAGCCTGCTGGAAGTCGAAAAAGCGCTGTCACATAGAGGGGAAACCGCTGACCTCGAAATTTTTAAAAAATGTGACGCCGAACGCAGGGAAATTCTGCTTGAAATTGAAGACCTTAGACATCGCCGGAATGTCGTTTCGGAAGAAATTGCAAACCTGAAAAAAGAAGGGGGAATTGCAGACCGGCTCGTGATCGACATGCGGAAGGTTTCATCTCGTATTAAGAAACTGGATCAGACGCTGTCGGAAAATGAAGAACTGTTGAACAACATCCTTTTGGGTTTGCCCAACATACCCCATTCAACGGTTGTGGTTGGAAAGGACAGCTCCGAAAACCCGATAGAAAGACAGGTGGGCAGGCCGCCGGATTTCGATTTCGAGCCACTGCCTCACTGGACACTGGGCAAACGCCTCAAGATACTTGATTTTGAAAGAGCTGCCAAAATAGCCGGCGCACGATTTCCGCTCTATTTCGGTGCGGGCGCCAGGCTGGAGCGATCCCTGATCAATTTTATGCTCGATACTCACACCGAGAAACACGGTTACCAGGAAATACTGCCGCCCTTTATCGTAAACCGCAGCAGCATGACCCACACCGGGCAGCTTCCGAAATTTTCCGAGGACCTCTTTAAGCTCGAAGGCCGGGAGTACTTTTTGATACCCACCGCGGAAGTGCCAGTCACCAATATCCATCAGGATGAAATCCTGGATGAGGACGCGCTTCCCATCCTGTACACTGCCTATTCTCCCTGTTTCCGTTCCGAAGCCGGCTCATATGGAAAGGATACGAGAGGGCTGATCCGGCAGCATCAGTTCAACAAAGTGGAACTGGTCAAGTTCACAACGCCGGAAACCTCATACGATGAGCTCGAAAAACTCTTAAAAGATGCGGAAACAATCCTGAAACACCTCGAACTTCCGTATCAGGTTGTGAGTTTATGCACGGGCGACCTGGGTTTTTCCGCAGCCAAGACGTATGATATAGAGATATGGATGCCGGCCCAGGGTGTTTACAGAGAAATATCATCGTGCAGCAATTTCGAAAGCTTTCAGACCCGGCGCGGTAATATCCGATTCAGGAGGAAAGGAAAAAAGGGGACGGAACTTGTCCATACGCTGAACGGGTCGGGACTTGCCGTGGGCCGCACCGTCGCGGCCATACTTGAAAATTATCAGCAGGCTGACGGATCTGTCATTATTCCCGAAGTCCTCAGATCCTATATGGGGGGCATGGAAGTTATAAAACCATGAAACTTGACGATTTCCCTAAAGAAATTCGTCCTTTCATCATGCCGGATCACAGCGCGAGGCTGATATACCGCTGTTTGGACTGCAACCGTGAACACAGTATTGAGAAGCTGCTCTACACGTGTCCGAACTGCAACCAGGTACTGCTCATCGATGATCTCGATTTTGACCGGTTAAAGAAGATTTCGGGCGAAACATGGCACCGGATATTTGATTATCGCAAGATGCTGAACATCCCGGCGTTAAAAGGCATCTACCGCTATCATGAATTTATCGGACCGGTCATTCCCTTGAATGCCGTCGTTTACCTGGGAGAAGGGCACACGCCCGTTGTGGAAGCCAACTCTTTTTTGCAGGAAAAAGTGGGCGGAAAATTCTACTTCAAAAACGACGGACAGAATCCGAGCGCTTCTTTTAAAGACCGCGGCATGGCAAGCGCCATGAGCTACATCAATTTCCTGATTCAAAAGGGCCACATTTCAGATGTACTGGCCATTTGTGCCTCCACCGGAGACACTTCCGCCGCCGCCGCGTTATACGCATCTTTTCTTCAGCCGCACGTCAAGTCCGCAGTACTGCTCCCCCACAAAAAGGTTACGCCGCAGCAGCTTTCACAGCCTCTGGGGAGCGGTGCCGCGGTGTATGAAATCCCGGGCGTTTTTGACGACTGCATGAAGGTCGTGGAGGCGTTATCGGAACAATACACTGTCGCGCTCCTCAACTCAAAGAACGCCTGGCGCATTCTGGGTCAGGAATCTTTCTCCTACGAGATCGCCCAGGAGTTTGAATATGACATGGAAAACAAGGTCGTCGTCGTTCCCATTGGAAATGCCGGGAACATCACCGCGGTCCTGAATGGATTTCTGAAATTCTTTCACACCGGCATAATAAAGACCCTGCCGAAAATCGTGGGGGTTCAGTCGGAACACGCCAACCCTGTTTACCGCTATTATCTGGAGCCTGATGAAAAAAAACGGAAATTTGTTCCGGTTACGGTAAAACCCAGTGTCGCGCAGGCTGCTATGATCGGCAACCCCGTTTCAATGCCGAGGGTGATCCACCTGGTCAAACGGTACAACAGAACGGCCGGCGTCAAAATGGTTTTTTTTGTTGAAGTTGCGGAACAGGCCATTATGGACTGGGAACTGACGGCAAACCACAACGGGCATATCGCCTGTACCCACGGCGGTGAATCTCTGGCCGGCCTGGTGACCGCATACGAACGCGGCATTATCGATCATACGGATATCGCAGTCGTTGATTCAACAGCACATGCGCTTAAATTTTCGGGTTTCCAGGAGATGTATTTTGACAATAAATTTCCGCCGGAATTCGAAATTTCCCCCAATCCGGAACTTGTAAACACGCCTGTTTATATTCACCCGGAGGATCTGGAACATGTCCCGGAACCCGGAAAACCGCTGCAAGGCGACGAACTCGAACGATTTATCGAACGTGTCTCCGAAGCGATAGCAAAGGATTTGAATCTTAAAAAGGTTCAAAAGGCATGAAACCTGAAAAAGCATCGTTTCCGACCGGGTTTATGTTTATCGTTCTGCTCTTATGTTTTATCTTACCGTTGCCGTTGTATGGGGCTTTCTATTATAAGAGCTATATCGTTCGATACGACCAAGGCTGGGACATATTGTGCGACCAGTATGTCGTCAATAAAAATGATTGGGTCATAAAACTCTTCAAGGAAAAAGGAGAAATCGCGCACCAGGATTTCCCGGAATTCCTTAGAATATTTAAACGTATCAACCCGCATATTCGCGACATAGACCTTATCCGCCCCGGACAGCATATCTTAATCCCTTTAAAAAAAATACGGGGGAGCACCCTGCCCGGTCAGTCATCCGGAATCGTGACCATTCCCTTTGTCACCATCTCCAGCATTCCTGAAGCCCTTAAAGCCTATTCAGCGGCGTATGAGACTCGGAAAGGAGACTGTGTGTCCAGTCTCATTTCACGAAAGTTCGGAGCTTATGGAACAGATTCGTACAAAGAAGGGGTTAAATTGTTCAGGCTTTTGAACCCGGAGGTAAAAGACATAGACCTCATCTATACGGATCAACGCATCCGCATTCCGGAACCGGCCATGCGGAATCAACCGTGGTATCAATCCGTTTTGGAGGGTTCGGGAGACGTGGCGGTCTCTTCGACCGGCAGAAGTTCCATTCAGCCTGATTCAAGCGCACCCGCATCCCTGACCGCAGGAGTTGCGGACGAGCAGCCAAAGCCGCCGCTTGTTGAAGCGGCTTCTGCTCTGGATGCAAAACTGTTGAATAAAGGCGTCTATTATTTGCCGCAACCGGACGGGGAGGACGTGAAGCTCGATCTCACCACGACCCCGTTAATCGAACTGAAAGACGGTACTCGATTTCTCATTTTAATAAATGGCGGCATTCAAGAATCCGAACTGAACCGGATAAAAGCCGTCTGGAAAAACCTGAAGGTTATCCCGGTTCAACCGGAGAGTTCAACGGAACAGCTTTTCGATTCCCTGTTTGTGCCAATTGAAAAAGAGGAATCGAAGCAACGGATCGCTTTTTCGGATGACGGCGTTGAGGTGGAAATTGATGCAAGGTGGATATTCAAACAGCCTTTTTCGGGTGCCGGGTCGAGTCGCAGCGTTTGCGTAACCCTTATCGGCGATCCGGACGAGCGAACCCCGGGATCAATCGTTCGCTATCTGGATCAGAACGGCATCATCGTAAAAGACGTTCTCAAGGACGGGGGTGCGAATGAGAAGAAATCTCAAGCGCGCCGGAACAAAAATACTTCCACAGATGCCGTCTTTACAAACCCCCTGAACCGGAAAGCTTTTGTCAGTGATATAATAACGGCAATCGGGTATAGATTTGCACCGGACGTTATGATATCGTTCCCATACGCCGGCGTTCAGGTAGAGGCCGTGTCAAACCTGATTTCAACCGGCAACGGCAGGCCCCTTCTCGTTGATTTTGGAGATCTATACGGCGATGCCATTGCCGCCATAGAAAAAACCGGTTTTCAGGTTATTCAGATCTTTATGGAAGACAATGTGCATGATGTAACAAAAAAACTTCTGGAAGCGATTGATGTGGAATATACGCGGAATCCGACCTTTTTTGCCGCGAAACGGCCCGTTGAGCATAACACGTCCATCACCATCCAGGGGTACCTGATCGAACAGCCGGAAACATCCAAAATACTGCTGACCGACGCCGTCCTGAAAAATGAGGTGGTGCAATTCTTGTCGGACCGGGGGGTCAAGACCGTGATGAGCCGGTTCCCTTAGTGCTTCGATTCGCAAATACGGTCACGTATTTTACTGAACAGAATTGATCAAATGCTTACTCCGTTCGGCCCGAGCTCACAGCCGAGGGCAGCACTAAGCCCTGGGTAAAATAAATTCGTCATCGAATTTATGAATCGATGGGCTTAGGGGGTGGAAAAGCTTTCCCCGCGGACAGCGAGAGTCTAAACGACTTTCAGAAAAATACAACAAAGGAATAACCGATGAAAAAAAATTACTTTTCCCTTGCGACATGCACGCTTCTGATTCTTTTTGCGGTTTCCTGCTCGTCAACGGAAATCAGAAAAAAGGAGGCCGAAACAGCGCGAAACCTCGGTGAAGGATATATGTCACAGGGGAACTACACGGCTGCGCTGAACGAACTGCTCAAAGCCGAAAGACTAACCCCTGATGATCCATTTCTTCATAATGACCTTGGACTGACCTACATGGAAAAGGGAAAACTGGACCTTTCCGTGGATCACTTTAAAAAGGCCCTGAAGTTCAATCCCGGGTACGCGGCTGCCAAGAATAATCTGGGGATGGCCTACCTTAAAAAGAGTGAATGGGATGCCGCCATTGCCTGCTTCAAGGACGTAACCGAGAACATGCTCTATACAACGCCGCAAAATGCCTTTTTGAACCTGGGGGTGGCGTATTACTATAAAAAAGAGTACGCCGCTTCGGAAAAATATTATCAGGATTGCCTGAATTATTATCGGGAAGGGCTCGTGCCGGATGCCACCTATGTTAAAGCGCTGTACGGCCTGGGGCAGGTATATATCGCATCGGGCAGGATCCCGGAAGCCGTAATTGTTCTCGAGAAAGCGATAAAAATTGCCCCCCGGATTTCATATTTGCACTATTATCTGGCTAGGGCCTATGTTCTGTCGAAGGACTACCAAAATGCGATGAAAGCGTACAGCAAAGTGGTTGAAATTTCACCGGAAACGGCCATGGGCCAGGAAGCAAATAAAACCCTGCTGCAATTAAAAAGCCAAAACAAGCAGGGAAAATAAATTTTGGACCACCATCTGAGCAGTCCGTATCATAACCGATAACGCCTCCCCCCTTCACCAAATACAAAAAGCCCCCTGTTTCAGGGGGCTTTTAATTGCTCCGCTCGGTTGTATGTCGGTTTACATCGTACGCTGTTCAAGCTGAACGATTCTGGGCGTAATGAAGATGAGGAGTTCTTCCTTCTGGTCCTCAACAGTCTTTGCCTTGAAAAGCCAGCCGATGATAGGGATGTCCATGAATCCCGGGACGCCCGTGTTATCATCCCTGCGTGTCGTTTTTCGGATCCCTCCGATGACAACCGTATCACCGTCGTTTACCAGAAGTTCCGTCGTGGCCTCTTTGGTGGTAAATGAAAGCTCGTTGTTTATCACCGCGCCGACCTCGTTGTTTTTAACGTCAATCTTCATTGAAATTCGATTGTCCGGCGTCACATGCGGTGTGACAAGCAGCTCGAGAGCGATGTCCTTGAACTCCGTTGTCGTGTTCCCGTCGGCATCCAGCTTGTTGTACGGATAGGACAGGCCCTGCTTGATTGTGGCCTGCGTGTTGTCCAGGGTCACGACTTTCGGTGCGGAAATAATTTCAATCTCGCCCCGGGATTCCGCGGCCTGGATGATGAGGTTAAAGGAGAGCGGCGTGCCGATCAGCCGTGCAAAATCGATCCCCAACACCCCGTTGGACGCATCCGGCGGGTTTGTCGCACCCAGGGTAAACGTTGTATCACCGCCGACCCTGCCCAGCGTGGAATCCGTGATCGGGCCGACGGTTGAGGTCCACGTCGTTCCGAGCGTCCGTGAGAAGCTGTTGCTGGCCTCGATAATTCTTGCCTCGATAATGACCTGCGGGGTGACCTTGTCGATTCTCTCGATGGTCGTCTTGGCCTGCTCGATCATTTCAGCGACGTCGGTTATGATAATCTGGTTATTTCGCGTATCGACGGTAGCGGTTCCGCGCCCCTCGGTTAATACAATATGCGGCAGTATATCCGCCTGTGCGTCGGCATAGTTGATGGGAATATATTCCGTAACGAGCGGCTCGAGCGCTTTTTCCTCCTGCTCTACCTTTTTTTCTGAAGCGAACTTGGCTCTATCGATCTGTTCCTCACTATTCAGCGTTTGACGTGTCGCGATGCGTATAATATCTCCGTCCTCGACCTTTCCGAGCGCGTTCATCCTCAGGACAAGATCCAAAACCTGATCCCATGGCACCGGTCTTGCAAGGGACAACGTGACTTTGCCGGTTACATCTTTGTCAATGGCGAAGTTTTTTCCGCTGATTTCTTTGAGAATGCGAAACACATTCTTGATATCGGTGTCGTAAAAATCAATGGCGATTTTTTCGCCGGTGTACACTTTATCTGCAGTGGGCTGCGGAATTCCAGGACCGGCTCCTTCCTGTATTTCTCCTCCCCGGATCTCCATTGTCCGTCCCGCTTCCGCAGGCTCCGAAATCGTCGCCCCGGAAACGCCGGTTTCGGGCATACCCTCCATTGCGATTTTCTGCCATGTCGGGAGATCGGCTGCCTCCAGCGGTTTGGGTGATATTGAAGATGCCTCGAAATGAATCAGCAACAGGTTGTCCATCTGCTCGACATAATACGGCACCGCCTCGCGCATTTCAATTCCAATCAGCGTCGTATCTTTCATTGCGGATGTTTGTACCGGCACTATCCGGTCAATCGCCGTTTCAAAACGCGTGGTAATGAGCGGTCGCCGGCTATAATCCGGCAGATTCGTGCTGAACAGTCTGAGCTGGAGTCTTTCGACAGCCGTTTTCTTGATGTCGTATGCAACAGGTTTCGTGGTTCCGACAATTATGGTCGATTTCCCGGCATCTTCGCTTGAAAAATCGATCCGGTTTACCCAGGCGACTCCCGAGGGGTCACTTGCAATCGTCTCCTTCTCCTTCATGGCAACTTCCGTGTCGCCGCCGAGAGTAATCAAAAGACCGTCTTCCCGGGGGACCGCTGCAAACGAATAAAGATGTGATTTGGATGTGTCGAGAACGAGACGGATTTTGTCCGGATAGCCGTAATGCCGAACGCGTTTTACCCATTTAGAATCAACCGGAATTACCTGCTCCGTCGTAAAGGGGCTTTTGACATTGTATATGTCAAAAACGATTCTGGCCGGGTTTTCAGTGGTGAAGGATTTATATTCTTTTATCGCGCCATCTGCCTTGACGGCAACCGTCATGCCTTTGTCGAGTTGATTTGTCTCAACCGATTCCAGGCGGGTGGCGGCGACCATGTCTTTTTCAACCGGCTTCATTTCCGCAGCAGCTGTAACACCGGAGGCTTCATTTTGTTCTGCCGGTTCGGCAGGAGATGAAGCCGCGATCGTTTTTGTGAACGCAACCGTGAGGTTCTCGTCTTCTCTGGTGACCTCATACGACACGTCTTTTTTCAACAAAATTTCGACCCTGGTCGTACGCCCTTTGTCGGTCAATTCAGACACACTTATCGAATCGACAACACTGCTGTCAGGTGTATATCGGGTTTCGATCTTGTCGGGGGCCGTCTCGGGAAAGTAAAGAAGCACGCCCAAAGGGATAGGCTGTTTTACCGATGTGTAAGTGAGCAGCTGATTTCCCTGAATGGTTATCATAACCGATTCGGCATTTTCATCCGTGGTTATCGCTTTAATGAGCTTGTCCTGAACAGCTTCTTGGGTATCCCCGCTCTTCTGCTTGACCGTCTTTTGCGGAACGCATCCAACGAAGAATGTCGTAAAAATAACCATAAAGATAGCCAGGACCTTAATCCCCATCGTTTTTTTGATTTTATATACCATACTATTCTTCTCCAGGTGGCTTCGGAAGTGTTAATTCCTTTGGATCGACAAAATACGATTTGCCGTCTACCTGACTAATTTTAGCTTCAAATTTTTTCCCGTCGATATTGATAAACCGTTTTCCTTCTGAATAATATATGGAAAAGTTTTTACCATCCACATCATATATGGAATCCTTATTCACTTCTTCGACGGGCAGCAGCGGCTCGTCAACAATGACCGCATGCGGCAGTATTTTGTCGACTCTCCCGGCGCGTGTCCCCATGTATGTCCCTTCTTCGATGACATACCCCTTTCCGGAAGCCTCTTCAACAAGCGCCTTGTTGCCACTGTCCGCAAGAATGATGCCAGCGAGCTTGAGCTGGCTCAAATCTATTTTCTCAAGCGGCGTCAGCGGAGTGCGGATCTTTGCCTCTCTCTTTTCGACGGTCTTTGTTGCTGCCGGTACAGCTTTAAATAGCGGTTCAAAGGGATCGACCTTTCCCTCAAGACTGTAAATCGCAACTTGTGCGGGCGACGCTGTTACTGGAGGCTCGCCGGCAGTAATCGGGGCGGTCGGTTTCTTGTTTTTCGCATCGTCTGCAAGTGTTGTGACAACGTCGGTAACGCTCGGCTCCGGCTCCGGCTTTTTGGGAACGGGTTCTTTCTCATCAGCCTGTGCGGTTACAACGGGCTTTGCTTCCGGACCCTTTTTAACCGTTATCTTTTTGGTAACCACTTTGGGTTGCTGAGGCGCTTCGGTCTCGCCGCCGCATCCCCACAAGAGAAGGAGGAGACATAAAAAGAAGAGTGTGGTCCGAGTTGTGACAGTGTGTTTATGCATAATTTGCCGTTCGTTGTTTTGGAATTTCAGTTGTTATTTTACTTTTTATTCTTTTTCTTCTCTTTGGGTTCCTCTTTTGGTTTATCTATAAACTGGTAAGTAAATGCCGTACATGAAGTGCTCAGCATTGAAGCGCCTTCTCCCTGTCCCATCTGAAGGCCTGCTATGTTGACGACCCTGGGAAGCATCGCGACCTTTTCGAAAAATTGCGCAACGTTGTGGTAATTGCCCGTGACATTTAATCTCACCGGAATTTCCGCATAGAAATCTTTTACTCTTACACCTTCAGGCTGAAAGAGCACGAAATCCAGACCGACATCCTTTCCGGAGCTTGAAATGCTTGCCAACAGGGAAGGGATGTCTTCCTTTTCCGGGAGTGCTTTCCTGACAATTTTGAATCGTTCTTCAGCCTCTTTGTACATCGCCTGGTATTTTTTCAGCTGCCGGGCCTTTATTTGCAGTGTTTTGAGCTGATCTTCCAGCTTTTGGTAATCGCCCTTCAATTTAGTTATTTCTTGCTGCTTGGGGAGAATGGAAAAATAGATGACGGGCCCTGAGAGCACGCCAAGTATGGCAATGGATATCAATATTCGGTAAAGCCTGGACAGCTTTCCGATTTTACCAAACAATGGCTCAAGCGCTTTTAAGGACAGATTGGGTATTTTCATTATTTTTCCGCTTTGCCTGTCTCAGAAATGACCCTTGGCTTTTTTTGACAGGTGATTTGAAAATCTTTGAGATTATTATTTCTGATTGCGATCTGCCTTATGCTTTGTAGATTTACGCTGGCAAACCACTTGGAATCCTCGAGGCGTTTCTGCCATGCTTCGGTGGTTTCGTCTTTTTGGACCGATTCATCGGCATCGAGATAACTGGCTTCCTGCAGGCGGGTCATGTAGTCCGCCACCGTTTTGTTATCCAGCGCAATCCCTCCGATGTTGACACTGTTTCCCTGCGCTTCAAGTCTGGTAAGCCACATCCGTTGCGCAACCACCGTTTTAGCCATTATATCGAGAAATCGAACCGCCTCTTCCCGTTTCATATCGAGATCGTGTATAACATCGATTTTTTGATTGAGCGTTTCGAGGTCTTTCTTTATTAAATCCACCATTTTGGCGATCTTTTCCTCTTTCGCCACTTTTTGTTTAAC
Source organism: Pseudomonadota bacterium (assembly GCA_043827325.1). Taxonomy (GTDB): domain Bacteria; phylum Desulfobacterota; class Desulfobacteria; order Desulfobacterales; family UBA11574; genus JBDRPF01. The sequence continues at coordinate 32,591 of JBDRPF010000054.1, read as the reverse complement.
GTCTTCTATCTTGCTGTTCAATTCATTGATGCTGCTGTTCAGCGCCAGATGGTACCAGGCCAAGCCCACTATCAGAACAACCAGGACAGCCGCAAAAACAGTAATTTGACGTTTTATGTTTTCCGTCTTTTTTGTCGCGCGAAAGGGCAGCAGATTAATGCGTATCATTTGTCGGCAACTTTTCGTATTGCAAGGCCCATACAAATAGCGGCCTGCGGTGCTATGAGTTCAATGTATGAAGAATCCAACCCGTCATCTATCACGAACTTCTGAAAGGGATTGATGGTCTCAACTTCGGCGGATGCTTCCGCTGCCAGAAGTTGGCGAAATTCCTGTATGTTGGCCCCGCCGCCGCTGAGGACGATTTTGTCGATCTCATCGTCAGGATACGTCGAATAGAAAAAATCAAGGGCCCGCTTTATTTCCGTGCACCAGTCAGCCGTCACGGATGAAACGATCTCTCTTAAATCCCCGGTGGTAATTCTGTCTGACTGTTCGCTGCGTTTTATTTGCTCGGCTTCCTCCAGCGAACAGTCGATAAGAGTGGCGATCTTCTGGTTTATCTGGTTGCACCCGAGGGAAACATCCCGCATAAAAACCGATATTTTATCCTTCAGGATATTCAACGATGTCTTGCTCGCCCCGATATCGATCAATGCGACGTTTTCGTCTTCCATATCATAGTTTAACTCAAAGATATTTTGGAGAGCAAATGCGTCAATATCCATTATTACGGCATGAAGCCCTGCCATATCAACAATGTTAACGTACTCATCAATCATGCTCTTTTTGGCTGCGACGAGAAGAACGCCCATTAAATTCGGGTTGTTTTCGTTTTCGCCGAGTATCTGGAAATCCAAATTCACATCGCTGATATCGAAAGGAATATACTGTTCCGCTTCGAAATTAATGGTCTTCTGAAGTTCATCTTCCGACATGGTCTTGACGTCAATTTTTTTAACAATAACCGAATACCCCCCGATCGCCAGGGTGACATTCTGGTCTTTAAAATTGTTTTCTTTAAAGAGTTTGCGAAGGGCATCGGATACGACTTGAGGATCCTTGATAACGCCGTCTTCTATTGCTCCCGGCTCGACATCGACCATGCCGAAATTTTTAAGGACGCTTCCTTTTTTTGTTTCGTCAATCTCAGCGGCCTTTATATTCCGGGAACCGATATCCAAACCGACAAGCTGCCGTTTTTTTCCAAATCCAAATGCCATGATATGCGTTTAATCTCCAAAAATTTTTTCTTTTTCAGAAAGGTCAAACCCGAGAGCCAAAAGAATCTTACGCTGAGTTTCCATGCGGCAAGGCATCCCTTCTTCGATACGGGAGATTGTTATGGGCGATACATTTGCCTTTTTAGCGAGTTCCGCCTTGCTCATCATGACTGATTCTCTGATCTCTTTTAAGAAATTTCTGCCCATCGTTTATTCTGTATTCGGTAAATGATTCGATTTCCAGTTAGTTGTTAAGCCGAACCTGTTTTTCAGATTGTCTTAATTTTACTTCCCATAAGTTTTTAATGTCAAGAACATTATTGTAAATTATGCATAATTTATATATAATTTATAGCAATTTACCTTATATTGTGTTAATTATAAACATGCTACTACATATAGTATGACCGGATTTTAAAAATTTTTTCAAAATTCTTCAAAAGCACTTTCATTCCGGCTCAGGTACCGCGGATATGGAGTATTGAAACCACCGGTTGATTTATTCTGTCAAACCTTACAAAACATCATCCAAAGAATTTCCGAACGCCGATAGTGACAATACATATTTAAAGTATCACCAGTGTCATCGCATTGCTCCGGGAATCTTGAGTTGCCCGAAAGCTTACCTTGACTTTAAACGACAGTTTTTTTATTATTTCGCGCATGAGTGCTTTGTCTTCAAAAGAAAAAGTAAAGCCTTTCAGGCTGGTCAAGTACTTCACCATTACGAGCCTGATTGTTATATTTATCGGTACGCTTGTTTTGTCTATACTCAACACGCATTATGCACGAACGACGCTTCTCAAAAAAAGCGAGGACTACGCCCTTCTTCTTGTTGAAAATCTGAATCACCAAATATTTTTACAATTTATCATTCCTGTTTACTTCAAATACGGAAAAATTCAACTGAGAAACAAGGACCAATCAGACCGAATGGATAAGGTCGTCAGGAGCACGCTTCACAGTTTCAATGTAGATATGGTGAATATCTACGATTATAAAAACGACCTGATAATGTATAGTTTTGACAGGGAGCTGATCGGAAAAACAGATTTCGGCGGGGCGCGCTATCAAGACGCCCTGTCCGGAGCAATTACTTCAAAACTTGTTCAAAGCGGAAACCTGTTCAAGATTATGCTCGGATCTCCCGAGCACAGCAAAATGGTCACATTCGCACCGCTGCGCGCCGAACAACAGTCGCTTTCACCGTTATCCGGCCCGGTGCTCGGTGTTGTCGAAATCATTCAGGATCTGTCGAAAGACTACGAAGCGGTCATCGGATTTCAGATGCGTGTTGTCATAACCGGTACCATCGTAATGGGCGTTCTTTTTCTCATACTCTTTTTTGTGGTCAAAAGAGGAGAAGGAATCATTGAGCAAAAGGCCCTGGAGCGGCTCAGGCTCGAGGAGAAATTGAGACGGGCAGAACATCTGTCATCCCTGGGAGAAATGGTCGCTGCCGTATCCCATGAAATCCGCAACCCCCTGGGAATCATAAGCAGTTCGGCTGAACTCCTTAAAAAGAAAATGTCAAACAGCAACTCAATTAACACGATACCGGACATCATTGTAGAGGAAGCGGTTCGGTTAAATAGTATCATTACCGATTTTCTCAATTTCGCAAGACCGAGAACGCCAAACCTGATCTCGTGCCGGGTATCCGAGGTATTAGATAAAAATATCACCTACCTGTCATCTCAAATCGAAGAACGCGGCCATTCGATCGATAAGCAATACGAAAATGACATCCCCCAAATAATGGCCGATTCGGATATGCTCTACCAGGCGTTCCTGAATATTTTGCTCAATGCAATGCAGGCCATGCCCCCGGGCGGAAGAATCGATGTTGAAATCCGTTCAAAAGCCGATACCATATATATATGCATAGGAGATGAAGGGGAAGGCATAAGGGAAGATCTCTTTGAGAAGATATGGGATCCTTTTTTCACCACAAAGGAAAAGGGGACCGGCCTGGGTCTTGGCATCGTTAAAAATATTATCGCCTCCCACGGCGGGCGAATTTTTATTGAAAACAGACCGACAAAGGGTGCCGTCGTAACCATTGAATTGCCCTTGGCGTAGAGGATTTGCGTATGGAGACCGTCCTGATCGTAGATGATGAAAAGAATTATCCATTCATACTGGGCGCAGTCCTTCAGGAAGAAGGATTTGAAACCCTTGCGGCCAACAGCGGGCAGGATGCGCTTGACATATTAAAAGATTCTGACGTCGATCTCGTGCTGACAGACGTGAAAATGCCCGTCATGGACGGGATACAGTTGCTGGAAAGAATCAAAGAGATTGAACAGGACCTGCCCGTGATCATGATGACCGCCCACGGGACCGTGGATAAAGCGGTCGAGGCGATGCAGAAAGGTGCCTACAGCTATATCCTCAAGCCTTTCGACAATGAAAGACTGGTTCTTTATGTGAACACGGCCATAGCAATGTACCGGGTGGTCAAAGAGAATCGCCGGTTGCGCAGCGCCGTCGAGTCCCGATTCAGCTTTGGAAATATCATTGGTAAAAGCAAAAAGATGCAGGATATTTTCGAAACCGTTCAGAAAGTGGCGCCGACAAACGCCACCGTATTGATAGAGGGTGAAAGCGGAACGGGTAAAGAACTGGTGGCGAAATCCATTCACTTTAACAGTCCTCGAAGAAACCAGCCGTTCATCGCGGTCAACTGCAGCGCGCTGGCCGAGACGCTTCTCGAAAGTGAGCTCTTCGGCCATGAAAAAGGGGCTTTCACCGGCGCTGTAGCCATGAAAAAAGGACGATTTGAACTTGCGGACACCGGGACGCTCTTTCTGGATGAAATTGGAGAGCTTTCACAAAACCTGCAGGTAAAACTTCTGCGCGTTCTTCAGGAAAAGGTTTTTGAACGCGTGGGAGGTGTTAAGCCGGTCTCTGTCGACATCCGTCTTATCACGGCTACGAACAAAACATTGAAGGAAGAAGTCAAACAGGAAAACTTCCGGGAAGACCTTTTTTATCGCCTGAACGTGGTCCACGTTGTTTTACCGCTTTTGAGACACCGTACCGAGGACATCCGTCTTCTGGTCGATCATTTTATAGAAAAGTATTCGGATGAACGGAAAATGGCTGCCCCGGTAAAAGGTGTTGAACGCGACGTTGAAAAGCTGTTTCAGGATTATATATGGCCTGGAAATGTTCGTGAACTGGAGAATGTCATCGAGCGGGCCATGGTCCTCTGCCCTGATGAGATCATCAGAGTGTCTGATCTGCCCGCCGACTTCAAGGACAGTGTTTACAACACGCTCCATTTGGAAGGGATACCCTCCGACGCAAAACTGTATGAAACCCTTGCCCTGGTCGAAAAGAAATTGATTATCAGGGCGCTCACGCTGACCGATTACGTCCAGTCCCATGCCGCGGAGCTGCTCGGCATCGGCAAAAGCGGGCTAAATCAGAAAATAAAGAAGTATAACCTGGATGTCGGCCCGAAATAAGGAACCCGCCCCGGGAAGCTTTCGCTTAAAACAAGCTTTCACCCCAACACTTATATTTGACTAACCGGCAAGGCGCTCTTTTGCAATCTCATAGTAAATGGAGTCGCTGTGGCCGGATATGATCTTCTTAAACGCATCCGTGCTTTTGTCATGCTGGCCCATTTCGGCGTAAAGCACCCCTAAATTGAAAAGCGCGTCGCTCTCCAATGCCGAATTCGATTCCTGAACGGACCGTTCAAAATAGGTTACCGCCGCGGGGTAGTCCTTCTTTTTTTCATGGGCATGCCCCAGGCTGTTCAAAATCATATTTCTAATGAACGGGACTTCGGTAAACTCTTCAAGTGACGTGTCGTACAGGTGTATTGCCCTGTCATAATCCCCGCCGTTGAAGCAAATATTGGCAAACATTATCCGTGTGATTTTTCCGCCTTCGCTTCCCGAGTATTTTTCAAGAATCTGCTGGAAATCTTTTTCCACGCCGACGTATGCTTCTTCCGGACTCGCATTTCCCGTTATTGCTTCATATTTGCCGATATTCTGATCGAGCAGGGCAAAGGCCTTGTTTTCAGCCCTTTCCGAAAAATACTGTCTGCCCAGAAAACCGATGAAGAGAGCGACAACAATCCCGGCACCGATTAACATTTTCTCCTTATGCTCTGTGGCAAACCTGATCAGCCTTTGTGTAGATGTGATAAACTCATCCGGCGCTTCAAGCTCCCGTTTTCGTGACCGGGAAATACGTTTATTTGCCATTATTCCTCCAGTGTTTTTCGTATTCGCTGCCAGGCGTCTTCCGGAATTTTCGTACCGACAACCTGACAGACTTCGTACCCGCAGATGGAACCCAGTTCACCGCATTTTTCAAGGGGATACCCGTTTGCAAGCCCGAAAAGAAAACCGGACGCCCAGAGATCCCCGGCTCCGGTGGTATCGATCGCCGCACCGGTTCCCTTCGGCTCAATTTTCATGACGCGGCCCGACCGGGCGATATAGCTTCCGCGCGGCCCGACCTTGAGAACACCAATATCAACTTTTTCACAGAGTTTTTCAACCGCTTTTATCTCGTCGGTGTAGCCGGTATAGGCAAGTGCCTCATCCTCGTTTGCGATGAGAATATCCACGAATTCATCCACCAGCTTTTCTAGATACGATTTCGAGGCCTCCACAACGGTAAAGCTGGCGAGATCCAGAGAAACCAGCGCCCCCGCCGATTTCGCGGAACGTAAGGTTTCAAATATCAAATCCGTATTGAAAAGCAAATACCCTTCCACATGAACGATCGCGGCATCTTCAAAATTCCTGGAAGTCATTTCTTCCGGAACCATCTCGGAAGATGCGCCGAGATAGGTTAGCATGGAGCGTTCCGCGTCGGGCGTAATAATTGAAAGTACTCTTCCCGTGGGTGAAGCCGATTTAAGCAGGGCGGGTTCGACATTATTGCTTTTGAGACCGGATTCAAAAAAAAGCCCCATATCTCCGCTGCCGCACTTTCCCACGAACCGCGCTCTGCCTCCGAGCTTTCCGATCCCTATTACGGTATTGCAGGCGGATCCCCCGGGGATCACGGCGGGTCGTTTTGAAGCGTGCGACACTGTCATTTCTATGAATTCTTTGTCGACGTACTTCATCCCCCCCTTTATGGCGCCGCTTCTTTCCAAAAAATCATAATCTTCATGGGAGAGTATATCTATGAGTGCCGACCCCACACCGACAATCAGATTTCTACCCGGATTATTTTTTCCCGCCGTATTCATCAATCCCCTCATACCAGACCAAAGACTTGTAAATCCAGCCTTCGTCTCCGTCAGCGTGTTGAATATGAAACCAGTTGCCTTTATGTTTTACGATCTTAAAGGAAATCCCTTTATCAACCACAAACACAATCTTAAAGTCTGCCCCCGGACCGGATCGAATATTACTCTGATCTTTCAGGGTAACCACGGTCGGAAGGTCGCTCACGAGAGATTTATGCACCCAGCCTTCATCACCCTCAAAATCACGGAACCGGTACCATGGACCGGATTTTTCCAAAACGATAAACGGGTGGTGCTTGCCGACCTTCCATACCGTTTTGAACCGGGTTCCGGGCCCTGAACGGATGTTCGCCTCCTGCGCGGAAACAGACAGGCGTTCGGCCAGCGCAACACTGCCGCATGCGCTGAAGGCAAACAGAAGAAGGATAATCTTCGAATATCGATTCATTTTCCGGCAGCACGCTGACCCGAACATCGCGAAACGTTTTTCTACCACAGTTGAAAAACGCGCTTTCGTTTGTCCAGCCGCTCGACGCCCTCCTCTTTTGCGGCCAGCACGGCCGTTTCAAAATCATCTTTTGAGAGATAATGGGAAAGGGCATCGATCGCTGCGGCTCTCCCGCACGGCCTGTACTGGGGCATAATATTGACATAGGTGTTCAATGAAATTTTCCTGGCGATAAACCTCATTATTTCCCGGGTACCGGCGAGCCCCCTTGGCAAAACAAGATGCCGGACTAAAAGTCCGCGCCGGGCGATGCCGGATTTGTCCACCACGAGGTCCCCTACCTGCCTGTGCATTTCGACCAGTGCCTTGCGCGCGACATCGGGATAATCCCCGGCATCGCAGGCGGCAGCAGCCACTTCCGGGTCCCAGAATTTAAAATCAGGCATGTAGATATCAAAAACGCCTTCGAGCAGTTTCAGGGTTTCAACCCGGTCGTATCCGCCCGTGTTGTAAACCAGCGGAACTGAAAGGCCCGCCTTGGTCGCTATTTCAACTGCGGATATAATCTGGGGAACGACATGAGAGGGGGTGACAAAATTAATATTGTGGCACCCTGCATTTTGCAGAAACAACATAATGTCTGCCAGATGCTCGTCGGTTATCTCCTCGCCGCGGCCTTCATGGCTGATATCGTAATTCTGGCAAAAGATACACAGCAAATTACAGTGCGTAAAAAAAATGGTGCCGGAACCCTTGCTTCCCACCAGCGGCGCTTCTTCCCCGAAGTGCGGATTATAGCTGGAAACGTACGCTTTTTCAGCGGTTTCACACACGCCCTTTTCTCCGGAAAAGCGATCAACCCCGCACTTTCTGGGACAAAGCGTGCAGGAGCTTAAAATTTCGTAAGCGGTCTTTTTCTTTTCCGCAAGCGATCCGTTATTATAAGATTCAATGTATGCGGGTTGAAATGACGGCATGAAGGATAATCCTCCCGGTTTGGACCGGATTCCTCATACTACAGCAATTTCCATACGAATAAAAAAGTCTCTCAAAAAATTTCATGAACCGCAATGGCCTTTCGGTCACAGCCAATGATGAAACAGATCACGAATTTGAAATGGTTATATTTTCTATGAACACCTTCGTCAGCAAGGTGTTCATAGAAAATATTCGGGTTAGCTGAATCCGACAAATCTTCCCCCCTGATAAACACAAAAAGCCGCAACCCATGCCAGCATGGTGCTGTAAATGATGCTGAAAAACATCCACTTGTAAGATCCGGTCTCCTGCCTGATGATGCCAATCGTTGCCAGACAGGGCAGGTACAGCAGCACAAAAACCATCATTGAAAGTGCGGAAAGCGGCGTCATATCCGAAGCCGCAAGGGCTCTTCGAAGCGCATCGGAATCTTCATCATCTTCAACAACATAGAGTATTCCAAGGGTACTGACAACAATTTCCTTGGCGACAAACCCTGTCAGGAGCGCCACGCTCCCGCGCCAGTCAATACCCAGAGGAGCGAACAGCGGCGAAAGCGTTTTCCCGATGCGGCCCATAAACGACTTTTCCGCCCTTTCGGCCTGCCGGGCCCGTATCAATTCGGATATCTCGACATCCCTTCTCTGCTCTATCTTTTTTTTGACAGGTCCTTCCGCCGCTGCAATTTCGTTTGCATAGGATGATTTGGCCCTTTCAATTTCTGCGGCATACTCCGCAGAACCGGCGATGTTTCGCGGAAATGCTGAAAGCGCCCAGACAACAACGGAGCCCACGAGAATGATACCCCCCATCTTCCGCAAGAACATCCTGCTGCGGTCCCACATATGAATCAACAGGCTCTTTATCATCGGGGCTCTGTAGGGCGGCAGTTCCATAACAAATGGCGCGTCGGCCCCTCTCAAAAGCGTAGACCGAAATAGCCGCCCTGTAATTATGGAAAGGATAATGCCGACGAGATAAATGGAAAAGATGACGGTTCCGGCCCTGGCGCCGAAGAATGTGCCGGCGAGAACAATATAGACCGGCAGTTTGGCCGAACAGGACATAAACGGGGTAATCAGTATGGTCAGTATGCGGTCTTTCCTGCTTTCGAGCGTACGGGTCGCCATAATGGCGGGCACGTTGCATCCGAATCCCATGAGCATGGGGATAAAGGATTTTCCATGAAGTCCGATGAGGTGCATTATCTTGTCCATCAGGAACGCAGCTCTCGCCATATAACCCGTGTCCTCGAAAAGAGCGATGCAGAAAAAAAGTATCAAAATGTTCGGCAGAAAGACGATAACGCTTCCCACACCGGCGATGACCCCGTTCAAGAGGAGCTCTTTAACGAAACTGTCCGGAAGCAGACTGTCCACGGACATTGATATCCATCCGACACCGCTCTCGATCCATCCCATGGGATAGACGCCCAGCGAAAAGGACAACTGGAACATGATCCAGATGAAGAGAATAAAAATGGGAAAGCCGGCAAATCGGTTTGTCAGAACAAGATCGATGTTTCGAGATATGTCGACACGCTCTCTTGCAGAGGTGGTGAGAACTTCCATGACGATGCCGGCGATAAACCCGTATCGTTCGTCTGTCATAACAATTTCCGGATCATCGTCGAACCGGTCCACGAGGAACTTTCGATAGGATCGGGCTTCTTCCAGAATCTCCCGGCCGCCGCCCCCTCCCTTTTGAACGATGCGTTCTTTGATGATCTCATCGTCCTCCAGAAGCTTGATAGCCGTCCACCGGTAATTGTAGGGAAACGATTTTTCGATCCTCTTTTCGATGAATTCCCGCAGCTTCGATATTGAGTCTTCTATATCCTTGCTGTATTTGACCCTTCGCTTTTGAGGAATTTCATAATCCGACTCGGCCAGCTCAACAGCTTTTTTCAACAGCAGGTCCAATCCCTCGTTCTTGTTGCCGACGGTAAAAACAACCGGCACATCAAGAAGTTGGGAAAGCGTGTCGGCATCTATTTTCATTCCCCTCAACTGGGCGACATCGGCCATATTCAAGGCAAAAATGACCTTGCAGTCGATTTCTCTGAGCTGAGTCGCAAGGTAAAGGCTTCGTTCCAGGTTGGAGGCGTCGATGATGTCAATGACAACGTCGGGAGATTCGTCTAAAACAAAATTCCGGGCGATAATTTCTTCGATGGAGAACGGCGTCAAGCTGTAGGTGCCGGGAAGGTCGACGATCCTGAGTTCATGTCCGTATTTATTGACGATCCCTTCTTTTTTTTCAACAGTTACCCCGGGCCAGTTTCCGACTTTCTGACGGGTCCCCGTGATGTTGTTAAAAATGGTGGTTTTGCCTGAATTGGGATTGCCCGCAAGGGCTATGGTAAGACGCCGCTGATGCATCATGGTGTAACTACTTTACATTGTCGACGGTTATCTGCGCAGCCTCCTGAACCCGAAGGGAGACATGATATCCTTTCACGATCAGTTCAAGCGGATCTTTCAGTGGTGCATATTTTTCCACATACACTTCGGAACCCTTCACCAGGCCCATTTCGAGTATTCTTCTTCGCAAGGAGTTCTCACCCCCGACGTGGGTGATGGTTCCGACCTGACCCTTTTTCATCTCACTTAAAAGCATAAGCTTTCAATTCCTTTATCTTTTAATCGGTTCCACGATTATCTTCTGGGCGATCCCGCGCCCGAGAACAAATCGTTTACTGTCAACAGCGACCGCCAGCTGCCCTTTATCGATGTTTGTAATGACATCGATCTCGTCCCCGATTCTCAAGCCCATCGTCAATAACCGCATCCGAGCGCTTGAGCCGCCGGTAAAATCCCTGATCTTCAACCGTTCGCCCTTTTTGGCCAGAACAAGCGGTATATGCTGACCCCGATCTTCCAAACATTCTGAACAGATGCCGTATATATCCATCTTGTGCTGGAGCATATGGAATCCCCGGGTCGCGGCAATCTTTACCTGCAGGTTTTCGAGCTGCTCATCCTGAAACTCGATAATTTTTCTGCATTTTGTACAGATCATGTGGTCATGATGCTGCCCGAGGTGCAGGTGCTCATAACGAACATGACCATTGTCGAATCTGTTTTTCCGGGCAAAGCCGAAGCGGCACATCAACTTAAGGGTGTCCCTGACAAAATCGTGCTCAAAAGGATAGCCGTTTTCTCTCAGAATCTCTACGAATTCGCTGGTGGTAATATGGCGCTCTGCCTGAAGGAAAACTTCGAGAATTTTGAATCTTTCTTCGAAATCATCAATATGCTCTTCCTGGAAAAGCTTTTTGAACTGCTGTTTTTCCCGGTTGTAGATCTGTTTCATCTAAATTCCTTTTGAAAATCCGTACCAAAGTAAAGAACCTGTTTCCCGCGGCAACGGGCCGGGCAAGGTATTTTAACGGGTCGGCCCGGGAATTTCATAGGTGGTGCAGGTCCCGGCTGAACAGGTCTTTTTTCGTGATGTCACTCCCTGTTTTTTCTGAGAACCGTTACCCACGCTGTAGCCGGTAACACTGAGAACCCGTTCAAGCTCCTCGGATTTACATGAAGGGCACTTCAGTTCAATTTCTTCATCCGGGTTCATTAAAAGCAGTTCTATAAATTCCTCGCACTTCAAACACTTGAATTCGTATATCGGCATTCGAACACCCCTCTTCTTCCCTGTGTATCAACCTTGTTTTGCGATCATGTTTTTAAAGATAAACACTATATGTAATAGTATCAACCCAAAATTGTCAAGGCAATTGGACCTGTTCAAAAACAGAACCACCCCGTTATGCTGGAAACCGCAACATTTCACAGGGGCCGCTGGTTCGGTTCAAAACTCGGGGGGTGCACTGTGTTTTTACGCGGGCAGTCTCAGGCAGGAGAGGCGGCGGCCGGGTGCGGAATATTTACAGGCAACTCAATTACAAATCGCGCCCCGTCTCCATCCGTTCTCCGGAGCGCCAATTTGCCGCCGTGTTTCCGAACAATCTCATGGCAGATGTAGAGCCCGAGGCCTGTTCCCCTGCCCACCTCTTTTGTGGTGAAGAAAGGTTTAAAAATATCCTGTCGGATGGATTCATGGACACCGGGGCCGTTGTCTTTGCATTCAAAAACGACATGACCGGTATCTTTTTCAAAACGGGTCGTGAGACGAATCCTCCCCTCTTTGCCGGCCACAGCCTGAATGGCATTCTGTATGATGTTCAGCACGACCTGCCCCAGATTGGCAAAATTGCCGTGGATTTCGGGTAGATCCGGACTATAATATTCATTAATTTCAACGCGGTACTGTTTGAATTGGTTGTGAAGCACCCTTAAGGCGTCCGCTACGACGATATTGATGTTCACCGGCTCCGTATAGGTCTGGGTTTGCCGGGAAAGGCCCAGAAGGCTTGCCACAATCGACCTTACCCTGCCGAGTTCTTTGTCTGCGAATTTTAAATCATCGATCAGCGCTTCATCCAACAATGTCTGCCTGTCCCGCTGCTCCATGTCTTCTACGGCGGATTGAACCAGGCTGGTGACACTGGCCAGCGGATTGTTCAGTTCATGGGCAACACCCGCAATCAACTGACCGATTGCGGCCAGGCTTTCCGAACGGATCAGCTGCTCCTGGGCGCGTTCCGTTTCATGCAGCGCGGTTTTCAGCGCCTGCGTCCGTTGTTCCACTTTTTCTTCGAGACGCACATTTAAATCCTGGATTGTTTTGTAGGAACGGGCATTTTCTATGGCGAGCGCGCTCTGGCGTGAGAGTGTTTCAAGAAGGTCGATGTCTTCTTTTGTATACATATCCCCCGAACGTTTCTCACCCAGAATGAAAAAACCGTTCACGGCGTCTTTGAAACGCATGGGAAGCGCGATCTCCGCGCGCAGTGCGTTCATGTGGGCAAGCACTTTCTGTATATGCGAATCCGACACACGATCGATCAGATGCTTTTTTCGAACGGCGCCGCGGCCCGTTTCCATAAAATCGATCAAGGGGGATCCCTTGGGAACGGACCTGAGGTCTTCGGACAAATCGTATTTCCCGCGAAATGTAAACAATATATACATCGAACCGCAGGGGCTTTCGAGGAATAGAGCGCCGTGATCAATCAACATCGCGTCAACGACCGTACCCAGCAGTCGCCGTGAAATTTCACCCTGATCCAGCACGGAGACGATCATTCGACTGACATCCTTAATGGTTTTCTGATAGTCGTATTTACCCTTGAGAAACAGGCGGTCTGTCAGCGTTTGCGTGGCTGTTTTCAACGGGCCGAACACAAAGGCGATCAGAAAGAAAAACAGGACCGGAAAATAAGTTGAATCTGAAAAACGGTACCCCCTGAACACCCTGTCCGCAGCGATGACGATAAACGCGTACATGAAGGTCAAAAAAGCGGTGAGAAGAGAGTAGACCAGACTCTTTCTGATCAAAATACCCATGTCAAGAAGATCGTGGCTGAAAACCCCGACGGCAAAAACAATGAGCGGAATAAAGCTTAAATTTCCGGGAGGATACACGGGATATCCGTATGCCGGGAGGACATCCAGCCCGTTCAGGATGCCCATTACGCCGAATCCGGCGAAAACGTATTTGAGTCTGTTTTTACGGATGCCGCTCTTCTCTAACCGGATGGAATGACACACCAGCACCAGCACGTAAACCGTGGCAAAAAGGCTTCCCAGACCGAAAAACGGATAAACCGCGCCCCCCTTTGCAAAAAGACCGAAGTAATGCGTTTGCATGGACGCGATGTAAAGCGGCGTCGGCGTCAGAAACATGAGAAGAAATGCATACGCATACGCGGTACGGATCAGCCATTTTCGTTTGGACACGCCGAGGAATTCATGAAAAAAATGGATGTACACCGGAATGATATAGACCAAAAAGAAATGATCCGAGCGGCTGATAATTAAAGCGGTTTCAGCGGATTTCACATTGAACGCGAAAAGGATGTCGATATAGAGGAAGGAACCGAGCAAGCAGATGATGAAAAAGAGGACCGTTGTCTTTGTCCAACGCCCGCGAAAAACCGTTAAACCGGCCAGTCCGGCAAAACAGCAGAGTGTCAATGCGGGTGGAATGCTATAGAGATTCATCCTTCATTTATCCAGCATCTCGTGCGCATGATCCAGGGTGGCCCGGGTGATTTTCACACCACCGAGCATCCTGGCAATCTCTTTTATGCGTTCCGTTTCATTCAAACGGTCGATGACGGTCTTTGTCCTGCCGCCGGATACGCGCTTGGATATTTTGTAATGATGGTCGCCGAATTTTGCAATCTGCGGGAGGTGCGTAATGCAGATGATCTGGTGATGACGGGACAGGGAAGACATTTTTTTGCCGACCACCTCGGCCACGCCTCCACCGATACCGGCGTCAACCTCATCAAAAACCAGGGTCTCTACCGATTCCGACTCGGCGAGAATGGCCTTTAGCGCAAGGACGACCCGTGACAGTTCACCGCCCGAGACAATTTGGGAAAGCGGTTTCAAGGGTTCTCCGACATTCGGGGCGATCAGGAACGTCGAGCTGTCGATGCCGGCTTCATTCACGGCCTTCCCTTCCGCGCAAAGATAGGCATCCGTTTGGTCGTCCGCGGGTGCTGTTTGAAGTTTCACCTCGAATTTCGCCTGAGCCATCTTGAGTGTTGAAAGTTCTTTAACGACCTTTTCGGAAAGCATTTCAGCTGTCTTTTTTCTCTCTCCGGAAAGCCGCAAAACCAGCTCGGTCAATCGGTGATGGAGCCTGCCGATTCGTTTTTCGATATTCGCGATCTTTTCGGATATATTTTCAAGTTCCGAGAGTTCATAATCGATGGACTCAAAACGCGAAATGACATCATCGAGCGTCTTTCCGTATTTTCGCTTGAGTCTTGAGAGCGTGTCGAGGCGAACCTCGACCTCCTCGAGACGCTTTTCATCGACCTGCATGTTTTTCAGGTAGTCTCTTAGCGCTTCCGAAATATCTTCCAAAAGATATTCGGCTTCTGCCATGCGCTCCACCTTTGCTGAGAGTTCATGGTCGATCTGGGATGCCTTTTCAAGATTCTTTTTCACTTCGGCGAGCCTCTCAACCACCGCGCCCTGGGCGCTGTAGAGTTCTTCATAGCTGTCATGGACAGCCGAATAAAGAAATTCTCCATTTTTAAGGCGTATCCGCTCCTGCTCGAGGGCCTCATCTTCCCCGGGTGCTGCGGCGGCCGCGGCAATCTCCCTTTTTTGAAATTCAAGCAGTTTAACGTGCTCTGTTTGCCGGTCCCTTAGATTCCTGAGATCATGCAACGCCTTTATCAGCGGATGTATTTCGTGAAAACAGGCGTAAACCTCCCTGCGAAGCGGCATCAAATTCCCGAACTGATCGAGAATGTTGAGCTGCTGCTCTTCTTTCAGAAGACCCTGATGGGCATGCTGGCCGGAGATGCTGGCCAGGTTTTCGGTCAGCGAACAGAGCACCTGAATGGTGGCAAGGCGGCCGTTGATGTAATTCCGGTGTCTGTCCTTCCGTGAAATGATTCTCCTTATCAAAAGGCCTTCGGAAGTTTCGAAGCCGTGTTCTTCAATTATTTCGGCCACTTTACTTCCCCGGGAAATCTCAAACAAGGCTTCGAGTTCTGCGGTTTCCGCACCGCTGCGAATCATTTTTTCGGTCGCCCTGCTTCCCAGAAGAAGATTCACCGCGTTGATGATAATCGACTTTCCGGTGCCGGTTTCACCGCTTAAAATGGTCAAACCGTCTGAGAAAGATATCTGGAGGTCATCGATAATGGCAAAATTTCTGATGGAGAGTTCTTGGAGCATAGATGGAATAAACAGTCGGAGTTAAACAAATTGCAGGGTGTTTGTTGAATTCGCCGCGTCATCATCAATGACCCGTCCCCGCGTGAAACTGCATGCTGAATTATTTTCTATTGCACAAGCTCCGGTGTTTGTAAAGGATCTTCCATCTCTCCTTTGCCTTCAATTGATGCGCCTGATACCCAATCGCCTTGACTGATGAAAAAGCTTAGCATTTTTCATGCCAAGACTTCAATATGCTGAAATGTAAATGTTTTTATAAAATACTTACTTCGGTATGGGATGCCGGTGCACTGTTTTTTGAGCATATCATCACAGATTTCAGTGCACGCACGGTCAGAATCAGGCGGGAAAAGAAAAGAACCCCGGGGTAGAAGGAAGTTTAGAATACTTTTTTCGCATCTGCGATCTTGTTGACCTCTCCCATGACGATGAGCGTCAAGCCGGGCTGTAAAATCATCGCGGCAGGCGGATTGAACTCTATCTCCTTGGCCGGCTGCTTTGCGCCCAGAACCAGAAGCCCGAACCGGTCTTTCAATCCGGACTCCATAATGCTTTTTCCCACAGCATTTGAATTTGAGGTGATCACGATTTGATGCATTCTCAATTGCCCCTGGCTGCTGCGCAGCATGCTGTCCAAAAAATCAACAACCGTGGGGCGGATCATTTCGGAAGCCATCCTCAGGCCGCCGATGAAGTTCGGAGAGACAACCCGGTCCGCACCGGCCTTTCTGAGTCTCGGTGCCAGATGTTGCTGCGCCAGCCGGCTGATGATGCGTATTTTTTGATTCAGCATTCTCGCCGTCATGGTGACAAAAAGGTTGTCCTTGTCGGACGGCAGGCTGACAATGATCCCTGTAGCCCTTTCGATCCCGGCGACAACCAAGTTCTGGTCATCGGTGGCATCTCCTTTGACATAAAGGAGATCCTCTATGGTGGACCGGCACCGTTCGATGTTTTCCTCTTCCTGTTCTACCAGAACGACCGCCTCCCTGTTCTTGAAAAGCTCATCAAGGACATGATGGCCGCTCTCGCCGCCGCCGCAGACAATATAGTGATTGTTGAGCTTTTTAATCTGTTTTTCCATCTTGTTTCTCCTCAAGATTCCGGAGAGTTCTCCTTCGATCATTAATGCCGTCAGCGTACTGATCCCGTATAAAATAACCCCCATGCCGAAGGTAATCAGGACCATGGTAAATAGTTGAGCGGGAACGTTTCCTGTAACCGGAAGGATCTCGCCGTAACCGACACTGGTCATTGAAATAACCGTCATGTACAGGCAGTCCATGAATTTGATCTTGGTGCCGAACATGAGGTAGTAGCCGGTACTTCCCATAACCACCACGAAAAAAATGGCGACCAGCACGAAATAGAGTCTTCTTTTAATACTCATTTTTTTTCGAAAAAATCCTTTTTAGCCGATTGCCTCCGCAGCAGAAAAACCGAGTTCGAAAGCCTTCATGTTCGATTCCAGAAAAGCGCTTTTCGTTCTCGCGATAATGGCGGCTTTGACAGTGTCGGCCGACAGAGGGATTTTGCCGGTTTGGACGAGGGCGCCGAGGAGCACCATGTTTACGGACAAAATATTGCCCGCCCGCTCTGCCAGTTCCACGGCATTGAATGCGATCAGCTTTGCCGTTTTCGCCCGGATCAGCGCCTGCAGCTCCTCCAGACCCGGATACACGCCGCTTCCCGTAGTTACGGTAAAAGGGGAAAGCGGGGAAAGGTTCGCAACAACCACCGTTTTTGAATTACACTTGTTCAGCGCACGGAGTGTTTCCAACGGTTCGAATCCGACCATGACATCGGCCTCACCATCTGAAATGATGGTGCTTTTCACATCGCCGAACAGAATGGCAGACTCAACGACCCCTCCCCTTTGCGCCATGCCGTGGATTTCACTCATGCGAACAGGGATATCCGAAAGAAGCGCTGCTTCTCCAATCACCCTGGAAGCGAGAAGGTTTCCCTGCCCGCCGACCGCAACCAGTATTAATCTCGTTGTCTCCATGGTTTAAACAATCACTTTTTTCTTACAGGCAATATGGCATTCTCCGGGCAGACCTGGGCACAGAGCGTACAGCCCGTGCACAGAGCGGGATCGATCTTTACCCTGTCTTTCCGGATGTAAAAGGCAGGGCATGCGAGCGCGTTGATACAGTCCCTGTGATTTTTGCATTTCTCCCCGACATAAAAGGGTCTGCCCTGTGCCTTTTTAAGGCTTTTCGCATACAGGATGCACGGCTCCTGAGATATCACCACCGATACACCCTTGTAATTTATCGCCGCCTTGATGGCGTCAATGCTCTTTTTTACCTTGTAGGGCTTTATGACGGCGACCTGGGTCACGCCCGCGGCCCGGACAATTGCCTCAATGGACACGCGGCCGTAACCGCTCAATCCCAGTTCTTCCATATCGACACCGGGATGCGGCTGGTGGCCGGTCATGGCCGTGGTCCCGTTGTCAAGAATAACCAGCGTAAAATCGTGGTTGTTGAAAACAGCGTTTATCAACCCGGGAACCCCTGAATGAAAAAAGGTGGAATCCCCGATAAAGGCGATCACTTTCTTCCCCGTCACTTTTGAAAAACCGCAGGACGTTCCCACGGAAGACCCCATACACACCAGAAAATCCCCCTTGGAAAGGGGCGGCATAAATCCAAGGGTGTAGCATCCGATATCGGTCGGATAAATGGTTTCCACGCCTTCCGCCGCCTGTGTTACCGCATAATAAACGGCCCTGTGGGAACACCCGGCGCAAAGGGTGGGCGGGCGCTGGGGGAGATCCGGTATGTCTGAAAGATCGGGGATCGCAGCCGGTGTGTATTCCACGTCGAAAAAGTCAGCGATACACCGCCGCACCATCGCGGGGTCGTATTCGTAAAGACGGGAGAAAAGGCCTTCACCCTTTCCCCGAATGGTGAGGAACAGTCCCTTCTCCTGGGCAAAGGCTTTGACCGTTTCTTCCATGAAAGGCTCGCCCTCCTCGACGACAAGCACCTTTTCACAGCCTGCCAAAAATTCCGTGATCAGGGACCGGGGCATGGGATGTGAAAAGCCGACGCGAAGTATCCTGACCGTATGGCTGATGTTAAAATCTTTTACGGCATCGTGAACATAATTGTAACTGACGCCGTTGCATATAATTCCCCGGGGCCCCTCTCCTTCCGTAAAATTATATTCGGATTTTTCGGAAATCCTTTCCGCCTTCTTGAGGTTGCGCAGCAGTTTGACATGGAGCTTCCGGGAAACAGCCGGAACCATCACATAATTGAAAGGGTCCTTCGCGAAATCACCGCCGGTTACGGGCGTCCTCGTTTCACCCAGCACAACGACCGCCGTGGAATGGTTGATCCGCGTCGTGGTTCTGAAGATAACCGGTTCCTGCAATTTTTCAGAAAGATCAAACGCATATAAAACCATGTCCTTTGCCTCTTCCACCGAAGAAGGCTCGAGAAGCGGAAGCCCCGAAAGCTTGGCGTAATAACGGTTGTCCTGTTCGTTCTGGCTGGAAAACATGTACGGATCATCGGCGGTAACGATAACAAGACCGCCCCTGACCCCCACATACGCAAGCGAAACAAGAACGTCCGAGGCCACATTCAACCCCACGTGTTTCATTACGCACATGGAGCGCACACCGGCATTTGCCGAAGCGGCCGCAACTTCAAGGGCTATCTTTTCGTTTGTGCTGTATTCGAAATAGAGGACGCTCTCCCGGGATATCTGAAAAAAATTGAGGGAAATTTCCGAAGAGGGTGTTCCCGGATATGTGGTTGCAACGGCGACACCCGCCTCGATCGCACCGCGGGCGATCGCTTCGTTGCCGAGAAGCAGCATCTTTTCTCCGGGACGCCCGGCGAGCAGTTTGTGCATGGTCGTTTCCTTGGTCCGGAAAGGTTCGGGTCGCTTCTGCGTGAATATAAAAGACCGCATTTTATTTAAGCAAATACGCTATATATTCGAAACGTATTAATATAACAGCGCAACTCGCAGTGTAAAGTGTTTTCTGCGCTATCCTATGCCGTTGAAAAGACTTTACAATGATGAAACCTTGATTTATTCTTATTTTTTGGGACCGTTATGATATAGAAAAATTTTTTTGTAAAGATTTTAAACAATTTTAAATGAGTTGAAGGTGCCATGCAGAACCGGATTACCCTGGTCATCGCCACGAGAAACCGGGGGAAAACATCTGAAATCAAGGATTTTTTAAAGGGCTTCTCTCTCACGATTAAAGATCTGGACGATTTCGGCCCTATCCCCGTCCCGGAAGAGGATGGCAACACCTTTGATGAAAATGCCTACAAAAAGGCCGGTTTTGCCGCAAGAGTCCTGGGATTTCCGGCACTGGCCGATGATTCAGGCCTTGTGGTGGAAGCGCTTGGCGGGGCACCCGGCGTGCTTTCCGCGCGCTACGCGGGTGAAAATGCAACCGATCAGCAACGATGTGCAAGGCTGCTCGAAGAAATGAAAGGGAAAACAGACCGTCGGGCCGCCTTTGAATGTGCCGTATCCATTGCCGTTCCGGCAGGACCCGCGTTGACATATGAAGCGCAATGCGAAGGTCTGATCTCCGAAGAACCGGCCGGTTCCAACGGTTTCGGATATGATCCCGTTTTTTATTATCCGCCTCTTAAAAAGACGTTTGCAGAATTGACCCGGGCGGAAAAAGCCCGTGTAAGTCACAGGGGAAAGGCCTTTATGGAGCTTCAGAGCGAGTTTGACAAGGTCATGGTCTGGATTCGCCAGCAACTGTCCACACACGGGAAATAGGTTTAACCTAAACTGAGCCATGATAGAAGACCTGATTCGAAAAAACCGGACGTGCAGACGCTTTTACCAGGACCATGCCGTGGATGCCCAAACGTTGAAAGGCCTGGTGAACCTTGCAAGACTGTCCGCATCTGCCGCGAACCTGCAGCCCTTGAGGTACATTCTTTCCGCCGACAATGAAAAAAACGCCCGGATATTTTCCTGCCTGGGCTGGGCGGGATATCTAAAGACCTGGCCCGGTCCAACAGAAGGGGAAAGGCCGTCGGGGTATATCGTTATTCTCGCCGACACGGAAAAGGCCACGGAATACATTGGATGTGATTATGGTATTGCCGGCCAGAGCATTCTTTTGGGCGCCAGAGAAGTGGGCCTTGCCGGGTGTATGATCGCCTCGATAAAACGTCAGAAGCTCAGAAAAATCCTGAATGTGCCCGACGCGTTGAAAATACTTCTTGTCATTGCAATCGGAAAACCCAAAGAAGACGTCGTTATAGAGGCGGTGGGCCCGGACGATGATATCCGGTACTGGCGTGACGATAACGGTGTCCATCATGTTCCTAAAATAAACCTGGACGATCTCATTATAGAAACGTACCCATCCGTTACCAACAATCAGTAAATAGAAGCTATCTCAAAAGAGGAATACCCATGCTGGAAAAAAAGAAAGGGGTCGATATCGTCGTCGAAATAGGGGGAATCAAAACCTATGAAGCCGCAATACAGCTTTTTGAAACCCGGCTGGACGAATTGCATCTGTCCCGGATGCGAAAAATGCGGCACCCGGAAGTGGTTATCAAGATCGCAAATGCGATTGCCATGTGCGACCCGGAATCCGTTTTCATCAACACCGGGTCTGAAGCGGACAGACAGTTTATTCGGGAATTGGCTTTAAAAAAAGGGGAAGAAAAGACACTTCCCATGCCGGGACATACCATCCATTATGATTTAAAAGAAGAACAGGGGCGGATTATCGACCGAACCTTTTATATCGCCAACCCGGGGGAGGAAATCAGTTCTCTTGCCAACAAAATAGACAGAGCCGATGCGCTGAATGACATTCGTGAAAAAATGTCGGGCATCGTGAAGGGAAATACCCTGATCGTCGGTTTTTATATGCGGGGTCCCGTGGGGTCTCCCGCGTCAAACCCGGCACTGGAGATCACCAGCTCAGCCTATGTGTGTCACAGCGCGGAGATCCTTTACCGAAACGCCTTTTCCGATTTTGACAGAGAAGTCGACCGTCTCGAGCATTTTTACACCAACATACACAGTGAAGGATCAAACAGGCCTGAAGATTTACCCAACGCACGCGTTTACATGGATCGGAGCTTTCAAACGACATACAGCATGTATTGTACATACGCCGGCAACACCTTGCTGATGAAAAAAGGCAATCACCGCTTTTCCGTCGACAAGGCCGTATACGAAAACAGAGGGAATGAAACGTCGGAACACATGTTTATCACCGGAATAGGAGGACCCGGCGGCCGCGTAACATGGTGCGCCGGTGCAGCCCCAAGCGGATGCGGAAAAACGACCACCGCCATGGCGGGAGACCACTTTGTCGGGGACGATCTCGCGCAAATGTGGATCGATGAAGACGGCAGCATACGTTCGATCAACCCGGAGTGCGGTATCTTCGGTATTGTCGAAGATGTCAACCAGGAGGGCGACCCGTTCCTTATGGAGCTGTTGAGAAAACCCGGGACCGAAGTGATATGGTCCAATGTTCTCATTGATGAAAGCGGTGTCCCCCACTGGACGGGAAACGGCGAGGAACCGCCCCTGAAGGGCAGGAACTACCAGGGGCCGTGGGAACGGGGTATGACCGATGAAAAAGGAAAAGCAATCCCCGTGTCCCATCCCAACTCCCGGTGCACGCTGTCCTCATCGGCGTTAAAGAATTATTCTGAAAAATCAGAAGGCCCGCGCGGCGTCGAGACGAGAATCGTCACATACAGCGGCAGGGACAGCGATACAATGCCCCCTGTCTGGGCGTCGAAAGACGCGAACCACGGGGTTGTCATCGGCGCCAGTATCGTATCCGCGGCAACGGCCACCGAAGTCGGCGCGACCGGCATTAAACGGCAACCCTGGGCGAACGCTCCTTTTATTCCCGGCGCGCTGGCAGACTACATGGACGCTCAATTCAAATTCTTTGGAAATGAAAGAATTTCACCGGACAAAAGGCCGGTCATGGCCGGGTTGAATTATTTTCTGACGGACAAGGCCAGAGGCGGCACTTCGGACAAACTGCTCGGAGAAAAAAGAGACGTAAAAGTGTGGCTGGCGTGGCTGGAAAGGCATGTGCACGGCGAAGTGGCGGCGATCCAAACTCCCGTAGGAAATCTCCCTGTGTACAATGATCTCAAAGCGCTGTTTAAATCCATTATCGACAAGGAATATTCCGAAGAACTCTACATCAAGCAGTTTTCTCTGTATATCGACAACATCATCAAAAGAATCGACCTGCAGACAGGGGCATACGGGAAAGAATCGAATGTTCCTCAAATATTGTTCGATGTCCTTAATGAACAGAAAAACGGCCTTTTGGCCATAAAAAGCAGATTCGGGCCCATCGCAACCCCGGCCGAGCTGGAAAAACTCGAGCAGCGTTAAACACAGGAATTCGTGAATCCGGAAGCCCCTAAACCGATTCTCAATACAATCTTAAGCGGCCGAATGCTGGTGGCCTTGATTATGGGTTTTGCCTCCGGCCTGCCGCTTCTTCTGACCATAACCGTATTGCAGGCGTGGATGAAAGAAGAAGGGGTGGACCTGGCCGTGATCGGCATGATGGCCCTGGTCGGACTCCCCTACACGCTTAAATTTCTCTGGGCGCCCTTTCTGGATCGATTCACCCTCCCTTTTCTGGGGAGGAGGAGGGGCTGGCTCCTCGTGGCCCAGACGGCGTTGATTGTTTCAGTCTCAGCCCTCGGGTTCACCGACCCCGGGAACAACCCCTGGATGGTCGCCTTTGCCGCGTTTCTGGTCACTTTTTTCAGCGCTTCCCAGGACATCGTGGTGGATGCCTATCGGAGGGAAGATCTTCCGGATGAAGAGCTGGGGCTCGGTTCTTCCCTTTACGTCAACGGCTACAGGGTCGGTATGCTGCTGGCTTCCGGCGGTGGTCTGATACTGGCAGACCACATGTCGTTTCGCTTCGTGTACCAGATAATGGCGGCCTGCATGCTCCCCGGCGTTCTCGCAACACTCCTGGCCCCCGAACCCGAAGTCCCTGCCGGAACGCCGGAATCCCTGGCAGAAGCCGTCATTGTTCCGATGGTTGAGTATTTCAGCCGGAAGGGGGCCGTCTGGATGCTCGCGTTCATCCTGTTTTACAAAATCGGCGACACCATGGCCAGCGCCATGACCATACCTTTTTATCTCGATATCGGATTTACAAAAACACAAATCGGCACTGTGGTAAAGCTGTTCGGATTCTGGGCCACCATGGCCGGGGCCCTGGCGGGCGGGGTGATCATGCTTCGCCTGAAGATCAACCGGAGCCTCTGGGTGTTTGGATTTCTCCAGGCGCTTTCCACCGCAGGGTTTGCCGTTCTGGCCAGAATCGGTTGCAGCGTCCCGGTGTTATCTGTTGTCATCGGTTTTGAAAATTTGAGCAGCGGCATGGGTACCGCCGCTTTTGTCGCCTTCATGGCCAGCATTACAAATAAACGATTTACCGCCACACAGTACGCCCTGTTGAGCAGTCTTATGGGTGTGCCCAGGGTGCTGGCCTCAGCGCCGACCGGTTTTCTTGTCAAAAATTTCGGGTGGGAATTCTTTTTTATCGGATGTACGCTGATTGCCGTACCCGGGATGATGCTTTTGGTGAAATTTGCACCGTGGGGTTCGGAGGCGAGCGGCTCAACTTGAATAAAATGCAGAATATGAACGAAGACAAAGAAATCCAACTGATGTTAAAACGGTCACAGGACCTCATGAGTCAGCGAAAAGAGATCCTCTCTCTTTCCCCTGAAAAGGCCCTGAATGCCATACTTGATTCTCCGCAGCCCACGCCCCTCGTCCATTCATTCCCGGAGCAGGACTTTTACTGTCTGATACACGATATCGGAATCACGGATTCGCTTCCCGTACTGTCTTTGGCATCCGACCGGCAATGGGAACACATCCTCGATATGGAGGTATGTGAAAGGGACCGGATCGATACGGGAATGGTTTCGAGATGGCTCGACCTGCTCTTCAAAGTTGATCCGAATCGCTTTGTCAGATGGTTTTTCGAGCAGCAAACCGGGTTTGTCGAATACTATCTGTCCAAACACATTGAGGTAAAAATAAGAGAACATGATCAGAGCCCATCCGATTTCGGCAATGACTTCTTCACCCTGGACGAGACATTTTATGTCCGTATCATCGACTATTCCTTCGATCAGGAACCGGACCCCGGCGCGAAAAAAATCAACGAAGAATTTCTGCCCGAGTTCCTGGAGTGCCTCGCCGGACACGACCTCGCGAAGTACCAGCAGATCCTTCTGGAATCGCAAACCGTAATCTCCGCCGAGTACGAAGAAGAGGCCTACCGGTTGCGAAATGTGCGGCTGGCGGAAAAAGGGTTTCTGCCGTTCGAAGAAGCCGTCGGCATCTACCAACCCCCCTCGCCGACGGACATCCAAAGCCGGCCGCCGGAATATTTCGAACAGAGTGCCGGTACACGGCCGCTTGTTCCTGTCCCGCTCTATCCGGTCCAATTGCTCGAGACGGGCAACCTTTTTGTTGAGGCCTTGAAAAAAATAACCCGTGAAGATATTTTACAGCAGATCCAGACAGAATTTGCAGGGCTCTCCAACCAGATCATCGTTGCGGATCGAAAGAAGATCAAGCACAGGAAAGAATTGACAAAAGTTGTAAAAAAAGCGTGCGGATATATCGCCATCGGCCTGGAAGTTCTGCCGGGAGAAGACGGAAAGACGGACGCGGACCGTTCCGCGGCGTTGATACGGAAGTTTCCGCTTTCAGAGATTTTCAGGACCGGGTACGGCATCGGCCTCAAACTGAAATGGCGCGCTGAAAAATGGCGCAAGAAAAGCTGGGTTGAACACCGGAATCTGCCGCTCAATTTCTGGGGTGAAGAATGGCTGGGGGTGCTCGGCGGGCTCTTGATCAAAAAGCCCCTGTTTTATGACAACTATAAAACAGGGGTGCTCTACAGAGAATTCCGCTCGATGGACGATGTTAAAAAAACCGAAAGCGTATTAAACGAAATCATCGCTTTCGACAATCTGCTTTCGCTCATGGCGCCGGAGTTTGAACCGGTTCCGGATGTGCTCCTGACGCATAAAAACCTTGTACTCACCCTGTGGGCCAGACACTGCCTCGGGATGCCCGAAGCGCTTCTGCCCGTTCCCCTGGAAGATTTCAGGCGGTTCTATGCCGATCTCTGGTCCGGGAAAGATATCCCGCGAAAGACGCGCCGCTCGATGAAGGAATCTTTTTTAAACTGGCTGTCCGAGAAAACCGCGCTTCAACCCGAAGAGATCACCCAATCGCTGGGACAAACCCTGGAAACTCTTTTTGCCGAAATAGAAAATGAATACGGCGTGGTTTCAACGCGGGATCTGGATCCCAGGTTTATTTCGCTTTTTTTAATCAAAAATTAAAACCGGAGGCTGATATGCCGGAGCAGATAATCACTGCGGAGATCGGAGAATCGATGATGACGAAAGCACAGAACACGGCGCGTGAAAAAGTCGTGCCGTCAGACAACTCTGTTCGGAAAGCGCAGCGGCTGCGGTTGCAGCGTTTCGGCATGGCCTTGGCCACATATGTTCTTGTGATCTCGGCGACAGTTGTGGTGGTCCGGCTCGGGGTGGGTGACATGAGCGTTATTCAGTGGGCAATGTTCGTCGGGCTTGCCCTGTTTGGCAACAGCGTGTTCTTCGTCTTGTTTTACACAAACGCCAACCTGCGCTTTTCAGATCCATCGCTGACCCGGGAACAGATTGTCTATTCCGCCATGTGGGGTATGATACCGCTGTATGCGTTTCCGGAGGCGCGCCCGATTGTGTTGATGTTTTTCCTGCCCGCTTTCAGCTTCGGCATGCTGCGCCTGACGCGAAGACAGTATCTTGGTGTGCTGGCGAGCGTGATGGGATTATATGCGGCACTCTTGAGCCTGGAGTACTTTCAAGGCCGCCCCGGGTTCAGGCTTCAATACGAACTGTTCGTATTTGTCCTTTTCGGCATTTTGCTGACGTGGGTTTCCTTCTTCGGCGGGTTTGTCTCGGACATCAGGCGACGCTTGCGGATTCAGTACGAAGAAATCCAAAAGGCCCATGAAGAGATCAAAATCGAAGTCGAAGAACGCAGGCGCGCTCAGATTGAAAAAGACAATTTGATTGTTGAGCTAAAAGATGCACTAGTAAAAGTGAAAACGCTGAGCGGCTTACTCCCTATTTGCGCTTCATGTAAAAAGATTCGTGACGATAATGGTTATTGGAACCAGATAGAATCCTATATTTGCGATCGTTCCGAAGCAGACTTTAGTCATTGCATCTGCCCGGAGTGTGCAAAAAAGCTTTATCCCGAGTATGATTTAGATTCAAACGATGAGTGAGGTCTGCCAAAAATTTTGACGGTATTGTTATTCCGGGAGGCTATACGCCGAACATGATGCACCGGTATCCCGCCATGGTTACGCTCGTGAAAGATTTTTTTTATGCCGGAAAGACGGTGGCCGCCATCTGTCACGCCGGCTGGATGCTGGCTCCGGCGGGGATACTTCCCGGACGGAAAATAACTTCATTTTTTACCATTAAGGACGACATTGTGAACGCCGGCGCCGAGTGGATGGACCGGGAAGTGGTTGTTGACGGCAAACTCATCACCGGCAGGATACCGGACGATATACGGCAAAGCCATTTTTTTGAACCTGGCCCAAATGTCCAGGCTTTTATGGGGGAATGACGATGAGTCTTGTCACATTCATGAAAACCGAAGATCGGACAGCGGGTGTTCAATCCAGTTTGAAAGCGTTTCCCGGCAACCCGATTAAAGGCAAAAACGTTCTCATCAAGCCCAACTTCAACACCGCCGACCCGACGCCCGGTTCCACCCACAACGACACGCTGGCGGCACTTGTGGATGAAATACGGAAATCAATGCGCCCTTCTCGCCGGACCTTGTGGTTATGGACGGTGTCGATGCCTTCGTGGACGGCGGCCCTGCAACGGGCAAGAGAAAGAAAGGGAATGTTGATTTTTAATTTATTTAATGTTATGAAAAGGTTATGAAAGAAATATGGGTTAACAAAGCAGGCTCTTTTGATGATGCCAGGCGTTTTGAAAAAGCGTATTACAAGAAATTCTCTGCCTCCCAACGCCTTGAAACTGTTCAAGTTCTTCGTGAAGCGTTTATTAGATCATCCGGGATAAGCTTTCGTGGAAACAGAAAAAGATTACGAAGAGTTTTTAGAATTATTAAACAAACATGACGTCAAGTATTGCATTGTCGGCGCCTTTGCTTTGGCGTTTATGGCCGACAAACCGTGAATTTCATAGATAGGGAAAACTTAATCAAATCCAAAAAGATCTCCAATCGCCCCCAGGACAAGGCCGACCTCGCTCGACTACAAGAATACGATTAATTCGTTGGTTTTTACAGCACCGACTATCAGATTTCTTTCATCTTTTGTTCTGGTAATGGAATATTCTAATCGATCTCGGCAAGAACACCTCGGATTTCAAACAGTATTTTTTACGTATAGTATTCTCTTATGTTGCCAATTTAATTATGTTTTGTGATTTAATTCTCATTTGATTCCATTTCCTTCCTAAAGGATTAAAAAAATCCTTTTAATTCCTTTTATCTTCCATCCCGCGCCCCGGTTTTTCAATTCCGATAGTTTCTGCCGAAACGAACACGCTCTAATAATTTGAAACGTATTTAATTCGAGATGGATTGAAAAACCCTTTTTAATTCATTATAGGCCTTAAAAGGAAAAGCCCGAAGAGCCACCTTCGGGCTTTAAAGAAGAGCTACTGCAATCAGCCGGAAGCTCCTCCCACATACTTCCTTTCTACTTCATCTTCCGGCTGTTTGCAAGACCGGGGGCATGTCCATTCTGCTATTGATCCAAATTCACTGCCGATGGTGCGGGTTGATTTTCTGCATCTGCCGGGCTTGCTTTAGGGGACAAGCTTACTGCAGCGATCCATGCCGGTTAGCCGGGAAACGGAAAAATCACTGTGAAGCGCAAAGACGGTATCGGCGAACCGATAAAGGTAAAAAAGCCCACCGCGAAGCCGAAAATCGCCGCCGGCATGGCCTGAGCGAAAACGATCAAAAAAACATGGATGATCCATCTTCCACAGTGCTGCCCGCATGGGTTATGGGAGTTCTATGCAGGCTCTGGAGCCGCATTTTCCATGAGAAAAATAGCCCGTATTGCCTTTTTTGCGGATGTAACGGTCAAATTGTGGATCGATTTTCCCGCCGTGGATACGGCTAATGATGAAAGGCGTGGACATGATACGTAAAAAAATACTCTCCCCCGAACGGATCAGACAAATTAAGGGCAGCTTTGGCTTTATTCCTCATCGTTTCCTTACCGATGGATTCTTAGCCGCGCTGAGCCAGCACGAACTGCTGTTGTATCTGTTTCTGATTGTGGCCGCGGACCGTTATGGCCTGTCCTTTTATAGCTGCGATTCCATTTGTTCTCTGCTTGGCCTCACCGTCGATCAATACCTGAAAGCCAGAGACGGCCTGATCGGAAAAGATTTGATCGCTTTTGACGGAACAATTTTTCAAGTACTTTCTTTGCCGGAACCGTTAAACGCCTGTCGGCGCCAAAAGCCTCGATCAACGCGGGGAAAAGGCCCTGTGTCGATTGCTCAAGTTTTTCAACAGTCGCTCAGAGGATTAACCCATGATCGATAACCCGATTCGAACACTAAAGCGAGACATTGACGAGTACCTGCAATGGACGATTTCCGCCGGCTATTCTTTCCGCACATGTGATACCTATCGAAATGAATTGAACAACTTTTTCCTCTTCATAATCCAGAAGCAAATTGACTGGAATGATATCTTTACCCTTAATACACTCAAAGACTTCCAAAAAAGCAAACAAGATGGTGGGCCCGGAGTAAGAGGACTTTGGCAGTATCTATTTGATCAAAAAAGAATCCATCAGCCGATAGACCCGCCTCACCGCAAACTGCCGGATCCTTACGAGGACTATCTGCTTTATTATAATCAAACCCGGAAAGTATCAGCCATCAAGCTTGCCCGCATCAGAAGGGTCCTTTGCGCCCTTCATGATTACCTTGAAAGACACAACATCAAATTGGCTTCCATCCGCATTGATCAAATTGATGCGTTCCTGGCGGAATTTTTTACCGGGTTTTCTGCCAACACCCGCCAAACATACCGCTCCTATCTTCGGGGGTTCTTAAAATTCCTGTATTACCCCCGGAGGATCATCCGCAAAGACCTCGCCCCCCTGGTGGTCGGCGCCCGTCAATTTGCTCAAAGCAGGCCGCCCAAATTTTTGCGCACCCATGAAATTCAACGACTCTTTGACAACTTTGAACTTTCTTCATTCAAAAATATTCGAAATTATGCGCTGGTACATCTGTCGTATGGTTTGGGTCTGCGCCCGGATGAGATTAGCCTCATCACGTTAGATGACATCTCATTTGCTCAATCAGAGCTGACCCTTACGGCTCGGAAAAACGATCGCCCAGCTAAGCTTCCCCTTCCTGAAAACACCATTAAAGCCATTGCCGCCTATATCATCGGCGCAAGGCCCAAAAGCAGCCACCGCAGACTTTTTTTGAACCTGGTGGCGCCTTACCGGCCCATCTCCGCTACATCGGTCGGCCAGCATATCACCGAATGTATCCGAAAAGCAGGACTGCCCGGTACGGCCTACTGGTTGCGGCACACCTATGCTCAGAATCTGCTGGAGGCAGGCTCCTCCGTCTATGAAATTAAAGAAATGATGGGGCACACTACCATCAATTCCTCTGAAAAATATCTCCATATTCATGTTAAGCTGATGCGAAGGGTAATCTTCGATGAAGAACTTTGAAAGCTTTCTGGCTCCCCAACTCAATAAATTTATCGCATATCGTCAAAGCCTTGGTTATTCTATAAAACCGATCCGGCCCCGTCTTTTATGTTTTGATCGCTATATAAAGGACAAAAAAATCAAGCCGGGCGTATTGCAGCCTTCCTTTTTCCTCGAGTTCAGGAACAACCTTAAAATGGAGCCAATGTCTATAAATGGTCTTCTTAGCGCTGTTCGCGTCTTTTTTAATTTTTTGGTACGAACGGATTACTATACGGCAAATCCATTAACAGACATCCCGCCCGTGCCGGAGCATTCATTTGCCCCATTTATCTTCTCTCCGGAACAAACCGACCAATTAATTGAGGCAGTCGGCAAACGAATCCGTAAAGAACCAAGGCAGTACCTAAAAGAATTGTCTGAATATATGGCTATTGTCCTTATAGCCCGATGTGGACTCAGAATCAAAGAGCCCCTGCGACTGCAGTTCCATCATTATCGATGCCGTGAAAGAACCATTTACATTGAAAAAACCAAGTTTAACAAAGACCGTCTCATCCCTGTTCCTAAATCCGTGGCCGCAGAACTTGACAACTACCTATCCGTTCGAAATGCTTTAGCGGCTGAAAATCAAAATCCATATCTGTTCGCCAGAAATCGACAAAAAGGATTAAATGATCCCAGGCTGCGTTTTGTATTTCACCGGGCAGTCCATGATATCGGCATTGATTGCCCCCGGCAGGTTATAGGCCATATGATTTTTGCTTCACCAACTCCCCATAGCCTGCGCCACAGCTTCGCCGTGAATACGTTGAAGCGCATAAAAGAACGCGGCGATTGCCCTCAACACGCATTGCCCGTTTTAGCGGCTTATATGGGCCATCGGGTCTATCAGTATACAGCCAAATACCTTAAGTTCATCGATGCCGAGCAGCGTCAAGGACTCCTTGATTTCATCGTCTCAAAAAAAGAGGATATATGAAGCTTGAAACGTGTATCTATCGATTCTTTGATCAGTACCTGCCACGTATAAAAGGCAGTAGTGATCAAACCATCAAAGCGTACCGGGATGTTTTTTCCTTGTTTCTGTCTTTTGCAGCAAGCAGGCTTTCCATACAAGTCGCCTCTCTCAGAGTCGAGCATCTTTCCCCCGAGATGCTTCTTTCCTTTCTCGATCACCTTGAATCGGATCGCGGCAATGTTGTCCGAACCCGAAATCATCGGCTCGCTGCCATAAAATCCCTGGCTAAAATGATCCGGCTAATGTATCCGGAAAAACGGGAGGTGGCTCAACGGATATTGGATATTCCTCAGAAACGCGCTCAAAAACAACTGATCGGCTTTCTCTATCCAGATGAAATCCTGAAGCTTTTTCATTGCGTCAACCTAATAAAAAAGAATGGCTTTCGTGATTACACCATCCTCCACCTGCTTGAGGACTCCGGCGCCAGAGCCAGTGAAATCGCAACGCTTAACCTCGACTATTTCGATCCTCAAAATAGTACGTTGATCATCCTGGGTAAAGGCAACCGCTATCGACGAATAGAACTGGAACAAAGAACCGTTCAACTTATCAAGCGCTATATCGCCAAATACCGTGCCAAACCCAAACTGCTTTATCAGCACCGCTTGTTCATCAACCAGCGCGGGACAGAACTTACCCGGCACGGTATTTACCGAATCTGTAAAAAATATCTGCAGAAGGCCTTTGGTCCGAAACGCCTCAAAGATATCAATCCGGTTCATAGCTTTCGTCACAGTTGCGCGGTCAATATGCTTTTATCCGGAAAGAGTCTTACGGATATACAAAACCGCCTGGGGCATGAAAACATTCAATCCACAACGGCTTATACCCACATGGATTTGACTCGCAAGCAGGCGGTGCAAAATAAATTTATCGAATACATGAAATCCAATCTCTCTGAAGATCCGAAGATCAGTGAATGGATTGATTGGGAAAATAAAAAGGACATTCTGGAATGGCTCGATAGCCTCTAACGGGAAGGAAAGGCCATAGGTCCGGCTAAAAGGGGTATATAAAGCGGCAGATTGTTATGTTGACAATTTTCTTTCAAAATTGTCGATTTGTTTATAACGTGTTGTTTTTATAACGAATATATATTTCTGTGGGTCGCCGCGA